>DATFTB010000026.1:0-30486 GCA_035262325.1 Candidatus Acidiferrum sp.
GCGTCCTCGCGGCGGCGCAAGAGCCAGCGCGCCAGGTTAAAAGCGGCATCGAGATGCGGCAGGACGCATTCTTCGAACCGTTTTCTCTCTTCCTGTTCCACCACGCCCAAGCCAACCTCGGTCGTCTCTGTTAGCTATAACTACCGCGGCCTCGATTTTATTCCCTTTCGTGGGCAGTTTAGAGAAGAGAAGGCGAAGAGGCCCGGATGAGATCCCTGCGGGATGACATTTTTTCGCCCGGGAATAAAACCGCGAACCTGCTGGTCTCCATTGCCAGAACACGTCCAAGGGTGGCGCGAGTTTGTTTCTCTTTTCAAGCTTGCGCCACCGCCGATGGGACCTATCAGGGCGTGTAGCGAGGAGAAAACACGTGGCTCGAGGAAAAGACGAAATTGTGGTGAACCATAACCATGACGGAATCGACCGTCGGGGGTTTTTGAAGTGCATGGCATGGGCGGGGACCGGGACGCTCTGCGTGATGAAGGGCGGTGTGCTGAACTCCTATGCTCTCAGCGCGCTCACCACAGAGGATGCAGCTAAAGCAAACGGCGCGCTTAGCTTCGCGCAGATCAGCGACAGCCATATGGGCTTCAACAAGCCGGCGAATACGGATGTCGTGGCGACACTGAAAGCGGCGGTCGACAAACTCAATGCCCTGCCGACTCCCCCGGAGTTTCTGCTGCACACGGGGGACATCAGCCATCTGTCGAGGCCGGAGGAGTTCGACACGGTTGACCAGATCCTAAAGTCGGCGGTGGCGAAGGACGTATTCTTTGTGCCCGGGGAACACGATGTGATCGGGGACGACGGGAAGCAGTACCTCGAGCGCTATGCCAAAAATTCGCAAGGTGCTGGCTGGTACAGCTTTGACAAGAAGGGAGTGCACTTCGTGGGCCTGGTCAACGTGATGAATCTGAAGGCGGGCGGACTTGGCTCGCTCGGAGCGGACCAACTCGCGTGGATCGAACGGGACCTGCAACCGCTGTCGAGCAGCGTGCCCATTATTGTGTTCGCCCATATTCCACTTTGGTCGGTTTACCCGGAATGGGGATGGGGAACCGAGGATAGCGCGCAGGTGCTGACGATGTTGAAACGCTTCGGATCAGCAACGGTGCTGAACGGCCACATTCACCAGACGATGCAAAAGGTGGAAGGCACGGTGACGTTTCACACGGCGGCTTCAACGGCGTTTCCGCAGCCGCAACCGGGCAAGGCCGATTCACCCGGTCCGATGAAAGTTCCCGCGGAGCAGCTTCGCGCGCTTCTGGGGATCACGGACGTGAATTTCGTCAGGGGACAGCAGTCGCTGGCGATTGTCGATAGCAGCCTGGGCTGAGTCGGGAATTTCCCGGCCGGCCTCTGGAACGCCAAGCGAAGATCAAGAAAGTTCGAAACAAGGAGAAAACGTCATGCGTTTGAAGATGTATTGGTGTCGGTTTGCGTTGCCGGTCGGAGTTGGGCTGGCGCTGTTTGTTACGGCCGGGAGGGAAGCACAACCGCTGCCCCAGCAGCCGTCGTCGGCGCCGGTGGATGTAAAGATCGACAATTTCACCTATTCGCCAGTAACGGTTACCGTCGCGACGGGAACGACGGTGAAATGGACGAACCGCGACGACATACCGCACACGGTTGTCAGCGAGGATAAGAGCACCTTCAAATCGAAGGCTCTCGACACGGATGACTCGTTTTCCTACACCTTCACGAAGCCGGGAACGTACACGTACTTCTGCTCGATCCACCCAAAAATGACCGCCAAGGTTGTGGTCCAGTAGGGGACGCCATGAACCCTTTTGACTGGCGAACGGTGCTGTTGGCAAAACATGCCCAGCATGTCGCGCTGATTCACTTCCCGATTGCGCTTTTTATTGCGGCTGTTGCGCTCGATCTGCTCGGTGTGTGGATCAAGCGCGAGGACTTGGCTACGGCCGGATACATTAATCTATCGCTCGCCGCGCTGTCGGTTTTTCCGGCCATTCTGACGGGGCTCGTGGCGTGGCAATGGCAATTGGAAGGGCACCGGCTCAAGGGCGTATTGCTGTGGCATCTTTTGGCTGCTGGCTGCTCCACGGTGATTATCTGGGTGAGCTGGTGGATTCACTACCGGACGCGGCGGAGCCAGGGGTGGTCGGCCCCCAGGTGGCGCGTGGTGCTGGAGCTGGCCGGCGTACTGGTCGTCGCGCTCACCGGACATCTTGGCGGCTTCCTTAGCGGCGTAAACACGGATCTGTGAAGCAGTCTCTATTCACTGCGTGAGGTGCTCTTAGAGAGAAGCCAGCTCGACATGGCTACCGGCCGGCCTTCGTTCCTGGCCGGGGCACGCTGAAGGCAGGCCGCACGAGACAAGAACGACGCTTGGTTTGCGCAACCCAAAAGCGGCGGCCAGGCCGTTGCGCTCCAAAGCAAGCATGCTGGACGGAAGCGGGCGGTGCCCGATACACTTGATAGTTTATGCTTCGCTTCTGCACCGCGGGTGAGTCGCACGGACAAGCTTTGCTGGCTTTTGTATCGGGACTTCCGGCTGGCTTGGCGGTTGATGTCGAATTGATCAATCGCGAGCTGCACCGACGCCAACTCGGATATGGCCGAGGCGGACGGCAGAAGATCGAGAAGGACCGAGCCGACATTTTTGCCGGGGTGCGGCATGGACGCACGATTGGCGCGCCGGTCGCGTTGCGGATTGAAAATCGGGATTGGGCGAACTGGCAGAAAATCCTCCCCGTTGAGGCGACATCGGCTCCTGAGGCGGAATCGCGAAAGCTCGTAGCACCACGACCGGGCCATGCGGACCTTGCCGGCTCGCAGAAGTTCAATTTTCATGATGCGCGCTTTGTGCTGGAGCGGGCTTCGGCGCGGGAAACCGCCGCGCGGGTCGCGGCCGGGGCTTTTGCGAAGCAGTTGCTCAAACAATTCGGCACGGACATAGCGAGTCATACGATTCAGGTCGGGCACGCAAGGCTTGAACGCTCGGCGACTTGGCACGAAATACAGGCGGTTTCCGAGGACCTCGAATCGCCGCTGCGCTGCGTTGATGCGCCGACCCAGGAAAAAATGAAGGCGGAAGTGGACGTTGCGCTGAAGGCCGGAGACACGGTGGGCGGGGTGTTTGAGATTGTGGCGCACAACGTTCCCGTCGGGCTGGGCTCGCACGCGCAGTGGGACGAAAAGCTCGACGGACGGCTGGCACAGGCTTTGATGAGCGTGCAAGCGGTGAAAGCGGTGGAGATTGGGTCAGGAGTGCTGGCGGCGGGCTCCTACGGCAGCGAGGTTCAGGACGAAATCTCCTACGATAAGGCGGCAGGGCGGTTCCGGCGCGGCAGCAATCGCGCCGGCGGGCTCGAAGGCGGTATCACGAACGGCGAAGACGTGGCGATTCGCGGGTACCTGAAGCCGATTTCGACACTGCGCAAGCCGCTCGGGACCGTGGACATGGTTACGAAGGAGCCGGTGCAGGCGGCCTACGAGCGCTCGGATTGGTGCGTGGTGCCGGCGGGCAGCGTTGCCGGAGAGGCGATGGTAGCCCTTGTGCTCGCGGATGCTTTTCTGCAAAAATTTGGAGGAGATTCACTCGCCGAGCTGCGGCGGAATTTCGAAAGCTATGCCCAACAAATCGACGAGTTCTGAGCCGACATCCGGCGCAAAGCAACTGGCCGCCGAAGCTCCGCCGCGAAAACTCTACACCATCGTGAAGTACGGCGACCCTGTGCTTGAAAGGTCCACGCCGGTACACCAGAAATTCGACTCCGAGCTCGAGCAGCTTGCCGAAGATATGTTCGCGACGATGTACGCCGCGCAGGGCGTAGGGCTGGCGGCGCCGCAGATCGGGAAGAGCCTGCGTCTCGCAGTGATCGACGTCTCGAGCGGGAAGAACCCCGAAGCGAAGATCGTGCTGGTGAACCCGGAAATCATTCACGCTGAAGGCGAAGTGCGCGAAGAAGAGGGTTGTTTGTCGATCCCCGGTTTTCGCGGGTATGTTGTCCGTCCGCAATTTGTGACCGTGCGCGCGCAGAACCTGAAGGGCGAGACGTTCGAAATTCGCGGCGAGAATCTTCTGGCAAGAGCGTTCTGCCACGAAATCGACCACCTGAACGGAATTCTCTTTCTGCAGCATCTGAGCATGCTGAAGCGCGATCTGATCAAGCGAAAGATCAGGAAGCTACGGAAAGAAGGCGAGTGGTAAAAGGCAGGGCTTGAGGTTCGAAGCAACCAATGAACCGTCTGCGGATCGTGTTCTGCGGCACGCCGCAATTTGCCGTTCCTGCGTTGAGACATCTTCTCGAACAAGGCGATTTCGAAGTGGCCGGGGTGTTCACGCAGCCCGACCGTCCCCGCGGTCGCGGCCAGGAACTGTCCTTCTCACCGGTGAAAGAAGTTGCGCTCTCGGCGAATTTGCCCGTTTTCCAGCCGGCAAAAATCCGCTCGGTCGAGGCCGAAGAACAGCTACGGTCGCTCTCGCCGGATGCGGTGGTGATTATTGCGTACGGGCAGATCATTCCCGCGCGGCTACTCACCATTCCGCGTTTGGGTTGGAGCAACCTTCACGCCTCCCTGCTGCCGAAATATCGCGGAGCGGCGCCGATCAATTGGGCGATTGCCAACGGAGAATCGCTCACCGGGAACACGACCATGCTCATCGACGCCGGCATGGACACGGGCGACACGCTGCTGCAGCAGGAACTGGCGATCGGTCCGGAGGAAACCGCGCCGCAGGTGGCGGCGCGGCTTTCAGAAGCGGGCGCGGGGTTGATGGCGGAGTCGCTTCGCGGCCTGGATCGAGGAACCATCACGCCGCGCCGGCAAGACAATGAGGCGGCGAGCTTAGCGCCGATGCTCAAGCGGGAGGATGGCCAAATCGATTGGACACGGAGGGCGCAGGAGATCTACAACCGCATGAGGGGATTCACACCTTGGCCGGGAGCGTATACGGAATTCCGAGGGCAGACTTGCCACCTGCTGGGGCACCCGGTGCCAGGCGAAGCATCGGGCGAGGCGCCGGGAACGCTGTTGCCACTTAAAGGCGCGTTGCACGTCGTTTGCGGGGCCGCAACCATTCTGGCGCTAAATCACGTCAAAGTAGAGGGGCGCAAACAGATTTCGGCGATGGAATTCGTCCGCGGCGCACGGTTGCACCCGGGTGAACGCTTTGGGAACCCTGATTTGCACTAGATAAGTCGCTCAGGCATACTCGCCAATTAACCCAACTATGACGAAGCTTTTCTGTACCGGGAGCCAAAATTTAATGAACATTAAGCAAGTGGACCAGCCGCCGCAACGCGTTTTTCCCCTGCCCAGACTCACCAGGCGCCTCGCGACTTCGTGGCTTCTGGCCGCGCAGCTCACGTGCTTGCCGTTGGTGGCGGCTGCGGCTGCCGCAGATAAAGCCACAACCAAGCCCGCCGATGCGTTGCTGCAAATCATGAAGTCCGAGTTAGACCGTGCCAGGAAGGATCTGGCAAAAAGCGATCCGGCGCCCTACTTTCTGAGCTACACCATTTACGACCAGGATCAGATTCTGATTGCGGCTTCTTATGGCGGCTTGCTGACCGACACCGCCGAGCGCAAGCGCACGGCCGACGTCACGATGCGAGTGGGGACACCGGAACTCGATAATACGCACGGGCAGAGCCGGCAGAGTGGAATGACTTCCGGCCCGTTGCCTTTGAATGACGATTCCGACGCAATCGCGCGCAGCCTGTGGGAATTGACGGATCGCGCCTACAAGAGGGCGGCGCCGTCTTACCTGAACGTGAAAACGAACACCGCGGTCCAAGCGGAGGAGGAAGACAAGTCTCCCGATTTCTCGAAGGCGGATCCCAGGATCCATGTGGGGGAGAGACTGACGGATCCGCCGTTTGACCGCGAGGCCTGGAAAGGCGAGGTCCGGCGGCTGTCGGGGGCCTTCCGCAAGTATCCGGACGTTTACTTCGCCACCGTGCTTTTGCAGATCTCGTCGTCGAATTCGCGCATGGTGTCGAGTGAAGGAGCGGAAATCGCGACGCCGAGCGGCTCGGCGCGGCTCTTGATCGAAGCGCAGACACGAGCCGACGACGGCATGGACCTGCTGCGCGTAGAAACGTTCCAGGCACCTCTAGCGAGCGGCTTGCCGAGCGAGACCGACATAGCTGCGAAGATCGAGAAAATGGCGACCGACCTGAAATCGCTTCGCGCGGCACCTGTTGCCGAACCGTATGATGGTCCGGCGCTGCTCAGCGGCCGTGCGGCTGCAGTGTTTTTCCACGAGGTCCTAGGACACAGGCTTGAGGGGCACCGGCAACGCGATGAAGAAGAGGGACAGACCTTCACAAAAAAGGTTGGTCAGGAAGTGCTGCCGAAGTTTCTGAGCGTCATGGACGATCCCACGCTCCGCGAACTGGACGGCGTAAAGCTTTCGGGCACGTACGAATTTGACAGCGAAGGGACACCGGCGCAACGCGTAGAAGTGATCGAGAATGGCATTCTGAAGAACTTTCTGATGTCGCGGATGCCGATCAAAAACTTCGACAATTCGAACGGCCACGGCCGGAATCAGCCGGGACTTATGCCGACGGGACGGCAGGGGAACCTGGTTGTGTCGTCGACGCAGTCAGTTCCTGAATCGGAGATGCGGGAAAAGCTGATCGAACTGGTGAAGAAAGAGGGTAAGCCGTACGGACTGTATTTTGACGATATCCAGGGAGGAT
Organism: Candidatus Acidiferrum sp.; assembly: GCA_035262325.1. Lineage (GTDB taxonomy): Bacteria > Acidobacteriota > Terriglobia > Acidiferrales > UBA7541 > Acidiferrum. The sequence continues at coordinate 6,678 of DATFTB010000026.1, forward strand.
TTACGCTGACGACGCGGTCGTTGCCGCAGGCTTTCCAGGTGCTGCCGGTCATCGTGTACAAAGTCTACCCGGACGGACGGCCGGACGAGCTGGTGCGAGGTGTCGATATCGTCGGAACGCCGTTGGCCGCGCTGACCCGGATCATAACCACGGGGGACAAGCAGCATGTGTTTAACGGCATTTGCGGCGCCGAAAGCGGCAGCGTGCCCGTGTCCGCGGTCGCGCCGGCTATGCTCTTCAGCGAAATGGAAGTGCAGAAGCGCGCGCATGGACACGACCGGCCGCCGATTCTGCCTGCTCCCGGAGCTGACGGCCCTGCGAGCGGCGCGAGGTCCGCATCGAAAGCGGAGATGAAGCCATGAGGAACAAGGCGCTTTGCTTGGTATTGCCGCTGGTGCTGCTCGGTTCGGGCGCGGTGTCCGCGGAACAAGCCTTCGCGGAAATGGGCGAAAAAACAACTGACATGGCCACGGCTGCGGCCCATGAAGCGGCGAAAGGTGATGCCCTTCTCGAATCGCTGCTGACGGAACTGGACCGTTCGAAAGCGCAGCTCAAGATGGACCTGGTGCAAGCGCCGTATTACATCGAGTACCGCGTGAACGACGTCGATGAATACAGCGCCGATGCGGCGTTTGGGTCGATACGGGAGGGGGACCGCAGGAGGATGCGGGTTTTGCGCGTCGTCGTGCGCATTGGAGACTACAAGCAGGACAGTTTTTACAACCAGGGAACCGGCAGCGCGTCAATTCTCCCGCTGGATGACGACCCCATCGCCTTGCGGCGGCAGATCTGGCTGTTGACCGACGAAGCCTACAAGAATGCCGCCGATGCATACGCGGAGAAACTCGCGGCGCTGAAACAATTCTCGGCGGACCCTAACCCCGTAGAGGATTTTGCGCATGCCCCGGTGGTTTTGTCGGTAGGACCGACGGTAAGCCTGAAGGTGGATCTGAAGCAATGGGAGAAGATGCTCGAAGAACTGACCAGCCTGTATCGCAAATATCCCGAGGTCCAGTCCGTCAGCGCCACGGCGCGCTTCACCGCGGTGAATGACTATTTCGTGAACTCCGAGGGCACCATCGTACGGCAAGGCCGTTCAACCGCCACGGTCAACATCAATGGGTCGACGCAGGCGGCGGATGGCATGCGGCTGAGCCGCAACCCGTTCTGGACCGAGGCGCGGGCCGAGGACTTGCCGAGTCACGACGAATTGCTTCAGGAAGCAACCAAAATGCTGGATTCCTTGAGGGCGCTGCGCGAGGCACCCATCGCCGAGGAATCGTACCGCGGACCGGTCCTGTTTGCTCCGGACGCGGCCAACGACATTGTGGCCGGCCTGATCGGGGGAAACGTGGTGGGACGAAAGCCGCAGCTCGGGCGTCCAAATCGAACGACGGGGGCATTCGCAACCAGCTACAAGACCCGCGTGCTGCCGAAGTTTTTGAGCGTTGTGGATGACCCCACGCTCAAGCAGTTCAGGGGGAAGGACCTGGTAGGAAGTTACGAAATCGACAGCGAGGGAGTAAAGTCGCAACCGGTTGCTGTGGTTGGCGACGGCATGCTACAGAATTACCTTGTGGGGCGTCAGCCGATCCGCGACTTTCCTGCTTCGAACGGCCACGGGCGCGCGGTTCCAGGCAGCTCGCCACAACCGGGCGTGGGCACACTGATCGTGAAGAGCGCGGAACCGGAGCCGGCGCAGGCGTTGAAAGAAAAACTGATGCGGATGGCCTCCGAGCAAAGCAAGCCTTACGCTTACCGCGTGGAGACGCTTGCGCCGGGAAATTTGCCAAGGCTGCTCTATCGCGTGTACGCCAAGGATGGGCATGAAGAACTCGTGCGTGGAGCCGTGTTCAACGAGCTGGACGTACGGGCCTTGCGGAATGACGTGATTGCGCTCGGCGACGACCCGCTGGTCAGCAACCGCATGGGCGCGCTGCCGCAGACCATTATTGCGCCGTCGATCCTGTTTGACGAGTTGGAAGTGAAGCGCGCAGACACAACGAAGGAGAAATTGCCGGAGTATCCGGCGCCGCCGCTGAAGAAGTAGAGGGGCCGCAGGGTAGCCACGATGTGCCTTTCGAAGGAAGGGTTTGCCCAAACAAAGCAGGAATTCCTCACTTGATTCGGAATGACGGCCAGGAACGCGGCAATTGCCGGCTCCCTGAAAAGCAATTCTCGGGAACTGGCTGAGGGTTTGAGGCTCGTTGATATGACTCTGCGGGAACGAGTGGAGTGGTTGAGCCGGATGGCGTTTCTGGTGTTCATCCTGGCGTCGGCGGCGTTTTTGAGCGCAATCACGGCCATGCGAATCGCGATTCACGGCCGGGAAGTCTCCATGCCAAATCTCGTTGGGAAAGACGTGGGCGAGGCCAGCAGAGCATTGCGCGCCAAAGGGCTGATCCTGCGGGTTGCCGACCGCGTGTACAGCGACGTGCCCGTTAACCAGGTCGTGCGACAGACGCCTTCGCCAGGGATGCTGATGAAGGTATCGCAGCAAGCCCACGTGGTGCTGAGCCTCGGCGAGCGCCAACTGGAGATTCCGTCGCTCGAGGGCCAGACGCTGCGAGTATCGCGAATTGAACTGCTGCGCGATGGATTGCAGGTCGGCGAGGTTTCCAGTGTTACCCTGCCCGACAATGCCGGTGATACGGTTCTGCAGCAAAGTCCAAAGTCCGGGCGCGGGGCCGCAACCCCGAGGGTCGATGTCCTGGTCGCCACCGGTCCGCGGGAAGCGGCTTATGTCATGCCTTATCTGATCGGGCTGAATGAAGTTGATGTACACCGGCGCCTAGACCAGGCCGGGCTCCATCGCAAAATGAACTACGTCGCGGCGCCCCAGTGGCCGCACGGTGCTGTAATCGACCAATCGCCGCTAGCAGGAACGCGGATTGTACCGACCACAGAGGTGCAATTGACGATCGCCAACTGACAGCAAGCCATCGCGAGTCTCGCGGCGGCGTCCCCGGGGAACAATCTTCAAGGTCGCGTCGTACCGTAAGAAAGAACCGAGGAGGGTGTCATGCGACGTGCTTCTGTGCCGACGGTCCTGTTGTGGGCCGCGTTGCCCACCTTGCCGGTTTTCGCCCAGCAACCCATCCGCGTGAATGTGAGTCTCGTGAATGTCACATTCATGGCGCGCGACGCGAACGGGGCGCCGATCGAAAACTTGACGAAAGACGATGTCGATCTGTACGAAGACGGCGTGCCGCAAAGGATTGAGTTCTTCGCAAAGAGCACGGACCTACCTCTCACCTTGGCACTCATTATGGATGCCAGCGGCAGCCAGGAGCACTTTGAGAAAAAACATGAAAGGGATCTGGAGGTGTTCCTGAAGGAAGTCCTGGGTCCGAAAGACCGCACTTTCATGGTTTGCTTCGGGAACCATTTACGACTGGTGAGCGATTACACCAATTCGCCGGAAGAAATCCTGTTGAACTTTCGCGAGTTTGACAGGGGCAAACGGCACTTTCCTGAAATCGGACCGCAGGAAGACCGCGACCTCGGAACCGCGTTTTACGATTCGATTTATTACAGCGTCACGGAGAAATTAGCGCAAACCGGTGGCCGGCAAGCAATTCTGATGTTCAGCGACGGAGAGGACAACTCCAGTTCAACAAATATGATGAGCGCGATTGAGACGGCGCAGGCTGCAAACGTGATCGTCTACACGATCCGCTACACCGAGCCCAATAAGCACGGCGCGCTGAACGCCAGGAACAAATACGGGATCAGCGTCATGGACCGCATTGCGAGGGAGACGGGCGGGGCGCATATCGACGCCCAAGCGACCGATCCGCACCTGTATTTTCGCGAGATTGCCGAGGAACTGCGTACGTCTTATGAACTTGCCTATTACCCGACCAACAAGGTCAAAGACAAGACCTTCCGAAAGATTGTGATCAAGCCAAGCAGAGAGGGTGTGGCGATTCGCACGAAGACGGGCTACTACTCGGAGTAGGATGGCCCCTGTCGACACCCTTATACGTACCTCGAATCGTGCTGTTAGAAACTAGAAACGCGAGCGCGATCGAAGCGCGGTTACTTCGCGGTTTGTTTCTTGTGCAGGTCGGTGCAAACGGAGACGGCCGTGTTTGGGTCAACGGCGCTGTCGCCGCCTTCAATGTGTCGTATGATGCCGTCTTTGTCGACGACAATATTGGCGCGCAAAGCCCACTTGTAGTTGTCGCCTTGAACATCGTAGGCCTTCAGGATTCCGTAGGCGGTGAGCATTTTGCGGTTCATGTCGCTGAGGAGGGGGAACTTAATGTTGATCTGCTTGGCGAAAGCGGCGTTCGCCGCCGGACTGTCCATACTCACACCAAAAACCTCCGTGTCGCTAGCGTCGATCTTGCCTGAATCCAGTCCAGCCTGGACTGCCTGCAGTTGCTTCGTTCAACCACCTGTGAAGGCGAGAACGTAAACGGCGAGAAAGACATTTTTCTTCCCCTGATAGTCGCTGAGCTTCACGGTTTTCCATTGATCGCTGAGCAAAACGAAATCGGGGGCCTTGTCGCCGACTTTGAGGGTCATCTTTGCGACCTCGTCTTTGCTTTGTGGTTCCGCCGATATCGGCGCGATCGCGGGCGACAAGGCGAACAGCAGACAAGCGGAGAGCAAGGGTTTCATGGTGACTCCCGGTTCGAAGATTGGCGCGGGCCGACTCGATAATAACCGGGAGGGGCGCTTGAAGCGAAGGCAAAAATGAGAGGGTAGACGGCGCACCGGGAGGAGTGCCCGTGCCACGGAGGACGACCTCGGAGATTACGGGACAACTCCACACGCAAAAACCGGCAAGCAGGGCACCGGCCGGGCGGCCCGCCGCATTGTGCCGACGAAGGAATCAATCGTGCCGGTCGGTCAGCGGAGGTAGCCCCAGTTGTGGAGTTTGTCGGAGTCTTCGACCCAGCGGTCGCCGATGTCGGTGCGGTAGTACATGTTGGGGATGAGGATGTTCTTGATGCGCGAGTAAGCCTGAGCCTGGGCCTGTTTCATCGTCTGGCCGACGCCGATGACGATGAGAACCACACCGGAAGTGCCTGCGACGAGCCATTGCTGGTTTACGATCTTCACGTCTTCGATGTGAATGCCCTCGTTGATTGGGCGTTTGAATACAATCGCAGCATTTTTCGAGAAGGATTCAAACGTGGCTTCGTCGTCGAATGGGAATGGCGGAACGACGATGCGCACGCCCAACTGAAAGCCGCTGCGCGTTCGCCATTTGGGTTCGAGCCCGTTGGCGAGTTCCCAGAAAAGGTCGCTGATCGGGGTCAGGATGCCTTCCTGCTGAATGCTGATGGTGGGGTAGCCGAACCGGGAGGTGAACTCGAGCGGGTAGATGCCGTTGTTGTTTACGATGCAGTTCAGGTCGATGTAGCCGACATAGCCTTCTTCGGCGAGCTTCGGCTCCATCTTCAGCAGAGTGCGGTTGAAGAGCGCGTTGGGCTCGCTCCAGAACATGGCCGTTCCCATTTCGCCTGTCGGTGGGCCAACCTCTCCGGGAAACAGTTTTTTGTGTTCGAAGTTGATGTTGATCGGGGTGATGAATTTCCTGCCGTTGAAAAATCCGCCGACAGCAACCTCCACACCGTTGACACGGCGTTGCAACTGAAACACCTTGATCTCGTCGGAGAACGCACGCTTGTAGGCTTCGAGCATGCCGATGACGTCGTTGCCGTCTTCTTCTTCACCGACGAACAGGCGACGTTTTACGTTTTGTGCTTCGCCACTTGGCTTAATCACGTAGCGGTCGGGATTTTTCTTCACAAATTCGATCGCGGGATCAAACGAGTCGAAGTCCTGGTAAGGAATGATGGTGACCCCAGCTTTTTTGAGTTCTTCCTGGCCGAAGGAGCGATCGTCTTCGAGATTATCGGTGTAGGTGGTCCCCCCGATGACGCGTTTCCCCGCTGCGCGGAACGCTTGGGCTTTGGTGCCCTGGCCGAGCGTGTCGTCGAAGACGATGACGTCGGCCCACTTCGCGTCCTTTTCGTAGTCGCTCGATTTAGGCACGAAGCCATCGGCGATGTCGCGTTCTTTTTCGTTTTCGACGTAGTAGCGGACTTCGTGGCCTTCCTTGACGACCTGCCAAGCGATATCACCAATGAGACTGGAGAGTGAGACAAACAGAAATTTTCGTTTTTCCATGAGTGAGGCCTTCCACCACAGCAGCGAAAGGCAACGGAAGCATTGTAGTGAGACGCGCGACGATTGAACATTACAAAACGGAAACATTGCGCGGGGCGCCGCGGACGTGTTGTTTAAGACCGCTCGGTGGAGGGGAGAAACGCTGCTGGGCCCCAAGAGAGGGGCAGGCGGCTCGGGATGGCGCTCCGTGAGCGATCGGGTGGACGGGGTCAGAAAACCTGGGGGCTGGGCGGGCGCATCCCAAAAGTCGGCCGGAAAGTGGCCTGAATGTTCGGGGTAAAATTTTCGCGGGTTCCTGTCCTTTGGTTCAGGTTATACTGGCATGGACCGGCCCGGCGGGATGAACGACTCTTAGCTAACCCAAAGTTTCAGGTCTGGGTCAGTCGCCATTCCAAAGCGAGGTGAGGATTTGCGGCGATTTCCGCTTCTTCTTTTGTGCACTATTGTGCTGGTAGATGCCGGCCAATGCTCCGCCCAGATAATTTTTCACAAGAAGAAAAAAGTGGACAAATCCACGGATGCGTCCAACACGGTGGAGCCAGACAAGCAGCTGTACGACAAGGCCATGGCGGATATCAAGCACAGCCGATACGAGACTGGCCGGCTGAGTCTGCAAACCTTGATCAACACCTATCCGGACAGCGAATACTTGGCCAAAGCCAAGCTGGCGATTGCGGATTCCTACTTTAAGGAAGGTGGCACGGCCAACACCACGCAGGCTATCGCAGGGTATAAGGACTTCATCGTGTTCTTCCCTTTCCTGCCGGAGGCCGCTTACGCGCAGATGCAGGTAGCGATGGCCAATTACAACGAGATGGCCAAGGCCGATCGGGACAGTACGCACGCGAAGGCTGCGGAGGAAGAGTTTCAGACGTTTCTGCAGAAGTATCCGAAGGACCCACTGGCGCCCGAGGCCGAGCAACGGCTGCGTGAAGTTCAGGAAGTGCTGGCCGAAGGGCAATTCCGGATTGCCTACTACTACTACCTGAAGGGGGATCGCCGTGCTGCTGCGGGGCGGCTGATTCCGCTGACGCGGCGCTACCCGCTCTACAGCAAATCGGACACCGCGCTCTGGATGCTGGGCGACATTTTCGAAAAGAGCGAGCGAAAAGATGTTGCGAGCAACTATTATGCTCAGATCGTGAGGAACTACCCGCTCTCGCCTAAAGTTCCGGACGCAAAAGGAAAACTCAAGCAGTTCGGGGTGCCAATCCCTCAACCGGACGCGAAGGCCGTGGAATGGATGACCGCGGAGCAGAACTCGCCGCGGCCGAAAGAAAGTGTCTTTCACAAGCCCCTCGACGTTTTCCACAGCGGCCCGGACGTGCACACGGCCGCCGCGCATGGCTTGCCTAACATGGAACCGGAAACGGATTCGTCGGCAAACTCCGACATTCTCTCGGGGGGAAATCGCTCGACAATGGGTTCGGGCACCGGAAAGACGGGCATTGTCGCGACGGTGAAACCGGGCGAAGCGGCTCCTGAGGGCTCTGCTGCGGCCGGCGGTTCATCCGAGGATGTGAACTCGAATTCGTCGAGTGATCCGGCTTCTTCCGCGCCGGCTGCGGCAACGCCAGAATCGAGCTCGAACAACCCGGCGGCAGCGCCGGCGGGTGGTGCAAACGCTTCGGCGGGTTCTTCGACAAGCCAACCGACGAACGGAACGGCAAGCGATAGCTCGAAGACCGATAGCAGCTCGACACAGGCGGGCAACGACAGTAACCAGAAGGAATCGAGCAGCAAGAAAAAAGGGTTAAAGAAGCTGCTCCCCTGGTAGCTTCCGGCATTTTTCAGGTTTTAGGGAATGGCGCCGTCGCTTGCCCGATGGTACAGGTTAGCGCTTACGCACGCCAGCATGTCTACTTCCGACACAAAGCGGTTGCGCAGCGATTGACGCGTACAGGCCTGAGTGCTCCAATACAATTTGAGCCGCGTGGTGTCGGTAGCGTGTGCTGCCTGGAGGGCTTTCGGTGGCCAAAATCCTGGTTGCGGACGACAACAGCAACATTCAGAAGATGGTAGGACTCGCCCTGAAGGATCAGGGAATAGACGTTGTTGCCGTGGGCAACGGCGAGGCTGCTGTCCGAAAAATTTCCGATGTACACCCTGACCTGGTGCTGGCAGATGTGTTCATGCCCGTGCGCAACGGCTACGAAGTGTGCCGTTACGTAAAGCAAGATCCCCGCCTGTCGCATATTCCGGTGATTCTGCTGGTGGGAGCGTTTGATCCGCTCGATGAACAAGAGGCGCAACGCGTTGGAGCGGACGGCGTCTTGAAGAAACCGTTTGTTCCTCCCGACCCCCTGATTTCAATGGTGAAGTCAGCGTTGACACGAGCGGGAGTGCCGTTGGGGCCGACTTCGAACGCGGAAAAGCCGCCAGCCGGGCCCACGCGGAACGTCTCCGACCCGCTGAGTTCCGGAGAGGGCTCGAAGCTTGCGGCACCGGGTTCGGAGAGCATTCCCGAACCCATACCGGAGCCGATCGAAGAGTTTCCAAGACCAACACCACCGCCAAGCTTCAAGATTGCCGCCGGCCAAGAGCCCGTAGCGTTCGGCAGTCTTCTTGAGACCCCTGAAGCCGAGGACGAGTCTGTCTTTGAGCCCAAGTCGCCCGTTGAACTCGGTAGCGGCGACCGGTGGGCTGAGGAGGGGGACGAAGTCAGAGAGGAAGAGGAGGAAGAGCAGGACTCGCGGCGGGGCGGTTGGCGTCCCAGTGGTTTGGATGAGGAGCCGGAGAGCCCGACTCCCCCGCACGCCGCTCCGGATTGGCGGGAGGAAGCCTTCCACGGGCATTCCCCAGCAAAGAGCGGTGCTGCGCATAGCTGGATGCCGGCACCTGAGCCAGTGCATTTGACGGAAGCGGCGGAATCGCCGGCGGTGGCGGTTTCGACGATCGAGAGTAAGCCTTCGGAAGGACCGGTTCCCTTCACCGGTGACGCCTGGGCTGCGGCAATGGCGGCCGGCGTGGAAGAGAAGCTCACCGAGATTGGCACGAGCGAGGTTCCGACAGTCGAGGAAACGGCCGGCGCAGAAACAAGAGAACAAGCGAGCGAGGAAACGCGGGCGCCCGAGATGAGTTCTTTCGAGCCAGCGAGCGCCCAGCAGGAGGCTTCCGGTGACCAAGCAAGGGAAGCCGAACCTGCCAACAGTTGGTTCTCGGTTTCGGGCACACCCTGGGAGTTTGACGCAAAGAAGGCTGTGCTGCTGGCCTCGACCTGGGATGTGCCGGTAACAAGTTCGCCGGATGAAACCCAGGAAGTGTTATCGCCTGTTACAGAGCCTTTGGCCGAAGCCCCAGCGCCGGCGGCTTCGGGAGCTCAGCCGGCCGAGCCCGAAAGCCGGCAAGAGAGCGCAACGGAGCCCGCCGAAGCCGCCGCGACCACAACCTGGGGCAGCGCCTGGGAGGCTCCCGCGGCACCCGTTCCATCCTTCGAGCCACAGGTAGAGAGAATTGCCGAGCCGACGGCTGGTGAAACGCGCGCGGAGGGGCGGGCCGAAGCGGCGCAATCCGCACAGCCCGACATGGACGAGCTGGTTGCGCGGGTGCTCACTAAGATGAATCCCGACGTACTGCAAAAGGTGACGCGCGAAATCCTCAAGCCGGTCATCGAAGCCATCGTTCGCGACGAACTCGATTCGAAGAAGTCCTGAACCGCTTCAGCACCTTTCCAAAACATGTCCGGTGTGATACTGGCGGCCGTGCGCAGGCCCACAAGCCTGAGCAGGTTGGGCTGACACGCGTCGCGAGTTGGGGTTTCAGCCCTTGGATCGTGCAATTGACGAGCCCGACTACCTGCCCGTATATTCGAAGATTACCCTACGAACGCGAGCGCGTGCCTTGCGGCGCCGCACCGAAGGAGGAGAATCCTGCCGGATGGCTCGGGAAATTGCCAAGGCGTATGACCCCCAGCAGATTGAGTTACGCTGGGCGGACTACTGGGTGCAGGACGCGCTGTTCCAGGCGCCGGTGCGCCGGTCCGAACCACGCTTTTCGATCGCGCTCCCTCCGCCCAATGTGACCGGCTCCATTCACATCGGGCACATGCTCGAACACACGCAAATTGACACCCTCGTCCGCTGGCACCGCATGCGGGGATTCCGCACGCTGTGGCTGCCCGGGATGGATCATGCCGGAATCGCGACGCAGTTCGTTGTCGAGCGCATGCTGGCCAAGGAAGGAATCAAACGGCAGGACCTCGGGCGGGAGGAGTTCGAGCGGCGCGTTTGGAAGTGGAAAGAGGAGAGCGGCGGAGTCATTAAGCAGCAGATGATCCGCCTAGGCGCATCCTGCGACTGGACGCGCGAACGGTTCACACTCGAGCCGGCTCTTTACCGGGCCGTTTTGCATGCGTTCCTACAGTTTTACCGCGAAGGGCTGATTTATCGCGGGCGCTACATGGTGAACTGGTGCCCGCGCTGCCAAACGGCCATCAGCGATCTGGAAGTTGTACATCACGAGAGAACGGGCGAAATCTGGAACATCCGCTATCCCTTGATGGACGGGAAGCGGCCGAGCGCCGCGGAGTATCTCGTGGTAGCGACGACACGGCCGGAAACGATGCTGGGCGACACGGCGGTCGCGGTGAATCCCGAAGACGAGCGATACCGACGCTACCTAGGCAGAAAAGTCATGCTGCCGCTGATGAACCGTGAGATTCCCGTGATCGCAGATTCCTATGTGGACCGCGAATTCGGGACCGGCGTCGTGAAAATCACTCCGGGGCATGACCCGAACGACTTCGAAATCGGCAAACGGCACAATCTACCCGAGATTGATGTGATGACCGACGACGCGCACATGAACGGGAACGCCGGGGCCTATGCCGGGCTGGAGCGCTTTGCGGCGCGGGGCCGGATTGTGAACGACCTGAAGGAACAGGGCCTGATCGAATCGGTGAAGGAACATATACATGCGGTAGGGACGTGCGACCGGTGCAAGGCCCTGGTCGAGCCGCGGATTTCGACGCAGTGGTTTATGAAGATGAAGCCGCTGGCGGAACCAGCGAAGCAGGTTGTCCGCGACGGCCTGCTTCACGTGACTCCGGATAACCAGCGTACCATTCTGCTGAACTGGCTCGAAAACATCCGGGACTGGTGCATTTCGCGGCAACTGTGGTGGGGCCACCGCATCCCGATCTGGCATTGCGCCGATTGCAAGGAAATGGTTCCGGCGCTGGACTCAAAGGTGGAGATAGTAAAAGGGCACGCACGAGCCGCGAGCGTGCCGAAGACGTGCCCGAAGTGCGGCGGATCGAAACTGGCGCAGGATTCGGACGTGCTCGACACGTGGTTCAGTTCGGGCCTGTGGCCATTCTCGACGTTGGGTTGGCCGGACGACACCGAAGACCTGCGGGACTTCTACCCTACGAGCCTGCTGATCAGCGGTTACGACATTCTGTTCTTCTGGGATGCGCGGATGATCATGATGGGCTTGCACCTGCTGGATGCGCCGGCGGCGGGCGATTTGGCGAACGCTATCCCGTTCCGTCGGTTGTATCTTCACTCGCTGGTGCGTACGGCCGAGGGCCAGAAAATGTCCAAGACGAAAGGGACTGGTGTCGATCCGTTGCAATTGACCCAGGAATACGGCACCGACGCACTGCGCTACATGCTCGTGAGCATGGCTGCGCCCGGAACCGACATTGCGCTTTCCGTGGAGCGGTTGGGCGGGGCCAAAGCGTTCGCGAACAAGATCTGGAACGCGGCGCGATTCATTTTCGTCAATTTTGACAAGGTGGAAGAAAGCGGCACAAACCTGGAAGACGTTGCCTCCCCCGGGGTGCGCGAGAAGGCTCCCTATGCCTATGAGGGAGAAATACCGCTGGCGGATGAATGGCTGCTTGGCAGGCTGGCCGCGACCGTCGAGGTAGTGAATGAAGCGCTCGGCGATTACCGCTTCCACGAGGCGGCACAAACCGTCTACCACTTCTTCTGGGGCGACTTTTGCGATTGGTATATCGAATGGACGAAACCGGATTTGCAGGACTCGAACAAAGAGCGTGCGCTCGTTGCGTGGAAGAACCTTTTTGCCGCGTTTGATCGGGCCCTCCGATTGCTGCATCCGTTCATGCCGTTCATCAGCGAAGAGCTGTGGCACCAACTTCCGCAGAATCCGGGTGACCGATCGATTGCGCTTAAGGACTATCCGAGCGCGCAGACGCATCCTGGGACGTCACAGCGGGTGAATGAATTCGCGAACGCTCAGGAGATCATCGGCCTTATTCGCAATATTCGGGCGGAAATGAAGCTGGATCCGAAGAAGAGAGTGGTGGCTGAACTGTTTAGCGCCCATCCCGAAATCCGAAGCCAGGTTGAACGGAATCGGTCCGGGATTGTTCGACTTGGACTCCTATCCGAATTGCACCTCAAAGCGGAAAGGCTCTCCGAAACGGGAGGGCTGATCCGTTCGACGGGCCAGTTTGAGGTGCGGGTTCCCTACGCGGCTGATACCGTGGACGCGGCGGCCGAGCTGACGCGCCTGAAGAAAGAGATTGCAGGGCTCGAGAAGGCAATACATTCGAAGGAAAACCAGCTCGGCAACGAAACATTCCGCAACCGAGCCCCGCAAAGTGTGATTGAGCAAATGGAAGGCGCGCTAGCCGAACAAAAGGTCGAACTGCAGAAGTTGTTGGAGAGGCAGCGGCAGCTGAAGGATGCCGCTTAGGGTCGGGCCGGGGACTTTGGGAGCCGGGCCCCGTTTGGATCAGTCGACGCGCGGCGAAAAAGCTGGGCGCGAGGCTCTGGCAGCAAGTCTCGTGCGCTGCAAAGGGACATGGACTGGGATTCGAGCTACGTCAGTGACTTGGTTGACCGCGCCCTGGCAGAAGACATTGGGCCGCGTGACGCCACCGTTTCGGCGACCATTCCCGACCTTGCTACCGGACGCGCTCACATTGTGGCGAAGCAGGAACTGGTTTGCGCGGGGCTGCCCCTGGCTGAGTGCATCTTCCGCAGGTTAGACCCGCACATAAGACTGGAACGGCACGTGGAAGACGGTCAACTGGCTCGCAGAGGGAAGGACCTGCTCGGTCTTGACGGCAGGGTTTCGGCGATCCTGACCGGCGAACGTACGGCTTTGAACTTTTTGGGCCGGCTCAGCGGTATCGCGACGCTCACACATCAATTTGTCGCGCAACTCGCGGGCACTCGGGCGAAAATCCGCGACACGCGAAAGACCACGCCGGGCTTGCGGCTGCTGGAACGGTACGCCGTAAGGATGGGGGGAGGCACGAATCACCGCATCGGTCTTTACGACGCTATCCTGCTTAAGGAGAACCACATCGTGGTCGCCGGAGGAGTGAAGGCCGCTTTGGATCAGGCCAACAGTTATGCGTCGTCAGAGATGAGCCCACGCGCGACGACGGCCTACGAAGCGGTGGGGCAGCCGCATTCGGAAAGCGAGGCCGGTTCCCTTTCCATTCAGATTGAAGTGCGCAACGAAGACGAACTCCGCGAAGCGCTGGGCGCGGGGGCCGAGGTTGTCCTGCTGGACAACATGACGCCGGAACAGGCGCGGGCCTCCGTGCAACTCGCGAGAAGCATCCGGCCGGATTGTGTCGTCGAGATTTCTGGCGGGATTACGCTGGCCAATGCCCGGGCCTACGCGGAGACCGGCGCCGACTATCTTTCCTCCGGGGCCCTCACGCACTCGGCTCCGAATGCGGACTTGAGCCTGCTTGTCGACAGCCTCGAGTGAAAGTAAGCTTAGACCCCAGAAACACGAGAATAGGGCCTAATGCCCCAGAGATCCCCTTTACCAGGAACAACCGACAAGCGCCTGGCAGCACTGGTTACGCTGCTATCCGAAAACGCCACGATTGTGATCAGCGGGGCGCGAATTGCGCGAGAGATTGGCGTCTCGCGCTCTATGGTCTGGCAGTGGATCGAGCAACTGCGAAAGCTCGGCGTGCGGGTGAAAGGCCAGCGCCGCACCGGCTATTTTCTCGAGCACGTTCCCGACATCATTACGCCCAATCTGATTCGCAAACGTCTTAAAGGGAACGTATTCGGCAAGCAGATTTATCATTTTTTTAGGACCGATTCGACGAATCGCGTGGCCATGGATTTGGGCTACACGGGAGCGGCGGAAGGGACCGTCGTGCTGGCCGAGGAACAGACCGCCGGCCGCGGCCGTTCCGGTCGGACGTGGCATTCCGAACGTGGCGCCGGACTTTATGTGACGTTGCTGCTGAGACCGAAACTTTCTCCCGCGCAGGCGCCCCTTCTGACCATGCTGGCGGGGCTTTCCGCGCACGCGGCGATCAAAACGCAGGCGGGGCTGATTCCGGAATTGAAATGGCCCAACGACCTGATCCTCAATGGCAAGAAAATCGGTGGAATTCTGACGGAAATGCATGCCGAACCGAGCCAGGTGCGATTTGTGGTCGTTGGTATCGGGATCAATGTGAATCAGGAGAAGTTTCCTGCGGAGATCTCCTCGGTAGCAAGCTCCCTGCGAAAGGAATCGGGGCGCTCGCATTCGCGGGTGGAGTTGCTCGTTCGGTTGCTCAGCCAATTCGAGAGCGATTACAATCGTTTTCTGCGCGAGGGGGCGCCTTTCGCGGTACAGCGGTTTCTCAGTGTATCGAGTTTTGCGGAGGGTCGCCGCGTGCGCGTGGATTCCGGGCACGACTCTTACGTGGGAACGACCGCGGGACTGAGCCCGGAGGGTCTGCTGCTGGTGGCGAAGGACGGCGGGACCCTCGTGACCGTGATTGCCGGAGATGTAACCGAGGTCCGATAGACGATGCTGCTGACGATCGATGTGGGCAATACGAACACGGTCCTTGGAGTGTTCCGCGCGGAGGAACTGATCGCCAACTGGCGGCTGACGACGGCGCGGGCGCAGACCGTGGACGAGTATGGCGTGCTCACGCGAAACCTGTTTTCGATTGCCGGGCTCAACCAGGAGATGATCACCGGGGTGATTGTCAGTTCGGTGGTGCCTCCGATGAACTGGACGCTAGCTGAAATGTCGCGGCTCTACCTGGGCAAGAAGGCGCTGTTTGTCGAGCCGGGCATCAAGACGGGTATGTCGGTTCAGGTAGACAATCCGATGGACGTGGGTGCAGACCGCATCGTCAATGGGGTTGCGGCGTTTCACCAATACGGGGGCCCGTGCGTGGTGGTGGATTTTGGAACGGCGATTACGTTCGACGTGATTTCCGCAAAGTGTGAATTTCTGGGTGGAGTGATTGCTCCCGGGATTGGCATCAGCTCGGAGGCGCTGTTCGCGAAAACGGCGCGGCTGCCCCGTGTGGAAATCAAGGATCCCGGCAAGGTGGTCGGCACGAACACGGTCACGAATATTCAGGCGGGACTTTACTACGGTTCAGTCGACCTGGTCGACGGCATGCTCGCACGAATCAAGGCGGAGCTGAACTCCCCGACGACAGTTATAGCAACGGGTGGCCAGGCACGCCTGGTGGCGCGGGGTTCGAAACACATACAGCACGTGGACGAGTTCCTGACTCTGACCGGCTTGCGGCTCGTATGGGAAAGGAACCAGTCCGCGGAAACGCAGCGCGAGGCAGCAGCGGCAAACCGGGGAAGAGTGGAGCCAAGCACAACGAGGAAAATCAGGCGCTGACCAAGAATTGTCTCAACCGAGTTTCGCAAGGAGCGTAGAGCTTCCTTCGGGCGCTTCGCCCACACTATGGACAACTGGAATTACTTCAACTATTTCACCGAGATCGAGGAGCATTTCTGGAAGAAGCGAGGCGCACACCTGCTGGTTTCGCCGCTCGATTGGGCGATCATGGAGACGTGGCAGAAAGCAGGAGTGCCGCTAGAAGCGGCGCTGAAAGGGATCGACCGAGCGTTTGAGAGCTACCAGCGGTCCCGACGCGGCGCAGGCAAGCCGCTGAAGAGTCTCGCGTATTGCACCGATGCGGTGCTTGAGGCCACCGAGGAAATCAGCGAAGCCGCCGCCGGAGTGTCCTCTCGAGGAAAAGCAGCGCAGACCGAGGCGTTCCCTCGCGAGGAGTTGCGGTTGCATTTCAGGCGAAATGCCGCTTTGTTTCAGAACGCAGCAGACCGCTGTGTCGGTTCGCAGCCCAGTCTTTCGTCTTTTCTGCGTGAGCTCGCGGGTTCGCTGGGCAATGTCGAGACGCTTCTAGAAGCGCCGGGGCGACTTGATCTGGAGGATATCGAGCGCCGGCTGACCGTTCTCGACGAAAAGGCGCAAGCGGCGCTTTTGGCGCTGGCCGATGAGGGGTTGTTGCTGAAGATCCGGCGCGAAGTGGATTCGCAACTGGCAGCGCACCGCCGCAAGATGAAAGCCGAGCAGATTGCACTGGTGGAGAAGCAGTATCAGCAGAAGCGGCTACTCGACGAATACCGATTGCCACGATTGAGCCTGTACTACTTTTCCTGAAGACGCGGGTAGAGGCTTGTTTTGGCAGGCCACCGGCGGGACGGATCGAACCCTTATGGCTGATGAGTTTCCGTTGGCAATTGAAAAGCTAGTTTACGGCGGGGAGGCCCTGGCCCACACCGGCGGAAACACGGTTTTCGTCCCATTCGTGCTCCCCGACGAAGAGGTCATGGTCTCGGTGCGCAGGCGAAAGAAAAACCTCATCCACGCAAACCTCCTGAAAGTGGAAAAGGCGTCGCCGGCGCGCATTACGCCGGCCTGCCCCCATTTCGGAGTGTGCGGAGGATGCCACTATCAGCACATCGAGTTCGCGAAACAGGTTGGCTACAAGAATCAGATTCTGCTTGAGACCCTATCCCGCCTTGGCGGCGTGAAGTGGACGGGTGGGGTCGAAGAACACTCGGCCGAACCGTATGGCTACCGCAACCGCGCCCAGTGGACGTTTCGCGACGCGATGCCTCGCGCTTTGGGGTATTTCCTTCCGGAAAGCGCGAGCGTTCTGGCCATTGACGAATGCCCTGTGCTGTCGCCGGCGCTCTCGACGGCTTTCGGACAGCTACAGGCGTTGGCGCGCGGCAACGCGCTGCCACCGGGCTTGCTTGCGATTGAGGCATTCGCCGATTCTGCGGATTCGAAAATCGCGCTTAATGTTGCGTTCGAACGATTTACCAAGCCAGCCAAAGCTCTCGTGGCGGATTTCAAGGCGGCGCTCCCCGCGCTCGAAAGCCTTTTGCTGCTTGATCAGAGCAAGAACCGCTTCGAGCTTGATGGACCCGGATATTTAATTCACAAGGCTGGTGGCTTCGATTTTCGCGTCAGCCATTTGTCGTTTTTCCAGGTGAATCGCTTCCTGATTGAGGAACTCCTCGAGACCGTTGTGCACGGGGCGCGCGGCGGCCTGGCCCTCGATCTTTACGCGGGCGTCGGTTTCTTCACATTGCCGCTCACGAAGGCTTTTTCTCGCGTGGTCAGCGTGGACGCCAATCTCGCTGCCACGCGAGACCTTCAGGTGAACGCGGAATCGGCAGGCGCGACCGTGGTAACTGAAAACGAACACACCGAAGAATTTCTGAAGAAATTCAGAGAGCTGCCCGATCTCGTCATTCTCGATCCGCCCCGCGCCGGACTTGGTGCCGATACGGCCGCGCGCCTCGCCAAGCTCGGCGCACCTGAGATTGTGTATCTTTCGTGCGATCCCTCGACGCTGGCGCGCGACCTCGCGGTCCTTACGCATTCGGAGCGTAGGCCCAGCACCGCGATCGCGCCGACAGAGCGTTACGAAATTGCCGAAGTACACTTGTTCGATCTGTTTCCGCAGACTTTTCATATAGAAGCGCTTGTGAGGTTGCGAAGAGTCTCATGAAACTTCAATGCCGGGATTCCTGAACCGAGTGTGGCCTCAAATCGTCATGATTTCTATCCCGGCCAGCATCCGGGCCCGAGCGACTCGACCGACGGAAGGCAGCGGCAGGCGCTTTTTGCGCACGGATTCCCCAACCCAGTCAGACCACGCGCAGGCGCCAGATAATCGCGAGCAGGAGCAGGAACAGAAAGAAACCGACGGAGGCCCGGTATTCGCGATTCTTTTCGTACTGCGCAAGTGAAAATGAGGCTTCACTCCCGCCAAACTCACGTGAGCGAGTGAGCTGCGGAAAAAACAGCGGGACCGACTCTGCATAGGCATCAAACGAGGCCCCGTGCTTCTCGCGAAGCTCAGCCTCCTCCCGCCGCATTACCACGAGGTAGACCAAAGCGAAATAGGCAAGCAGAAGCACAGCGGCCCATAAGGAGTGCAAGGCCACGGCGGTGCCGAGAGCCAGAATGCTGCTCCCAAAATAGAGGGGATTGCGCGTGTAGGCATACGGGCCGGTAACGGTTAATACCTCCTGCTTGTGCAGAAAGCCAGCGGCGTAGGCGCGAAGGAACAGCCCAACGGATCCAACCACCGCTCCAAGCAGAATCGAAGACAAGGTCGGGCGCGCCAGCAGCAACACCACGACGGCGAGCACGTATCCGCCACGGACGCGCCACCGCTGAACAATCTCTGAGGCACTCACCGATCGGCTCCCAGGCGCTCGATCACCGCTCGAAACACTTGCTCCACGGTAAGGTCCAGCAACGACGGATCGGTTGTTTCGCCGCGCTCGTAGGTGGTCTTCGCTTTCGCGCTGCGCAAAACAATCTCTCGAGTCGGATAGGGTCCATTTCGCGCCGGGTCGGTGGGCCCGAACAAGGCGACGACCGGCGTCCCCAAGGCGATGGCCAGGTGCAAGGGGCCCGTGTCACCTCCGACAACGCACGATGCACCGCGGAGCAGGGCCATCAGAGGGCCAAGTTCGCCGTCGTAGGCGGATGATTCCGCGTCTCCACTCGCGGCCTTCACCGCAGCCACCAATTCCTCTTCGCCCGGAGCGTAGTTAACAACACACGGAGTTCCCAGTTCCCGTTGGATCCGGTGACTGAGAGCGCCGAACCGCGCCGTCGGCCAGCATTTTGACCGCCAGCCTCCTCCGGGGCTGAGGACCACGTAGCGGCTGATGCCGTCTCGGGCGAGTTCTTCTCTGACGCGCGACTCGTCGGCTTGCGAAACGCATAGTGTCACATTGCCGGTAAGAAAGGCCGCGCCGGCCTGAAGCGATAGTTCGCCATTTTGTTCCGCGATGTGCGTCGATTTGCAGCGAACCCGGTGGCTATAAAGTAGCGGCACGCCGAACTCGCGAATCGTGGCTGATGAAAATCCGATGCGTTTCTTCACACCACCGAGAAAAGGAAGACAGGCAGCCTTCCACAGTCCCTGGTAATCAACCGAAGCGGTCCAGGAACGACCGCGGATTTTGCCGAGGACCTGCCGCACGGAGGACAGATCGCGGGAATCCACCGGCCAGATTTCGGTTGTCAACCCGCTACTCGCTACCAGCTCGACCCAGCGGGGGTGAGTCAGCCAAATGATCTCTGCGGCGGGAAAGGTTTCCTTCAGACTCGCGACAGCCGGGAAGGTGTGCACAATGTCGCCGAGTGAGCCCAGGCGTACGACCAGAAATCGTTGCTCAGTCATTCGAGCCCTTGCGAATCTGCTCTAGAAACGCGCGCGTGGAATGGTCCTTTGGATCGCCTACGATGGCCACGTCGATCCCCAGGCGCTTTGCTACCGCGCGCTCCGGGACCGTTTCCGGCGTGTAGTCCGTCCCTTTGGTGTGCACATCAGGCCGGAGCTCCTCGAGCAGGGACTCGACGTTCGGTTCTGGAAACAGAACCACGTAATCCACGTCCTCGATCGCCGCGACCAGCTTGGCGCGGGCTTGTTGATTGAGAATCGGTCGCCCAGGTCCTTTGAGGCGGCTGACGCTGGCGTCGGAATTTACACCCACCACCAGAAGATTTCCTTCTTTCTTTGCACCTGCGAGGTACCGAACATGACCGACGTGCAGAGTATCAAAACATCCGTTCGCAAGAACGACGCGACTTCCGTGGCGCTTGGCTTCCTCGAGCAACGCTTTGAGCTCGCCTCGTTGCACGATTTTGGAGTCGGCCTTCCTCATACTCTATCCGACGGCCCCCAGAGCCGCCTCCCGGATGGCGTTCTGCAGTTCCTGACGCGAGACGGTTGCTGTTCCTCGCTTCATCACCACGAGGCCGCCGGCAATGTTGGCGATGTGAGCGGCCTCGAGGGGCGACGCACCGCTGGCCAGCCCAAGCGTGTACGCCGCCAGGACCGTGTCGCCCGCTCCCGTCACATCAACGGCTTGATCGCTGCCGTGCACCGGAAGAAGCGCCGTCGCTTGCCCGCGCTCAAACACCGCCATGCCGTCTCGTCCTCGCGTGATCAGCAAAGCTTCGAGTTTCATTTCCGCGAGGGTTGCGCGCCCGCAGCGTTCCAGTTCTCTGAGATTCTGTCCGATCGCGGTGTGGTGCAAGGCTTCCATTTCGGCCTCGTTCGGTGTCGCCGCAGTGATGCGCGCCTGCTTGTACGCCGTCAACCGAAATCGACAATCAAGGGTCACCGGGAACTTTTGACGCACTTTTAAAAGGGCGCTCCGCAGTTCATGCGGACTGGTCACCCCAAATCCATAATCTGAGACCGCGAGCGCATCTGCGTTCCTGAGCTTTGCCGCCAGAAGGCTCCGGATTTTTTTCCGCACCGCCTCCGGCAGCGCATGATTGGGTTCGTAGTCCACACGCAGAACCTGCTGGCTGACCGTGTGAGCCCAGCCGGCGAGGAATCTGGTTTTCACGGGCGTAGTCCACTCCTTGGCGCGCAAAATTCCCGAGACGTTCACACCTTTTTCGCGAAAGGTGTCGACAAGCCAGTCGCCGGCTTCGTCGTCTCCCACCGCCGTTATCGGTAACACCTTGGCGCCGAGGGCCACAAAATTGTTGGCCGCGTTGGCTCCACCCCCTGGCACCATATGTGTTTCGCGGTGCCGCAGGATCAACACCGGAGCTTCGCGGGAAACTCGACTGATATCTCCAGACTGAAATGCGTCGGCGACAAAATCGCCCAGCAGCACGACGGTCTTGCTGGAGAAGCGCTCCACGCATTCCGCGAGTGCCATCAGATCCACGGTTGCGGGCGCCCTTGGCTCATTTTTGTTGCGATCTATCATTCTTATCCTAGACTCACTCCCAAACTCTCTAACCACGGGACTGCAGCGGCTTCGACCATTTCCGGCGTCACGCTCGTCATGCAGCGATGATCCGTGGGACAACGGCGCAAGAAGCACGGACTGCAATACGGCTTTTCCTGCACGATGCTGCAGCGCGGCGTGACCGGCGAGGTGCCGTGAGGGTCGGTCGGGCCAAAGACGGCGACTACCGGCAACCCGACAGCCGCAGCGACGTGCATGACACCCGAATCATTGCCCAAAAACATATGGCACTGCGACAACAGCGCCGGTAACTCTCTGATGGCAGTCTTGCCCGTAAAATCGATTGGTTTCCGCCTCATGGCCGCGACAATCGCCTCAGACACAGTTGCTTCCGCAGCCGCCCCAAACAGTATGACTTCGGCATCGCTGCGAGCCTGAAGCCAGTTGGCCCACTCTGCAAATCGTTCCGGCGGCCAACATTTCGCCGAGCCGTAGGACGCCCCTGCCCCGATAGCCACCCGAATTGCATGTGGACTTGCCCCGGCTTCAAGTAATCTCTCCGCCGCCCGCCGCCTTACGGCCGCCGGCACCTCGAGACTGATCAGCCCGTCGTTCGGCAAACTGCCAATCCATCCTGTGCGGCGCAGTAGTTCCAAATAATAGAATTTCTCGTGAGCGGGGATTTCCCCTTCCCGTGGCACCGCAACGGCTTTCGTCAACAGGAAGCCCCGGCCATCCCTCGCATAGCCAATCCTTTCGGGGATCCCCGCGCGCCAAACCAACCATGCGGCATCAAAGGCATTTTGCAGTAGCAGCGCAACATCGAACTTTTTCATGCATATTTCCTTGGCAAGCCGCTCGCGCCCCCGCCATCCCCGGTGCTCGCCCTGGGCGTCGTACAGTATCAATTCGTCGCAGAATCCCTGGTCCCGGTAGAGATCTGCCACATACGGCTTGGCCACGATGGCGATCATCGCATCCGGGAATTTGGCGCGGACCTGGCGCAGAGCGGGCAGCGCCAGGATTGCATCGCCAACCCAGTTGGTGGCTCGAATCAGAATTCTCATGCCACAGAATTCCTTGCATCCAGTTTCTCCCGGATGGCCTGCAAAAAAACTTCCTCCTTGTCAATTGCCAAGTCAATTACCGCCACGTAGACGGGCAGACCTTCGAACTTTTCGCCCGAAAGATTTTGCTCATCTTTTTCGGTAGTGACCAAGGCGCGTGCGCCCATCCGTCGAGCTGCTGCTACCAACTCGCGTACGTCACGTTCATCGTATCGATGATGATCCCCAAACTCGCACTTTCCCGCAACCGCAATTCCCCAATTCTGTAAATTCAGGAAAAACGCGCGGGGATTGCCGATTCCGCAAAATGCGTAGAAAGGCCCCGCGCCGATTTCGTCGGCGGGAACGAATGGAATTCTCTCCCCCAGGCGTCTGAAACCGACAAGCTGCGTGGCCGCAGAAAACACGGGATACTGCTGCAGTTTTTTGATTGCCTCTATCGTCCCGGGCACAGTTTCCGTCCGCGTGAAAAGCAGAAAATCAGCGCGCGACATTGCCGAGACAGGTTCGCGGAGGCGTCCCGTCGGGAGCATCACCTCCTTGCCGAGAGAACGCGCGGCGTCGATCAGCAAAATATCCACGTCACGACCGAGTTGCCGGTGCTGGAAGCCATCGTCGAGTAAAAACACATCGGCACTTGCTTCAATTCTGCGGCCCTGTTCGAACCGGTCGGGCCCGACACCGAACGCCACACGATTGTTGAGCCGGAGCTTCATGACCTCGATCTCGTCGCTGGTTCCGCCGCTGCCCTTGTAACCGCGGCTCAAAATGCCGACGCGAAGGCCCTGGGCCAGCAGGCGCTCGGCCAGCCAGATCACCATCGGTGTCTTGCCGGTGCCTCCGACCGTCAGGTTTCCAACGCTGATCACCGGCCGGTTTAGTCGTTTTTGCTTGAGTAAGCCTCGCTCGTAAAGCGCTACGCGCAGCCGCATCAGTTGGCCGTAAACCAGAGACAGTGGCCACAGCACCATTCTGACGAGGGGCGGCAGATTCATCGTGCCAGACCGCCGGTTAGCTGCCTACGAACTACCTCCAGAGCGCGATCGAGCGCCCCCCGGCTGCTCTCGACCAACCCTTGCCCGGCCGTTCCCATGCGCTTCATTTTTTCGGGGTCCTTGAGCAGATGGATCCACTCGACTCCGGCGTCCTCGGGGCTCCGCACTTGAATCGCTGCGTCCGCCTCCACGAAACGGGCGGCAATCGCCGAGAAATTCTCCATGGAAGGCCCAAAGACCGGCACTTTGCCAAACGCGGCGGGTTCGAGAATGTTGTGGCCGCCTGCTTCGACGAGCGAGCCTCCGACAAGAACGCTGTCGGCGTGACGGTAAAGAGAAGCAAGCTCGCCGATGCTGTCGAGCAATAGAACCGTGACGTCGTCTGGAATTCCAGCAGGGCCAGCGGTGCCTTGCCCGGAGCTGCCGAGGCCCGGAACCGCAAACGCAGTGCGCCTAATGAATTTTCTGTGCGACTCTTCGATGAACTCGGCGGCTGCGGCGAAACGTTCGGGTTTTCGCGGGGCCAGCACGAGCAAGGCCTTCGGGAAATCACCCTGCACCACACCAAAGGCAATCAGCGCCAGCGGTTCCTCAGTCGCTACCACGCTTCCCGCGACGACTACCGGCCAGCGGCGTC
>DATFTB010000027.1:0-3688 GCA_035262325.1 Candidatus Acidiferrum sp.
TGGACGTTCTCGTCAACAATGCCTCCGACCTCGGCCCTACGCCGCTTGCCCTGCTGGCAGACACGCAGTGTGAGGACCTGGAACGCGCCCTCGCTACCAATCTACTGGGACCCTTTCGATTGACCAAAGCCCTGCTCGGAGCGCTAGCGGCTTCAGCCCGCGAAGGTCGGGGTGGTGTCGTCTTGAACATTTCGAGCGATGCCGCGGTCAATCCGTACGCCCGCTGGGGCGCGTACGGCGCAAGCAAGGCTGCCCTCCATCACATGACTCGGATCTGGGAGAAAGAGTTGGAAAACGAGGGCGTGCGCTTCTTATCTCTTGATCCGGGTGATATGGATACGCCAATGCACGCGCTCGCCGTTCCGGACTCCGACCCGGCAACACTCAAAAGTCCAAATTTGGCTGCACGCGAACTCATCACCGCCATCGGAGCAGTCTTGCACCGGCAGTCCGAGGACGGAGCAGAATAAGACCGCTTCAGGAGGAACGCCATGATCCCCGCCTCTGAAGCAATCCAACGCCCACCCGACGCAAGGCTCATGGTCGTTGACGCGACCGGTTGCATCAGTGATCAGCCGCGTTCTACTTTTGTCGCTTTTCTGCGGCCCGGAGATCTTGTTGTAGCCAACGACGCGGCGGCCATCCCTGCGAGCCTCTCGGGCGTACATCTGCCAACCGGTAGGATCATTGAGGTAAGACTCGCTGGTCGACACTCTGTAGCGCCCAATGACGTTCATGAATTCTGCGCCATTGTTTTCGGCGCGGGCGACTTTCGCACGCGCACGGAGGACCGAGCAGCCCCACCGCATCTCTCACCCGGAGATCAACTATTGCTAGGACCGCTCAAGGCGAATGTGAACCGGTTGCTTGGTCACCCGCGACTGGTCTCTCTCTGTTTTCAAGATCCGCCTGACGGCGTCTGGGCGGGAATCGCGCATCACGGCCGCCCGATTCAATACTCGCATGTGCAGGCCCCACTCGCCATGTGGGATGTCTGGACACCGATTGCAGGTCCGCCTGTGGCGTTCGAACCGCCATCGGCGGGATTCGCGCTTGACTGGCATGCGTTGGCGGAGATGCGCGCCAAGGGCGTTGATTTCGTGACCATCACTCATGCAGCCGGCATATCGTCGACCGGCGATCCCGAACTGGACGTTCGGCTGCCCTTCGACGAGCCCTACCGCATCCCTAGGGCAGCGGCGCTTGCCATCCGTAAGGCCAAAGCGCGCGGCGGGCGGATTGTGGCAATCGGTACAACCGTTGTTCGCGCACTCGAACACGCAGCGCGTGCCGGGCAGGTACGCGCTGGAGAGGGCATCGCGACGCAGCGCATCGGTGCGGACAGCCAGTTGCGCCTTGTGGACGCCATTCTCTCGGGTACCCACGAACCTGGCACCAGCCACTATGAATTGCTCCGAGCTTTTCTGGACGACAATGAGTTGACTCGAGTTACAGCCGAACTCAACGCTCGCGGTTACCGGACCCATGAATTCGGCGATTCGGTGCTAATCGTGCGGAGGCCAAGAACTCTTCCAGGGATACGAACGAGCCGATACTATCTCCGGGCGTGAGGTCGAAAGATGTGGTGACTTGCCGAAAAGCTTCGGACGGGCTTTGAAAAAATGAGGCGTTCCCTTCCTCATGGAAAGAGCTCATCGAAGCCGCGAACGATCGGATGGTCGGACGCAGCAGGCAATGACACCGGGCCGCAACGCGAGAGCCGTTTGCATGCCCGCGGCCCTCGCAGCGTCGAGTTCTGCCGTTACGTCCGAAAGAAAGAAACCCTCACTGGTCGCGATACCAAGCTCCGCGGCGATTTGGCGATAACTTCCGGCTTCGCGTTTGAGCCCTGTAGTTGTGTCAAAAAATCCATCGAGGAAAACTGTCAGATCCCCAACAGTTGAATACGCGAAAAGTAATTTCTGCGCGAGCACGCTACCGGAAGAAAAAATCGCGACGCGCCTACCCTGGGCACGCCAGCGTGCCAGGGCGGGCGCCACATCCGGATACACGGCGCCGCGCAAGTCGCCACTGTGGTAACCCGCCTCCCAGATTTTGCCCTGCAGCGCCTTCAGGGGTATGATCTTGCTATCGCGCGCGATCAGCCATCGCACGTAGGATGCAGCGGAACGCACGCGATCAGTGGTGGTCTCATCGCACCAGATGTGGAGACTGGCCTCGGACTCTGAGTTCCTTTGGTGATGCTGCCGCAGTTCCTCCACGAGCGCGCGGATCTCATCTTCCTGAATATGCGCAGTGAGGAACTCCTCGACGCGTGTGCTGGCGAAAGGAAAAAGCGTGTTGTAAACGAAATCGAGTGGGGTTGTTGTGCCCTCGATGTCGAGCAGAAGTCCGCGCGTGCACCCTGAGTTGAACGGTACAGACAAGATCAGCTCAGCGCCATTTGTGCTGGCAGATAACTCGGCCCGAAGCACACCGGCTGATAATTTTTGTCAACGCCGCTCTGCGTGTAATGCGGCGTCCAGCCGGAGGGATCCTGAAAGAGACGAATTGCGCGGATCCGCCGCTCCCGGCAGAGATCGAACCAATGCCGGGTGCCGCGAGGCACGCGAATGAGATCCCCAGCTTCGACCGTGATGGCCACAACGGGACCCTGGCGCGGACAGATGTGGAAGAGTCCGCGGCCCTCGATGATGAAGCGCACTTCGTCCTCGTCATGCCAGTGTTCGGAGTTGAACTTGTTGAGCATGGCTTCGAGGTTCGGAGTCTCGGGCGAAATATCAATAATGTCCGCGGTAACGTAGCCACCTTCCGTTTTCAATCGCTCGATTTCCGCCGAGTACGCGGTGAGGACTTCCACAGCCGGAGCATTTGCCGGGACGCCATGCGAAGGTTCCCAGCGTTCGTAATCAATGCCGATGCCAGCCAAATAGGCTCGAACCGCGTCAAATTCAGTCATGCTGCGATTTTCTTCAGGAACGCGCAGCGTCGCCATCGCATCACCTCACGCTCGGGCCAAAACCAACTTCGCCGCTGCTCCGGCGCCCCAGCACTTCCAAGAGAAACTCCAGAATTTCGACGTGCCGCCGGGCCTGGGCCACATCCTCGCCCCAAGTATAAAGCCCGTGAGCACGCAAGAGGAAGCCGTGCGAGTCGGGATGATTGCACAGGACTGCCTCGATGCTTGTAGCAAGAGCGAGCATATCCTGGGAGTTCACCACAATGGGCAGCCATTCACGGTGCTCGTGGGTTTTGACTCCTTCGAGGCCCTTGAGCATTTCGTAGCCCGAGATGGCGAGGCCGCCTCTGACAGCGTGAAGGTCGGAGAGCAGGGTGCTCCACACTGAGTGTGTGTGAAGAATCGCGCTTGCACCGCGCACGCGGGCCACAGCAAGATGAAGGAGCGCCTCTGCCGAGGGTCTACCGGAACCGCGAACGACATTGCACTCTTTATCGATCTCGAGGAAGTGTTGAGTGTTGAGAGATGACTTGTCGAGTCCCGAAGCGGTTATAAGCAAGCGCACCGGTTCGCGCTGCAAGACGGCACTGAAGTTGCCGCTCGTGCCTAGCGCCCATCCACGGACATAGAAGCTGCGTCCCGCTTCGGCAAGAGCGTTGGCAAGCTGCCGGGAGGAAGCACGAGGCGGTTTGCTCCGAGCGCGAGACAGGCCTGCCATGGAGAGAAGCATACAACTGCGCGCCGGGGCTTGCCACGCGTCCTTCTGTG
>DATFTB010000028.1:0-4568 GCA_035262325.1 Candidatus Acidiferrum sp.
CTCGAGAGTGCGAACCTGGGGAGGCAAACCTACCCTCTGCGCGAGCGCAAAGGGTAGGTCCACGATCGCGCGAATCAATCTTCAACCTGTAAGTGCATCCTTACTATTGTTGAAGGCTGAACTCGATGCGGCGGTTGCGGAACTTGCCTTCGTCGGTGTCGTTGCTGGTAATCGGCCGCGTGTCACCGTAGCCCTTGGCGACAAGCATGCTCGATGGCACCCCCTGCTGGATCAGGTAGTTTCGAACGGCGTCGGCGCGCTGCTGCGAGAGAGCCATGTTGGTGGCGGAATCACCCGTGTTGTCGGTGTGACCATTGACCACGAGTACCGTCCCGGACGGGGCGGCCTTGATGGCGACCGCAACGCGCTTTAGGTAATCGGTGCTGTCGGAGGGAATCGCGGCGCTCGCGGGGGCAAAGTTGATGACGTTCAGGTTCAGCGCGGAGATGAGATCCTTTGCGCTAAAGCCCGGACTCAATGCAACCAACGCGGCAGAGGCCTTTTGAGTTGCCGCGCGGACTTGCTCGTCGATATTGAAAGCCGTGCCCGAGGGCCGCGAACCCCAGAGCCAGTAACCGATCGCGAACAACACGGCCAAACCAACGAGGAGCCATAACCAAGAGGGAAGCCCGACTCGCTTGACGGTGCGCTCGGCCTCGTAGGCG
Source organism: Candidatus Acidiferrum sp. (assembly GCA_035262325.1). Classification (GTDB taxonomy): domain Bacteria; phylum Acidobacteriota; class Terriglobia; order Acidiferrales; family UBA7541; genus Acidiferrum. Next base: position 666 of record DATFTB010000028.1, read on the forward strand.
GCCCCGCGTGCGCCCGCCGCCACGGCGGAAGTGGCACTGCCGGCGTAGGCGAGAATGTCGTTCGGAAGATGGGAAGGAACAACGCCGCCGGGAGCCAGGCGATGGACGAGGTTCGGAATCATGAAGGCCAGGGCCGACGCGGCCGTGCCGTAGGAGAGGCCGGCCCTCGAGGCGATCTTGTCGATCCAGTCGCGCCCGACGGCGGACTCTAGCGTGGCACCGGAAATAGGATTTGGCTGCGGGCTGCTAAGCCATGAGGAAACAGATTCGCCGAGGCCCGCCTTGCGGAAGCGATCGAGGAATGACCCTAAACCACCGGGAGTCTCGTTGATCAGAGAAAGCAGGCTGGAAAGCAAGGAACCGGTTTTCGAACTGCTCAGGCCGAACTGGGTTCCCGCTTCGGTCAAAATAGCATCGAGTGTACCCATTGAAATCTCCTAAGGTGACTGGACTGAAGGATCTTCGTCTCGGAAAAGAAAAATGGGCCGGAAACGGCACGGGCGGAATCAGAACGGGCGGCGAACCAAAAAAGCCTAGCAGAATGGGTGCGCGCAGGGAAGATATAACAATCGGCAGGTTCTGGTACCGGCCGAAGGGTGGCAGACCGGCGCGCCGAGGCCGGCAGCCGGCCTTTCGACCAAGGGCTCAAGACTCTGTTTGGTGCCAGAACTACGCGGACGGGTGTTTCAGAATATCTGCGAGGGCACGCAGGCGTGTGGCGTCAGCCGGGTCTTTCGCCGCGGCCGCGCTTTGATCCAAGGCGGGCGCCATCTGCTTCAATTTCGCCACCTTGCCCTTGTTCATGTGCGAGGCTTCCGCCGTTTCGATACCCTTCCTGAGAGCAGCGATTTGGTCCGGCGGCAGTGCTTCGGAACGGGATAACTGGTCGAGGTAGGCCTTCGCCACGACCAACCGCTCCGGCCACGCGAGCTTTTGCTGGTTCTGCACGTTGAGCTCCGTCACCTGAACGGTCTTGGCCGCGTCGATTTCATTCTGCGTGAGAAACTTGGTTGGTGTCAGTTCAAAGACGTCCAGGCCGCGTGCAATCTCCGAACCGTAAATGAAGCCGTTGTACCAATACGCCGACCATTCGCCGCCGAGCACCAACAGCTTCGGATCGATCGGACCGCGATCGAAATAGGCAATTTCGAACGGATGCACCGGGTCGGTGAAGTCCATCACGGAGATGCCGCCTTGGTACCACGCCTGCACTTCGATATCGCGGCCGGGGACCGGAACGAGCGAGCCGTTGTGCGCCACGCAGTTCTCGGTATCAGCCTGCGCCGCCGGCATTTTGTAGTAGCCCGTCAGGCTGAGCTTGTCGTCTTTCAGCCGGAAGATTGCATCCGCGCCCCAGCGGTTCGGGTCGTTCTGACGGCAACGCGCCCCGAGGCCGCCGCCCCACTCGTCGGTGAACACAACTTTCGTGCCGTCATTCGAGAACGAAGCCGAGTGCCAGTAGGAATAGTTCGGATCGTTGACCGCATCGATGCGCTTCGGATGTATGGGGTCCTTGATGTCCAGCAAAATTCCGTTTCCGGAGCACGCGCCCGCCGCCAGCCCCATGGCCGAGTACACTGTGATGTCGTGGCACTGGTCGGTGTCCGCCGGCTTGTTATTGCTCTTTCCATGGGTCCCGCCGCCGCTGTTCAGTCCGTTTAGCGCGCCCGTCCGCGCATCAATGAATACCCGCGGGCTCGACACCACCTTGGCATCCTGCGGCGCGGCGAGCGGAACCTGGATCACGTCGATGCGGAACAGCGCTGTATTCGGATCCTTGTCCGGTTTTTCGCCGGAGCACCCGGCCAATTCCTCTGATTGCCGCACAAACGATGTGCCGGAAACATAGATATACGCATTGTTCTTGTCGTTCGGATCGATCACCAAGGTATGCGTGTGCGATCCGCGGCACGTCTGCACCGCTGCGACTTGTTTCGGTTTCTTGATATCGGAAATGTCGAAGATCCTCACGCCGCGAAAACGGTCCTTTTGCGCGGCCGGCAAGCGCCGTTCTTTTTCATGGCCGGGCGCCGGCGGCGGTTCCGGAGGAAAGCCCTCCGTGCCGCAATCGAGTCGTCCATTGGGCATCTCGACCGACATGAACAGCAGGTTTTTGTAGACCGATACGTCGCCCTGGCCGCCCGGGCATACCATCGACGTCAGCAAAGTGGTCTTGGAAGGATCCGAGATGTCGTAGATCGTGACGCCGTAGAAGTTTCCCTGAAACAGGTGGTTGCCCTGGAACGCCAGGTCCGAGTTCGCAAAAGCAAGCTGCGCGATCAGGAGCTGGACGGGCTTCGGAAGCTTCGCGGTGTCGCTGAAGCCCAGCCGGTCGAGCATCTGCTTTACCTTCGGATCGTCAGGCTCAGCTGTGCCGAGTTGAAACGCGTCGGGCTTCTTGAACAGCATAAGGTGCTTGATGCCCACGGCCCCTTCGCCTGCGTCATAGAGCCCCGCAGTCAGCGCGGCGCGCGGATCGCTAATGTCCGACCCGGTCATGCCCGGCGGGAGCGTGGGAGCGGGCTCGGGGGCAAATGGATTATCGTCCCCGCCGCCAGACTCCGAGGGCGACGCGCCCGGCCGCGGCCCCGTCAAAGGCCTCTGCGCTCGCGCTTGCGGACTCGTGACGCCGCAACCCAGGATCGTCGCCAACACCGCTGCGCGAAAAGCACCGTGCAACACTCGGTTCATCGTTTGTCCCCTGACGGAATTCTCTCGAGCATGCCTTGCATAATCTTGATTTCAGCGCGCTGCGTATTGTCGGCATCGGTCGCGAAGTTGAACAGCTCGGCATCCTGCCCCGCGCCCGGTGTTTCGAATAGATCCTTGACCATCGTCAACGCGCCATCGTGGTGCTGAATCATCCCTTTCAAAAACAAGCGGTCGAACTCCGCGCCCTCGGCCTTCCGGAGCGCGTCCATCTGCTCGGGCGTAAGCATCCCGGGCATGAGCGCCATGGGTTGATTCGACTTGTCCATGCCCGGCATCTCCCCCATCGGCATGGAAACGGGCTCTCCCCGGACGGTGAGCCAGCGCTTCATAAACCTTATTTCGTCAGACTGCGAGCTGCTGATGCGCGCGCCCAACGAGCGCAGCTCCTTGTTCTCCGTATGTGACGGAATCAGGGCGGTCATTTCAACGGCTTGGGCGTGATGCATGATCATGCCCTGCATGAACTCCACATCGGCTGGCGACTGCGGCGGCAACGTGGCCTTGGTCGACGCCGGCAGCGTCTTCGTGGGCTTACCAGGAGCTCCCGGCTGCACCACGACGGGCGCCGCTCGATCGCTCTGCTGGGCCCGGACTGGAGAAGACAGGAAACCGGCCAGAGCGCCGGCCGCGAGCAGCAAGCCAGTCTTCACCGCGTGTCTTCCTGCCGCGTGAAGCTTGCAGTTGCGGAAACGGTAAAGCTCCCACTCGGCCACCTTATGCCCCATTCTCAGTACTCGCAGGGAAAACGGCAGAGGGAAAAACGCACTTCGCTTTTCGCTTGCATTCTTTGGTTGATCGCGTCGACCCGCACGGGTTGTGAAGTAAGTGCCAATCGCCGGTAGAATCTAGCTTAGACCAGAGTGCCACCAATAGCAACGCTCGGCCGGACGGCCGAGTGGCGTGATCCTCGCGAAGAACGATCGCGAGCCAGCTTGTAGGGAGTGATGGAGGCTCTTAGAAAGCGAAAGAGGGAACGGACCAACCGTTCCCTCTTCCGGTTGAACTGCGCTAAGTGTGGAGGATTAGCGAGTCAAGTTTGCGGCGACAATCACGAGTTCGGGCTTGTCGGAGTTCCGGGCAAGGCGCATTTCGGTCTTGCTGATCCGGAATTCACGGCCTTCGGTGCGGCCTTCGCGCCAAACCTGATAGAGGAAATACTGATTGCCCATGCGTTGGAAAACAAGCTTGGTC
>DATFTB010000029.1:0-12087 GCA_035262325.1 Candidatus Acidiferrum sp.
AAAGCGCTAATCGCCATGATCATACCGGACTGGCAATAGCCGCACTGGGGGACCTGGTGTTCGATCCAGGCTTGTTGAACGGCGGTCGGGGCGCCCGCGCCCAGGCCTTCGATGGTGGTGATCTGCGCACCGGCCACCGAACCGACAAGAACAACGCAACTGCGCGTGGCCTTGCCGTTTACGTGAACGGTGCAGGCGCCGCAAGCCGCCACCCCGCAGCCGAACTTCGTGCCCGTCAGATTCAGTTCGTCTCGAATAACCCAGAGCAGCGGCGCGTCCGGTTCGACGTCAAGATCGTGGACCACGCCGTTCACGTTCAGACGAATTCCCACGACTCACCCCCGATGGGCAGGACGGCACAGGCGATCGCTCGGCTGGGTGGCGGCTTGTCCGTGTTCACCGAGTATGCCACGAACCGCTTCCCGATTCTTCACTCTCGTCGACGGTGGCGCGATTTGCTTTTTTGGAGTCTCGGGCCGAAAATCGGGGAGATTGAAAGAAAGAGGTTTGCCATGGCCGAAGCTGTGATTGTTTCCTCCGTGAGAACTCCCGTGGGTCGCGGATTCAAGGGCTCGCTACGCACGAGCCGGCCGGATGACCTTGCGGCGCTGGTAATCAGAGAGGCGCTGGCGCGGGTGCCGCAGCTCAATCCCAAGCAGATCGACGACGTGATTCTGGGCTGTGCCATGCCGGAGGGCGAACAGGGGATGAACGTGGCGCGGATTGCCGCTTTACGCGCGGGTCTGCCCGTCGAGACCTCGGCGATGACCGTGAACCGTTTTTGCGCAAGCGGTCTGCAAGCCATTGCGCTTGCAGCGGAACGGATCCGTGGTGGTGGCGCGCAAGTGATCGTCGCGGGTGGCACGGAGTCGATGTCGATGGTGCCGATGGGCGGAAACAAGGTTTCGCCGAACCCGTGGCTCGTGGATCACTTTCCCGACACATATATCAATATGGGCCTGGGTACGGAGAACATTGCCAGAAAATTCGGGATCGGGCGCGAGCAGGCCGACCGCTTTGCGGTCGAGTCGCACAGGAAGGCAGTAGCGTCGCTGGCGGCGAACAGATTTAGCGATGAGACCGTGCCAGTGGAGGTGAAGATTACTTCCCTTCCGAACGGAAATGGCCCCAAAGGCAAGTCGGCGCCAAAGCCCGCAACAGAGGTGTTCGTTTTCGACCGCGATGAGATGCCGCGTCCCGATACTTCGATGGAAGTGCTAGCGGGACTGAAGCCGGCGTTTCACGCGAAAGGGACGGTAACGGCAGGCAACAGTTCCCCGATGAGCGACGGCGCCGCGGCGGTGGTGGTGATGTCGGCGGAGAAAGCCACGGAGATGGGACTCGAACCTCAAGCGAGATTTGTCTCTTACGCAACCGCCGGATGCCCTCCGGAAGAATTCGGCATTGGACCGGTATATGCGATTCCGAAGGCGCTGGACCTGGCAGGGCTTTCATTGAACGATATGGCGGTTGTGGAGCTGAACGAAGCGTTTGCCGCGCAATCGCTGGCCGTGATTCAACAAGCGAATTTGGACGCGGGTCGCGTCAATCCGAACGGCGGCGCGATCGCCCTCGGACATCCCCTCGGGTGCACGGGAGCGAAGCTCACCGCTTCGCTCATCCGCGAACTCGAGCGACGCAAGGCGCGTTACGGCATGGTGACAATGTGCATCGGCGGCGGCATGGGAGCCGCGGGGATTTTCGAGCGGCTGTAGCGATGGTACCCGAGAGGCCGCTGCCTGAGGCTGGACATCTCGAAAGGATCAACGCCGGAGAGCCGTTCTGGCCCGCAGTGGCACGAGGCGAAGAGAAGGCCCAGCCTGCGCCGGCAGCGTAGGCAGCCCCCGGCGCAACAAAGCGCGAACTGGCCCGCATCAGCTCCGGGATTTCCACAGGCCGATGGTGTTGCCTTCTAGATCTTGCATCCACGCGAACGTGCCGGTGGGGATTTCGATGGGTGGAACCAGCGTTTTGCCGCCGAGGGATTCAGCCTTCTTCAGATAGGCGGCAACGTCCTCGACGTCCACATAAAATGTGGTGTAGCGGTAGGGCTCGTGACCTAGCGCGGTAATGTGGCCGCCGATACCCGGCGCTACCGGAGCGATCATCGCCGCAGGCCCGGCTTCGGTAATGTTCCAGCCGAACATCTGGGTATAAAACTCCTGGGTTTTCTTCGAATCACGGCAGCCAATCTCAAAGTGAACGACCGGACGTCCCATGGGTGCGCCTCCTCGACAAAAGACTGATCTCGAGCGAGGCAGTCTGCCACAAAAGGAGGGGTTTTGCACCATCGGCCGTTCACGGGAGGTGCGGCACCGAGCCATGCGGCGCGGCGAGTCCTATTGCCGAAAATCGCGTCGAAAGGGTAGAATCAGCTCATTGGAATTTTTCAAACAGTTGTTTGAATCTTACCGCGGCTTCAGGCCGACAAGGAGCAAGACCCATGGCGACCTCCGTTCTGACAAAGCCCGCTGCAAAAGGGGGTAGCTTTCTGTTGGAATCCCCCGCCCCGCAGGATATTTTCACGCCGGCCGACCTCACGGATGACCAAGTGCTCATCGGCCAGACGGCAGAAGAATTCGTGACCAAGGAAGTATTTCCGCTGGTGAAAGACCTGGAGGCCAAAAAACCGGGGCTGATGGCGGAACTCGTGCGCAAGGGGGCGGAGTTGGGCCTGATGAGCGGCGGTACACCGGAGGAGTACGGCGGGGCGGGTCTCGATAAGGTAGCCACCACGGTCCTGACCGAAAAACTCTCGATGTACGGGGGATTTGCCGTCACCCACGGGGCGCATGCGGGCATCGGCACACTGCCCATCGTTTACTTCGGCACCGAAGCGCAAAAGAAAAAGTACCTTCCAAAACTGGCGAGCGGTGAATTGATCGGCGCGTACTGCCTTTCGGAGCCGCAAGCGGGCAGCGATGCGCAAAATTCGCTGACGCGCGCCGAGCTCAACAAGGAAGGGACTCACTACATCCTCAACGGTCAGAAGATGTGGATCACCAACGGAGGATTTGCGGACCTGTTTGTGGTATTCGCCAAAATAGATGGCGAGAAGTTTACAGCGTTCATCGTGGAGAGGAAGTTCCCCGGGTGCAAACCGGGAAATGAAGAGCACAAGATGGGAATTCATGGCAGTTCGACCACGCCGGTCTTCCTGGAAAACTGCCAGGTGCCCACGGAAAACGTGCTGCATGAAATCGGCCGTGGGCACATCGTGGCGTTCAACGTGCTGAATTCCGGGCGCTTTACACTGGGCGCGTCGTGCGTTGGAGGCGCAAAGCACGTGCTCATGACAGCGTCGAGATACAGCAAGGAGCGCAAAGCATTCGGCAAGCAGATCGGCGATTTCGGCCTGATGAAGGAGAAGCTGGCGGAAATGGCAGTGCAGATCTTCGCGGTGGAATCGATGATTTATCGCAGCGCTGGCTGCATGGAGGCAGCGATGCACGCCGCTGCCGACTCCGGGAACAAAACACAAAACACGATGAAGGTACTCGAGGAGTACGCCATCGAAAGTTCGATCGCGAAGGTATATGGCAGCGAGATGTTGGACTTTGTAGTCGACGAAGCGGTGCAGATCTTTGGCGGCTACGGCTTCCACGAGGATTACCCTGTTTGCCGCGCTTACCGCGATTCCCGCATCAACCGCATCTTCGAGGGGACGAACGAAATCAACCGCATGCTGATCGTCCAGATGCTGATGAAGCGCGCCATGAGCGGACAACTGGCTCTGATTCCGGCGGCCATGAAACTGGCCGACGAGATTCTGGCCGGGCCGTCGTTCGAAGAGGCTCCCGAGGGTGTGCTGGCCGAAGAAGCGCGGGTGGTTGCCAACGCCAAGAAGATGTTTTTGCAGGCGGCCGGCGGAGCGGTGCAGAAATTCCGCGAAAAGCTGGCCGAGGAGCAAGAGCTGATTGGCGCGCTCGCCAACATCGTCATGGAGATCTACGCCATGGAGTCGAGCCTGCTGCGGGCCCAGAAAGCGGCGGCCAGCAAGGGCGAGGCGGCCGCGGCGGTCATGGTCGACGCGGCGCGGGTCTTCATTCTTGAAGCCGCCGAGCGCGTGGACCACGAAGCCAAACGGGCGATTTCCGCGGTTCACGAGGGCGACATGCTGATGACGCAGATGGCCGTGCTGAAACGCTTCGGGAAGCGCCCAACGGCGGACACGATCGCCCTGCGGCGACGCATAGCGGCGGCGGTACAAGCCCAAGACAAGTATCCGTTCGAGGGCCGGTGAGAAGAAGCGATTTGTAAATAGCTGGCCGACCGAGAGAGCTTCCTGGCGCCCCCGCCGTCAATGATGCGGTTCCAGCCGATTAACAAGGCGGACACAGAAACGGGATTACGGCCCTCCCCCCGGGTGAACTCCCCTAAACTAACAGTACACTTCGCCACTAGGACCAAACTTGAGTACAAGGCGAATCCCTCGCTGGTTGGCTCTGACGGCACTCGCCGTGATCGCTTCCCACGTTCTCGCGATTGTGTTTTTCGGAACATCGGCGATCGGATCGGTGATCGGGAACTCCTTGCAGATCTTCTCGAGCTTTCTCGCGGCGGCCTTGTGCTGGCGGTCGGGCCGCCGGGCGACGGGTTTTGCTCGCTCGTTTTGGGCGTTGATCGCGTTCGCAATGGGCGTGTGGGGTCTCGCGGATCTTGGGTGGTCGTACTACGAAGTATTTCAGCACAGCGAGCCACCTCCCGGGTCGATGATTCGCTTCCTGTTCGACACCCATGGAATGTTCTTTGTGATGGCACTTTTCCTGGACCAGCAGAAACACTCCTCAAAGATCGACCTGGAAGAAGCCCTGGACTTTATCCAGATCGGTATTCTGTTTTTCTTTGTTTACTTCGAAATGTATTACCTGCCCGCGTCCGCGCTGAGCAGCAGAGGAGCGCTGCACAGAGAAACCGTAGTGATGGCCTGGATATGCGTCGGAGTGATCGCACTGGGACTTGTGCAATGGAGGCGGGCATGGGTACCTGAGGCGCAAAGGCTCTACGGCGGCCTGGTGATCTACTTCCTGTTCTATTCGGTATTTGGGGTTGGAGTCGAGTTGCTCCAAGTCGAGCGCGAGACGCCAACAGGCACCTGGTTCGACCTGGCTTGGAGTCTTCCCTTCCTGCTTGCTGCTTTCTGGGCGGGAACATGGCAGCCGCTCGCCGAGGACGGGGAACCAGTTACAGGGCGGATGAATTCGCTTCCTGAAATCCTGATGAACAACGCGATGTTTTTCTTCACCCCGCTGATTATCGTGTTCCAGGTGGCGCAAATGGGGCCCGGCTGGAAGCTGATTCGCTTCAGCCTGTTGGCCGTGTCGCTCGCTTGCTACGCGGTGCGGATCGGGCTCAACCAGTATCGCCAGCAAAAGGGCGCCGAAACGGTCATGCGCCAGACGGCGGCGATGGATACGTCGCTCCACGGGATCGCCATGCTGGACGACAAGGGCTATGTCATTTATGCGAACACGGCCTTTGCGGAGATGCTCGGATTCCCGGGATCGGAGCAGATGGTGGGTAAAGCGTGGCGCACTGTGTTTGGGTGGCAGGACATCGACCGTCTGCTGCCGGAACTTCGCCTCTCCTTACTGCGGAACCGCAAATGGTCGGGACCTCTTTCGCTGCGTCGGCCCGGTGGCAGCCGCCTTCCGGTCGAAATGACCGTGACCCGCCTGGTGGATGGCGGCACGCTGTGTGCCTGCCGCGACCTTTCGCAGAAGGAGCAGTCGGACAGAGCGAGAGCGGAAGCGGAAGCAAAATACCAAATGCTGGTCGAACAGATGAACGCCATCACATATATGGCGGAAATCGGGATCGACGGGCAGTGGTATTACGTGAGTCCGCAGGTGGAGCAGATTCTGGGTTACACGCAGGGTGAATGGCTGAGCATGTCGAGAAATTGGGCACAGCTGATTCATCCCGATGATGTTCCGACCGTGGTGGCAGCCGAGGAGGCAAGCGCAAAAGGAGAGCCATTCCAGGCCGAGTTTCGCATCCGAAGAAAGGACGGAAGAGAAGTGTGGCTGAACGACACCGGTGTGGTCGTTCAGGGGAGCGAAGCGCATCCGGTGATGGAAGGAATCATGGTGGACATCACCGAGCGCAAGCTGCTTGAGACACAACTGCAGCAATCACGAAAAATGGAGGCGGTGGGACGGCTGGCCGGAGGAATTGCGCACGACTTCAACAACTTGCTGACGATTATTACGGGTTATACGGACCTAGCATTGAGCCGGCCGGGTGTGCCGCTCGAGTTGCGCACGGACATCGAGCGGGTGGAGAACGCGGCCGGGCGGGCGGCGGCACTGGTCAGGCAGTTGCTGGCCTTCAGCCGCAAGCAGGTGCTGCAGCCAAAGACACTGAACCTGAACGCCATCGTGGTAAACCTGGACTCCTTGCTAAGGCGCCTCATTGACGACAACATTGCGATGGTGACCCGGGTTCAAGACGATCTCGGGAAGGTGAAGGCGGACCCGGCGCAGATCGAACAGGTGATAATGAATCTGGTGGTGAACGCGCGGGACGCCATGCCGAACGGCGGGCGGCTGGTGCTGGAAACGACGAATCTGGACCTCGATAGAGCGTACGCCAATGAGCACTTGAGCGTGAAGCCGGGTCGCTACGTAATGCTTGCGGTCTCGGACACCGGCATCGGAATGGACGAGCAGACGCTGGCGCACATTTTTGAGCCGTTTTACACCACAAAGGAGAGCGGACGAGGAACCGGGCTTGGACTTTCGACCGTTTACGGCATCGTGAAGCAGAGCGGCGGATACATCTGGGTCTACAGCGAACCCGGAAAAGGGAGTACCTTCAAAGTGTACTTGCCGCGAGTGGCTGAGCAAGTCGAGGAGAGCACCCCGCCGCTTGCGCAATTGGAAGACAAGCGAGGAACGGAGACGATTCTGTTGGTGGAGGACGAACAGGCAGTTCGCGACCTGATTGTCACTCTTCTTTCGCAGCGGGGATATGAGGTCATCGTGGCGCGCCATCCGGCGCATGCCGAACACATCGCTGCCAAATTCCCGCATGAAATCCACCTGCTGCTGACAGACGTGGTGATGCCGGGTACAAGCGGGCGGGAACTGGCGGCGCGGATCGGAGCGCGGCGGCCGGGAATCCGCGTGCTGTACATGTCGGGCTACACGGAGAACGTTATCACCAGCGGCGGGATGCTCGAAAAAGGACTGGCGTTTCTGCAAAAGCCGTTTTCTCCGGCCTTGCTTTCGCAGAAAGTCCGCGAGGTTTTGAGTCGTACTCCCACGCTGTAAAAATCCGCCCGCTAGAATCGGAAGGCACTGCCCTACGGTTTGGGTGCTTCCGCCGGGTCCTTAGGCTTCCCGATCGTGTTGAGAGTTTCCACGTTGAAGCGCTTATAGTCGGAGTATCGAGTGGTCACATTCACCTTCATCCCCTTGACCAGCAGGAAGCGAACCCCAACATGCGCTTCGATATAAGTGGGCAGCCAGACTTCATTATTGATGAAGGCTTGCTCAAAAACGAAACTGGTTCCCTTTTGCAGGTTTGCCACGACCCCTCCGGCTAGACGGAAGTCGCCGACAAAATAGGCTTCCAAGCGCACGACGTCGAGGGCCTTTTCGTCGATCCAGACGACCCCGGCCAGTTCCTTGACGACGCGCTCTTCCAGATTTTTCGGCTTGTATTCCGGATTGGGTTCAAAATCGAAGACCAGCACGTCCTGGCCGCGGAAGCGCTCGCGGCGGGGATTCACGAACTGGCAAACGCGGAGAAAGGGCTCGATTCCTGGATCTTCCTTGTCATTCGAATCCTTCCCCTCTTCTTTGGCCTTTTCCTCTTTCTCTTCCTTTTTCTTCTCCCTCTTCTGCTCCTGCTCAATGCGCTTCTGGGTTTTCTCGTTTTCCTTTTTCTCTTCTTCGTCGGAGAGCGGCTTGCCGTCCTTTTTGACCAAGGTCGTGATCTCGTCGCCGTTCAGGTAGAAGAACGTGTATTCGTTCACTTCTTTCTTGGTCACTTTGCCGGACTTGTCGTATTCCGTTTCCTCTTCAACCTGAGTGCCCGCGTAGTTTTCCCTGATTTTGTCGATCTGCTTCTGGTTGGCGTCAATCTCTTCGAAAAGTCTTTTCAAGTCGGGAAGCTGGACCTGGGATTTCTTCGGAAAGTCAAAGGTGCGTTCGCCGATGGGTTCGTTGACGTTAACGCGCGAGACCACAACGTGGTAAACCTCCGGTCCACGGTGCAGTTCGATCTTGTGGGGAACCTTCAACCCGTCAACGGTGCGATAGTCGTCGTAATAAATCTCGCGCGGAAGCCCGGCGAGCGAACCCATCTCTTTCACGATAAGGTGCGACTGGGGATCGAAGAACACCTCCCATTGAATGCCGGTCGGATAGGTCAATTCCACCTGATAGGCGTCGCGGCCGCGCACGGGAACCTGCCCTTTATAGGCAGCGCCGATTTTTCTCTTCACAAGAGCCTGCAAACGGGAGTTGTAATACTGGGCCGCAGCCTCCATCTCGAGCGCCTCGGGCCCGAGAAGCGTGGAAATCTCGCCCGAATCCGTATTGTGCCAGGCGGATTTTCCGTTGTAGGACTCGATGAAGGTTCTCCCCTGGGAGCGCAACTCCGAATAGTAACGATTGGGTTGCTTGACCATGAACGTGAAGGTGCCGGGCTGGGAGTCTCCGGCGTTGGCCACGTTACCGTCGACCGCCAGTGTCTGAAGGTGCGACAGGGTTTTCGCACCACCAGCCGCCTTAATGTATTGATCGATGATCTTCGAGGGGTCTTGAGCACGGGCCAGTGAGACCGATAGCAGAGACAAGGAAAGCGAGAACACAAATCGACCGAGCCGCCGCATAGCGTTCTTCTGAGGTACGCTCGAGGCGGGCGAAAAGTTTCGGACCATGGCCGACGAGGACCGGGGGCTAGCCGGCTCTCGAATAACGGGTTTGGAGCAGCCATTAAGCACTATAGGAAAAGTTTTGCACACTTTGAACCGTATCAGTAGTTCTAAGACCCACCAGTGCGAACGATCTGCGGTTTAGCCGCAAAAATAAGCGTAGGCCTTAACTTTAAAATCATCGCAACGGTAGGCAGCGCCGACAACGATACCAATTCAAACAACAGTACGAGTGCTACGGTACACGTGGTCAGCGCGAGCCCGAGTGACCAGGTCTTGGTGCAATGCCGGCCAACGCCGGCACAAAACAACACGGGAATTTCACGAAGACCCGGCAGTCAAGAGGAATCCCGCGCTTGCCGGGGCTTCCCTTTCCGGATCAGCTACTACGGGCGAAACAGCTGGTGGGATACAAAGGAAAACACTTTGCGGTCCTGCCCGCGCGCGCCGCAGACATCTGTCGCAGGTCGAAACGCTCGTCAACGTGCTCAGCTCCTGGCTCCCTCTTAATCTCGTCGAGGATGTTACGTGCCTGCGTGTATTGCGCAGAGGCTTCGCCGGAGTTCCCGCCGAGATCGAGGATCCTGCCGAGGAGATAATGGATTCTGGCCGTTTCGAGGCGAAGTCCCATTTTTTCGCTCTGTCCGAGAGCGGACTGGAGCTCGTCACGCGCATGCGCGTAGTCTTTTGTACTGATGAGCGCCTGCGCCAAATCCACCGAACTCCGCACGGCGTAGTACTTCAGATGAAGGCTGCCCGCGGTCTGGATGGCAGCCCGCAGATCGAGGATTGCGGACTGGGGATGGCCTTCGGCGATAGCCACGCGGGCCAAATCCGTCCGTGCGACGAGACGAGTATCTGGCGCTTTTGCCTTGGAAGCGGCGACCACCGCCTGCTGATAAAAGCCCCTGGCGGATTTCAGATCGCCTTGGTAGAAAGCGGCATTTCCGCGGCTGAGCAGGATCTGGCTATTCAGGCTTTCATTCTTCAAGTCCCGTGCGATGTTCTGGGCTTCGTCCAGATCGGTTAGAGACTCCTTGGCCCGGCCGGCCAGAGCCAGCGTATCCCCCAAGGAGGTGAGAGCTGTGGCCATCTCCACGCTGTAGTTGTCGCCGGACCGGTAGGTTCTGACCGAATCCTGCATCGCGCCAACGGCGGCGCCCAGGCGGCCCTGGGAGACGAAGACCGTGCCCATCAGCCAGGAGACACCCGCCGCTACATTCTTGTCGTCGGCCTTGCGCGAGGCTTCGAGAGCACTCATCAGGCTCGAAAGTGATTTGTCGTAGTCTCCGATCGCCGAGTAGGTCTCGCCGAGCGATCGCAGGGTCATGGCAAGGTAATCCGGCTGGTTGAGCTTTTGCCGCAACTCGAGAGACTGTTGGAGATAGATCAGGGCGTTATCCGTGTCGCGCTTCGCCAGGTACACGTTTCCGATATTGTTCAGGCACAAAGCCAGGTAGTTTTCGTCTCCCGCGTCGCGCTGAATCTGCGCAGACTCCTTGTAGTCCTGCAAGGCCTTGTCGAAATTCCCAAGGGTTTCGTAGAGGACGCCGCGGTTAATGAGGGTATCGCCGTAATCCTTCTTGATTCCAATTTCACTCAAAATCTTCAGTGACTGTCCGTAGCTGGCCATGGCCGCTTCGGGTTTCCCGAGCGTTATCTGCACCTGCGCCAATTCGGACAGGGTGTTTGCCTCGAGGCGCTTGAGACCGAGACTTTGGCTGATTTCCATGGAATCCAAATAGCTCTTCACGGCCTCCTGGGACTTGCTCAGGTGGCGATAGGTAACGCCCAGGGCCTCAAGGATCACAGCATGCTGCTCTTTGTTGTCGGCCTGAACCGCCTGGCTGAGCGCCTGGTTGAGCGGCTCGAGTGCGCCTTGCGGGTTATCTTGCATGAGTTGAAGCCAACCCATCTGCCACAACGTCCTGATGTTCTTGGGTTCGAGCTTCAGAATGTTGCTGAACTGAGCGCGAGCCCTGTCATACTCGCCCTGGTCCAGATAGACACTGCCCAAGGCATACTCGATATCGACATTATCCGGCATGATTTTCGCCAGATTCTCATAAGCCTCGGCCGCTTTCTTGTTGTCCTTTGCGATTCTGGCTCGATTCGCCTCAATGAAATACCGCTCGCCCTGCGGCAGAGAAGCGCTCAGATCGACCGCGTTCCGGGAATTGCGATCGGCTTCCACGTCATAGCCTAGCGCTGAATTGGCTTCGGCGAGACGCGAGTACGCGAGCGCGAAATTGCTGTCTTCCTTGGTGGCCGCCTCGAACTTCTTCACAGCTTCAAGATTTCTACCGTCACGCAGGCGTTGAACCCCCGCGGTGTAGTCGCGGAGTGCCAGAGTCGATTTTGACGACGGCTGGAACGAACTCGCCTTCAATTCCTTCATGGCGTCGGCAGAGACGGAGAGACTTTGACGGATCTGCTCCGCGATCTGACTGACCGTGCCGGAAAGGTCCCGTTCGGCCGGCGTATCGAGAGTGATGGGATAGTGCCGGTCGTGCTTCAGATCCTGCAAAGTGCCCTCGATATGGATTTTGTCGCTATTGCGAAAGTACCTGCCCCAAAAAATGGCGTTCGCCGAGCTGGACGCGGCGACGTTGTCGACCATGGTAGTGTCCACTGATCCTGGCGTAATGCGTAGATCCGAAAGAACCTGCTGAAGGCGTTCCGGCGAGATCACGCGCATTTGGGCTGATTGGCCGACTGCCGTGCTCAACATGTCGGCAAGCGTCGGACCGAGCCAATCGAGCGAACTGTCTCCCGAGGCGTTGCGGAAGGGCAGAATCGCTAGCGACAATTCCGGAGTCTTCGCGCTTCCAGCTCCGGCGGTTGAAGACCCTGAGCGAACAAGCCCGGTTTTGAGAACCCATCCTCCGGCGAGCATCAGTAAAACGAGGGAAGCAATGCCGATCCATTTCCAGGGGAGGGCGGCGGTCTCATTCGAGTAAATGCCGGACAGTGGGCGCCCGAAGCCGGACCTTGACGACAACTCGTCCAGGTAAGTGGCGTCCGGGTGAGGCACCCGCGTCGCTAGTTTTTCTGGAGGCGGAGGGGTCGCCGGTGCGTCGGAGATTGTGGCGCGGTCATCGGAACCTAACGGGGCGTTGCTCGAGGAGCTGTCACCCTTCGCTGGCACATCAATCCCTTGTCGCCCGGTTCCGGGCAGTCCTTCGCCTCGTCGACCCTTCTTG
>DATFTB010000030.1:0-34501 GCA_035262325.1 Candidatus Acidiferrum sp.
GACGGAGTGCGAGATACCCCTGACGTTTCGCTGTTCGCAAGCGACGGGTTCAACAACAGCTTTTACATAGTTTGCCAATCCGATGCTAACCCGAACGGCGCCCCGTGTAGTTTGGCAACGAGCGTGACGCCGGCAACACAGAACTTCATAGGTGTTGGCGGCACGTCGCCGGCGGCGCCGGCGTTTGCGGGGATCATGGCGCTGGTGAACCAGGCAACGGGCCAGCGGCAAGGAAATGCGAATTACGTGCTGTACCTGCTGGGGGCAAAATCGGGCGCGAGTTGCAACTCGAGCTCGTTCACCAATCCCGCAAGCCCGGCGCCCTCCACATGCGTCTTCTACGACATCACAAAGGGGACGATTGCCGTAGCCTGCGTCGCCGGGACGCTAGACTGCAGCAACTCGACGTCGAGCGGATTTGGTGTGCTTACCTCCGGAAACGCTGCCTATAGCGCGAAGCCGCCGAACCCTCCAAACAGCAATATCACCCAGGGAAACCCAGCCTTTACGTCGGTGACCGGATATGACCTGGCCACCGGCTTGGGTTCAATCAACGTGGGGAACCTGCTGGCGAACTGGACTTCGGCCGTACGAGGGACGACGACGACGACCCTTGGCACCCCGACCCCGAGTTCCGGAAACTCTGGGTCTTCCTTCAGCGCGCAAGTGACGGTTACGCCGGTGCCCACGGGTCCCGTAGAAAACGTGTCGCTGACTGCGCTCGGGAGCGACCAGAAAACGGTTCTGGGTGCGTTCGGGCCATTTCGGCTTTCCGGTGGTAGCGCAGCGGCAACAACAACCTTGCTGCCGCCTGGAACTGCCTTCCTCGAGGCTACCTACGCAGGAGATGCTTCCCTTGGCGTGAGCAGCTCAGCGCCGGTGCCCGTCACCGTAAATGGCACAAACCAGGCGAGCAAAACGACGCTGAGTTTCGTGACATTTACTTCGAGTGGCGCCCCGGTACTAAGCACGGGCAGCCAGAGCGTGCCGTATGGCAGTTCCTATATCTTGCGAATCGATGTGACGCCGACCAACGGAACTCCCTGCGCCCAAAACGGCACGCTGATTACGCCAGGAACGCCGTGCCCGGTGGGGAACATCGCTCTCACGGACAATGGTAACGCGCTGAAGGACTGGCCTAACGCCGGGACCGCCAATGCGACGAACATCGCCAAGCTGAACAATCAAGGTTACGCCGAGGATCAGCCGATTCAATTGGGCGTCGGCAACCACAGCCTTGCGGCAAGCTTTACGCCCGCGTCGGCAAATACAAATTTCGCCGCGAGCACGAGCAACGCGCTTTCCGTCACCATCACGCAGGCGAGCACCTCCACCGTCTTGGGGAGCAGCGCGACTTCAATCACAGCGGGAGCAAATGTGACGCTGACGGCGTATATCACTACCAACAGCAGCGGCGTGGGGCCGACGGGTTCCGTTGCATTCTCAAACGCCAGCACGAGCCTTGGCACGGCAAACTGCACGCCGACGAGCGGAGCCGCGAGCACGAATCCGCCCATCACGCAAATCGGACTTGGCACCGCCTACTGTACGGCGACGCTGACGACGGCGATTTCGAACCTGTATCCGCCGCCTAGCCGAGGGCCCGCGCCTCGAAGCGTGCCGGTGATTCCGCTGGTCGTGGCGCTTCTGAGCGCGACGCTGTTTCTGCTGGGCTCGCGTGGGTTGCCGGCGGGACGCAAACGCGCTTACGCCTATGCCGGGCTACTCGCATTTGCGCTGCTGGCTGGAGGGAGTGCTGGTTGTGGCGGTGGCAGCGGCAGCAGCGGCAGTGGACCAGGGTCGCGCACGATCAAGGCTACCTATCCAGGCGATACGAATTACACCGGGTCCAACATCCCCATTACCATCACGATTATGTAAAAAGTACGCCAGCGCTGGCCTGACTGCCGCTCGGAGGCTTTTATGCTAGCGCCCTGGCTCGCGCGTTTTTTTGCCTTCACCTAGATGGTGCTCGGCGGAAAGAAAATGTTCCAGAATTGCGGCGCAGGAGCGGTGAACTCGATGGGAACGAGCGAACCCTCGGGATTCATCTGCGGCGGCCGCACGACGTGGGCCTCGACGCGCTTCTGTGTCTTGGGATTTTCGATCGCGAGCTTGCTCCCCGAAGGTAAACCTTCGGCAAGAATAATCATCGCGCCGCTCGCGCTGACCGTGTGCGTAAAGCCCTGAATTGGGTTGGTTTTGCCGGGGAGATGGATCAGAACGGGCATGCGAAGCAGCACGCGTTGCGCGCGGCGCCGCTCCTCGTTGGTCTGCGGACGAACGGTGGTGGCGCTGCGTTTGACTTGCACGCCGGGCACGGCCTGCGGTGCGTTCGGTTTTTGAAGAGGTGTCAAAGCTCCAACCCCCAGAAATCCATATCCGGCGCAACTAGCTCGACGCCGTACTCCCAGCCCTCCGGCTGGTGATTCCCTTTCCAGACAATGACCGCCGCATTGCTTGCCTGCGTGCAGAGATTGGTGAGCGCCAGGCGTTGTTGGATCTCGAAAGCGCCCGGCATCACAAGCATGCATCCATAGGGATTGACGATACGGGTATGAGTCTCGATGAACTCGCGTTTACCGGCCGATTCCCATTCCAGACGAACGTGGACACGGGAATTCATCCGGCGACCGCGCCGTTTTTCACGATACTTCGCGTCCAGCTGCTGAAACTCGCGCAAATTGACAGACATCGTGGTCCTCGCAGGCCATGCTAGAGTTACAGGCAATAAGGGTCAATGGTACGGAAGCGGGAGAGAATGCCAAAAGAGTAGCTGTCCGTTCGGGCAGGCGAAGGGCGGAATTGAAAAACCTGATCGTGAATGCGGACGATTTGGGCTGGACCGAGGGCGTAAACCGGGGCATTGTCGATGCCCACCGGAAAGGCTTGGTAACCAGCAGTTCCCTGCTCGCCAACGGGCAGGCGTTTGCGTCTGCGCTGGCGGCCGCGCAAACGAACCCGCAACTGGGCGTCGGGGTGCACCTGAACCTGAGCGACGGTCCACCGACGGCCCCCGCCGAGGAGGTCCGCGGACTGCTGAACGAGGGGGGCGACCTCGAGGAAAGGCCGGAAAGCCTGCTGCTGCGGATTGCCAGCCGGGGCCTTGCGCTAGAAGAAGTGGAACGAGAGTGGGACGCACAAATTCAGAAAGTGCGCGACGCCGGGATTCGACCGACGCACCTCGATGGCCACAAACACGTGCAGATGCTGCCGGGACTGTTCGAGATTGCCTTGCGGCTGGCGAAGAAACATGGAATCCACGCGATCCGTGTGGCGCATGAGGAGTCAACGCTGCGATCGGTGCTCGCGTCGGCGGGCGGACAAAAGGCAGCTGTGGTGTTCAAGCAGGGTGTGCAGGCGCGTGGACTGAAGCTGTTAGCGCCGGGCGCGAGAGAGATGGCCGACCATGCCGGCGTTCGAACCGCAGACTATTTCTGCGGGATTGCGCAGACCGGAGCCTTGACGCGCGAGGGCATCGAAAAGCTTCTCGAGAACCTGCCGGACGGAACAACCGAACTGATGTGCCATCCGGGATATGTGGACGAAGAGCTACAGAAGACGGGGACGCGGCTCCAGGAGTCACGGCAGACCGAGTTGGAGATCCTGACCGACGGCCGCATAAGAAAACTAGTCGCCACGCGGGGTATTCGCCTGATAAGCTATAGG
Organism: Candidatus Acidiferrum sp.; assembly: GCA_035262325.1. Lineage (GTDB taxonomy): Bacteria > Acidobacteriota > Terriglobia > Acidiferrales > UBA7541 > Acidiferrum. The sequence goes on from DATFTB010000030.1 coordinate 3,670, forward strand.
CTTATGGGGGGCGTGGCTTGAGGGGCGCCAGTGCGCGCCACGCGCGGTTCGGCCGGTCAGCAACAAGAGACCCGCGGTCAACTGTCTTCGCCGAGGCAGCGCCGGGATCAAGAGCAGGAAAGGGACAGGAAGCGGTATGAGAAGTGATGCGCCCATCCGGTATTCGATCGTCGTTCCGTTCTACAACGAACAAGAAAGCATCCCGACGCTATACATGAAAATCACCGAGGTGATGGACTCCATCGGGGAGCCCTATGAAATGGTGTTCGTGGACGACGGCAGCAAAGACAATTCCTATCGCGTACTTTCAGAAATTTATGAGCACGACCGACGCGTGAACGTGGTTCGTTTGCGGATGAACTTTGGTCAAACACCGGCGCTGAAGGCTGGGTTTGATTTTGCTCGGGGAGAGGTAGTGATTTCGATGGACGGGGACCTGCAGCACGACCCCGAAGAAATCCCTCGTTTCCTCGAGAAAATTGAGGAAGGCTACGACCTGGTCAGCGGATGGAGAGCGCAGCGGAAAGATCACTGGCTGATGCGGCGATTGCCAAGCCGCGTGGCGAACTGGATGATGGCGAAGCTGTCGGGAATCGATTTGCATGATTTCGGCACCACCTTCAAGGCCTACCGGCGGGAGATTTTGCAGGAAATCCAGCTGTATGGAGAGTTACACCGCTTCATTCCTGCGCTGGCGAGTTCGACGGGAGCGCGAATCGCGGAAGTGCCCATTTCGAATCCGGAAAGAAAGAGCGGAAAGTCGAACTACGGGATAGGGCGAACGATCCGGGTGTTCTTTGACCTGATCATGGTGAAGTTCCTACTGGATTATTCGACGCGTCCCCTGCAATTCTTCGGACTGCTGGGGCTGGTGGGAACGGGAATCGGATTCATCCTGGGCAGCATGCTGGTAGCACAGAAACTGCTGTTGCACACCGATGTGATCGCAGAGCACGGGCCGCTGCTGTTGCTGGCCGCGGTGTCGTTTCTAAGCGGCATTCAGCTGATTTCGATCGGGTTGCTCGGCGAAATCACCTCGCGGACGTATTACGAATCGCAGAACAAGGCGATCTACGCGCTGCGCGAGGTGAAGAGCCATCGGAAAGAACTGGGAGATTCGGCAGAATCGGCGCGGCCGAGCGGGAGTTCGGAGCGGTAGGAGGTTTCCCGGCCATAGGTTGTAAATCATAAGTGTTTGTGAGCCCTGGGCAGCGGCCCGGGGCTTTCCCTTTTTGTGGCGCAAGAGAATCGCACGGCGCATGGAAAAACGAAGGAGACAAAGGGTCTTCCGTCGGGGCTCCAGCGGGTCCGGTGGTTGACGCGGTCCGGTCCGCTTCGAGTCGGCCAAAGAGTCGACTCTCCGGTCGGAATCACAACAATACGAGCGGCGCTTCGCGAACGCGAATTCAAGGCTGGAGCCGGCGGTATTGGCCGCGAAGGTACAGGAGCGGCTCGCCATCGAGGGTTTCGAGCGACTCCACTTCGCCGATGAAGATGGTGTGGTCCCCGGCCATGTATTGCGCGACAACATTGCAGGCCAGATGCGCCAAGGCATCCTCCAAAAGCGGAATGCCCGACTCGGTCCAGCGAAAGCGGATGCCGAGGCGGGCGCAGTCGGCAGAGTTCTGCTGGGGTTCGGCAAAAAACTCGGACACGCGCTGCTGCGAGTCTCTCAGTATGCTGAGACCGAAGCGCCGTTGCGTTTTGAGAAAGGACAGGAGGCGCGCGTTCTGGTCCACACAGACGAGGACCAGCGGAGGGTCAAGCGAGACCGAGGCGAACGAGTTCGCGGTCATGCCGTGAACTGCGCCAGGAGCGCGTTCGGCCGTAATGACGGTAACGCCAGTAGCGAAAGTTCCCAAAACGCGACGAAAAAGTTCGGGCGTAGGAGTGGAAGCAGCCATACGGAACGGTACCGAAGATAGCACAACAGAGAAAGAGGCATTACTCGCCGGTGCGCCGGTGAGGATTGGTGGTCAAGGAGACAAATAAGCACGGCAGCGGGGCCGCGGCACTCGAAAGAAACAGGCGCCGCAACATTGTCGCGGCGCCTGTCTCAAGCTAACGAAGGGAAGCAGCGATCACTTGTGTTTTTCCTCGTGGGGCTGCGACTTGGGAGGTTTGTCCGCCGCCTTGGTGTGCTCCACGTCCTGCTTTTGCTTCAGGCTTTGTTGCTCCTGCTGGTGCTTCTGAGACATTTCCTGGAGCTGCTGCTGGTGCTCCTGCTGAACTTGCTGCTGTCTCTGCTCATCAGCCTTTTGCTGTTGGAGCTTCTGCTGCTCCTGCTGCTGCTTCTGCTGCAGCTTCTGATATTGCTGGTCCTGTTTCTGCTGCAGTTGCTGATTTTGTTGTTCGTGTTTTTGTTCGAGTTGTGGATTCGGCGTGTAGCTCGGTCGAGACGTAGGAGGCCGGTCCGTGTAGGCCTTCGTGTTGACGGGCTGATTTGGCTGGTTTGGCTGGTTTGGCCTCGACTGACCAGCGCCGGCGGTGTTGCTCGGCGGGCGGTTGGCGTTGAGCGCTCCCGGTTCGGAATTCCCTCTTTCCCGCTGCTGGAGGTTGCTGATTTGCGGCGCTCGCTGCTGCGCCGGAGGAGCAATCTTCACTGGGGCAGCGTTGGCATGAGTTTGCGTTTGCGGCAATTGGCGTGCCTGGGCCAAAGAGATCGGGCGCCCCTGGTTCTCTTGGATGGCCTTCTGCCGCACTTCGAAGGAAGGAGCCGGCGGAGGGGGAGCTGTCTTTGCCACAACGGCGCGATTCTGAATGGCAGCGGGTGGATGATAGTTGGTCGCGACTCCCGCGCCGAGCACGGCCTGCTTTGGAGGAACGACGGCGGGCGCATGCACCGCCACCGGAGCGGCAACAACCTCGTGTTGATTCACAGCTACCATATTGCGCGCGACCGGCTGGGCCGAAGTGAAAGCATGGGGCGAAGTCGCGGTAACCGCGCCGGGAACGCTCTGGTTCACGTACCTGACGTTGTTCACCGTCACGTTCTTGTTGACGACGGTGGTGTTGTAATAGTTGTTGATCACAGTCTGATTGACGGTCGTGTTCGAGATGTTGACGTTGTTGATGTACGTTCGGCTGACCGGATAGGAAGGCACAAACACTTCACGCGGCCCCAGCGGAAACCAACCCACGTTCACGCCTGCGGCAAAGTGCGGACCCCCAACCCAGGCGACAAGCGCGGGCGCATATACCGGCCGAACATAAGCAACCGCTACCACCGGAGGCGGGCACGGCACCCACCCCCAAGCGCCGCCATAGGACACCCAGCGGCCGTAGTGGAAAGGTGCAAATCCCCAGGGAGCATCATCGACCCAGGTCCAGCCCCAAGGTGAAATCCATGCCCAGTGACCGTAGCGGTAAGGAGCCCAGCCCACGACGGTGACATGCGGAAACCATACCGTGCCGTACTCCGGCACGGGGCGCCAGCCCCCGTAATCGTCGAGATCTTCATAGCCGATTACGTCTTCCGAGACATAGCGCTTGGCGACAGCGTGGTCTTCGCGAAGGTCGCGCTCGTCGCACCACGAATCGAAATCGTCTTCACCGGCAACCGGCTCGACGTCGGCATTGAGAGAATCCGTACCGGTGAAGAAGCCCTGCTGGTCGGGATGAATGGTATAGGCAGAGCCGCCGCCGGTGACTTCGCCCTCGCCCTCTCGGACGTTGATGCTAGTAGCGTCGCCTGCCTCATTGACGTTGAGACGGTAGCGTCCGGGCCGAAGAATGGAAAAAGCTAGATTCGGAGCATCGATCTCGATGGTCTCGTCCTGAGCCATGCGGCGGACTCTTAGGCTGAGCGTACCCTCTGTCAGTCGAATCTGGGTTATGCGATCGTTGAGATCGAGGAAGGAAAAACCGGTTTGCTCGTTCAGACGAGCCACGGCCGAGCCGATGTGAAGCTCCACGCGCGCCTCGCGATCGGTCCAAAGCTTGTCGCCCGTGGTGATCGGACGATTTACTACGGCGGAAACCCAGTCGTCGGTGCCGGACGGACTGAAGGAAACCTGTCCGCGCACAAAGCTGAGTCGAGCGACGCGGCCCGGGGGATCATCGTCGTCGGCGGCAGCACGATTCGGCGCGAGTATGGAGGCTGCGAATACCAGCGTGCATAAGGCTAGCCAGTGCTGAGAACGTGTTCTCATGTTGCTCTCTTCTCTCCTGGTGCGCTCGACATCGCCGCTGCAGAAACGCCGGAAGCAATCAGCGAAGGCGATGGGAAGCGCGTGAGGCGGCGGTTCCCGTTTTCCTCCCAAACGACGGGGGAGGGAGTCCAGCTGAACCATAACCTGTGCCGAGGAACCCGGCCTCATTTATGTTTAACACGGAGTGAGACAGAGAGTTGTAGGAACCGAGGGAAGCGTCGCGAAAGGTGCACGGCGCGCCATGTGGGGCCAAAGAGAAAGGCCCGCACCGAAGAAGACGAAGCGGGCCGGAAGACAGAGCGACAACTACGAATTAGCGGTGGCCGCCATGAGATCCGCCACCACCGCCGCCACCGTGAGAGCTGCCTCCGCCGCCGTGGAAGCCACCGCCTCCGCCGCCGCCATGGTAGCCACCACCGGAAGGGCCGCCATAGCTGTGCGAGGCTGAGGGACCCGAGTAATGAGGTGTCGAATAGCCGCGTGGTGCAGGGGAAGAGTAGTGCGGCGCCGAATAGCCGTGTGGCGCAGGCGAAGAATTGTAGTGAGGCGCAGCGTAGCCGGGGTTGCCACGAGAAGAAGGCGGGGAATAGGAACGGCTGCCGGAGCCGTAGTTAGACGGCGGCCGATTAACGGAATTGCGCTGAGCCGCGCCGTTGTAAGAGCCCGCCGATGGAGGCCGGTTCGCCGAATTCATGTGCGACGTATTCGGAGAATTTGCCGGACGATTCGAGCTGCCGAATCCCTGGGGCGCGCGCCCCGAATCACTGCTGTTGCCCTGCGCGGACCAGGAGCGAACGGCGCCGCTCGGGCGATTGGAATTATTGAGGGACGGTGAGCTGGCGTGCGCGCCCTGTTGCGTCACGGCGGAGGGTGGACGATTGGCGGAGAGCTGGGCCTGTCGGTTTGCGTTCAGGCCCGGCTGGGTGCTGCCCATTGAATGGGCCGACAAGTTGGTCTGATTGTGCACGGCCCCGTTCATCGTGTGCACAGGAGAGTGAGAAGCGCCGGCAGCCGGAGATGTGCGGGCCATAACGCTGCGATTCTGGATGGCAGCCGAAGGCGTGGCGACGCGGCGGCCATTCATGCTGGAAGCACCAAGATAGCTGGCGCGGGCGGGCGTAGCATGAATGCCGTTGGTGGTCACTTGCGCGCCTCTCAAGGAACCTTCGGTCAGATGCTGAGCGCTGCGGTTCACGGCCTGCCCGTTGACGAACGTGCTGTGCGAGGCGGTGGTCACCGCGTGAACGTTGTGCGAATAGGCGTAGTTGAAATTGCGATAGCCGCTGCCGTTGAAGCCGTTGTGAAAGAAAGTATTGTGGACGTTGACGTTGTGCCAGTAGCCGTAGCCGCAGTGGTACCACGGATGGAAGGGTTCGCCCCAGCCGAGCGGGAACCAGCCGAAGCCGGCGCCCCAGCCAAACCCAACGCCGAAACCCACACCAAAACCGGCGCCAAGCCAGCCGACATAGGCAGGTCCATAATATGGAGTGGCCCAAATCGGCCCCGGGCTCCAACCCCAGTAGCCACCGAAATAGTGCCAGCGGCCATAGTGGAAGGGAGCAAAACCCCACGGAGCATAGTCGATCCACGTCCAGCCCCAAGGGCCGACGTAGGACCAGTAGCCGTTGCTGTAAGGAGCCCAGTCGGGCGGAACATTGTTGGGAACCCAAACGTTGCCGTAGGTGGGTTCTTCTTTCCAGGTGCCGTAGTCGTCGAGGTCGCCGTAGCCGACCGTGTCACGGTTGACGTACTTCCCCGCAACGGAATTGTCGTCCTTCAGGTTACGGTCCTGGGCCCAACGGTCGAGATCATCGGGCTCGTGAGCCGCGGTCGTCGACACCTTGACGTTGCCCTCATTACCATTGACATCCACGCGTTCGCCAGCCTTGACCGGATAGACCTGGCCGCTTGCGGCGATCTCACCTGCGCCGCGAATCGCGGTGACGGCGGTGAAATCACCGTTTTCGCTCACGTCAATGCGAAAGGCGCCGGCTTCGCGAACCGTGAAAGCGAGATTGGGAGTGTCAATCTCATAGTTCTCTCCCTCGCGAAGTTCACGGACACGAAAATTGAGTTTGCCTTCGGCAAGATGCACCTGCGTAATATTCTGATCGAGGTTGAGGAAAGAGATCGCGGTCATACTGCCGAGATGGAGAGTGGCCTGGCCGGCTTGCAGTTCGGCGCGTGAGGAGTTATCGACCCAAAGCTTGTCGCCAATCGTCATGGGCCGATTCTGCGAGGCGGTGCCCCAATCACCACTGCCACTGGGCTGGATCGAAACCGAACCTTCAATGACGCTGATACGGGCGACGCGCGACGGAGGATCATGACTGTCATCCGCTGTGATGTTGTCGTCGCCTGTGGCCGAACCCGTCGCCGGGATATTGGCGATATTTTCCTGAGCCTGAGCACGAAGTACGGGAGCGCCCAGGAAAAAAACCACGGCCGCCGTCAAAAGGAAAGCAATGCTTTTCGAAAGCAATGTGGCCTTCATAACCTTTATTCCCCTGAAGAAGCCCAAAAACTGGGAACTGGGCCTCGGAAACCTACGTTTAGTATGAGCCGTTTCGGTTCCCAACGGGTATAACCCCGGAATGGAAAATAAGTTGCTGGGCGGGCCAAGCTGAAACAAAGGCTGGGTTTTCTTAAGTACTAGTACGGCAACCATTGCCCGCATTCTGTCCTCATGGTCAGGACCGTTGCGGGCCGAGATTCCGTACACTTGCGGCTTGTAGGCGCAGCTGCGCTTTGGGAGAATCGAATGCACATGAAGCGGATCTTACTGTGTCTGGTGGTTGTAGCGACCGTCTGCGCGAGCACTACGCCGGCGCAGACTTGGAGGCAAGTTGGACCCCCAGGCGGCAACGTGGTTTCGCTAGCCGCAGACCCCCACAATTTGGACAAGTTGTTTTTGGGCACCGCCGACGGACATGTGTTTACGTCGAGTGATGAAGGCGGGCATTGGTTGCTTTTGAGCCGCATCGGATCCGGGCAGGACGACGTCGTTACGCATATTATCGTGGATCCGCGCGACGGAAACCGTCTGTACGCGAGCACCTGGGCGCTGTACTCCGGTGGCGGCGGCGTGTACCGCAGCGACGACGGCGGACGCACGTGGAACGTGATTGGACTGGCGCACGAAACAGTGCGCGCGCTCGCGCAGTCGCCGACAGATCCAAAGCTTTTGCTGGCGGGAGCAATGACGGGCGTATATCGCTCAACGGATGAAGGCGCAAGCTGGGAGCGCATCACGCCTCTCAAGCATCCCGACCTGAACCGATTCGACTCGCTGGCGTTCGATCCGAAGGACAACAACATAATTTACGCGGGAACGTACCACTTGCCGTGGAAGACGACGAATGGCGGGAAAGACTGGTTTCCGATCATAAAGGGCATGATCGACGACTCCGATGTGATGAACATCATCGTCGATCCGGCCAACTCCGACAATGTGCACGCCGTGGCGTGCTCCGGAATGTATCACAGCTTGAATGGCGGGGTGCAGTGGGTGAAGTACATGAGCATTCCGAACATCTACCGCCGCACACAGCTGATGCGCATGGATCCTTCGAACCCCAACACCCTGTACGCGGGAACGACCAGCGGCCTCTGGAAGACTGTAAACGAGAAGGACTTCCGGCGGCTGACCCCGGGCGATTGGATCATCAACGCCATGTTGATTGACCCGCGCAATCCGAGCAAGCTGATCATTGGAACCGAACGCGAAGGCGTGCAGATCAGCACCAACGGCGGGGAAACGTTCGTCTCGGCGAACAACGGCTTCCATCACCAGCACATCTCCGACGTTGCGATGGACCGCGAACATCCGGAACGCGCGCTTGTGGTGCTGACCTTCGACAACAACGCCTTTCTAGCCACAAAAGACGGGGGAACCACCTGGACCGCGCTCGGCCCGGGGTTGAAGCGCACGGAAGTGCGCCATGTCTATGCGGCGCCAACCGGTTGGTGGGCTTCGCTGACAAACGGCGGCTGGTCGAAGTATGAGGAATCCGAGCGCAAGTGGGTTCGCGCCGGACTGTATGTGCCCGACCCGACGGCCCCGACCACAACGGCGAAGACAACAACGAAGGGAAAGAAGGCCGCTGCGGCTCCCGCGCCGAAGACGGCAGCCAAACAGCAGCTCAGCGCTTACCTTGTGAATGACATGACCTTCGGAAACGAACTGTGGTTTGCAGCCACCGCAGGCGGCGTGCTGAGTTCGAAGGATCATGGCGCGACCTGGAGATCGGCGAGCAAGGATCCTCTGACGCGCAAGCCTGCGCAGTCCGTGGAAATCTCCGCCGATGGCAATCAGGTTTGGGCGATTGTCGAGCGTAACCTGCTCTATTCCTCCGATAAGGGCGGCGCCTGGGACGCCAAGGAGCTCTCCTTTGCAGCGGCAGGCAATTTGAGGCTGCACCTGGTGGACGACAATTCCCTGTTCGTCACGACGAACACGGGCCTGTACGGCTCGCGTGATGCCGGCCGCACCTGGAACCGAGCGGAAGTGCAGGAGCTTTCGTTCCAGTCGCTGGCGGGAAATTCGAACGCTCTCGTCGTGGCACTGCAAAAACACGGGCTGCTAGCCTCGTTCGACGGCGGAAAGTCTTGGCGGAGGATGGATGACCCGTTGTCACAGGGCTACTTCCCCGTAGTGCGGGCACGACGCGACGGGTCGCTGGTTGCGGTATCCGCTACCGAGGGCCTGCTGAGCCTCGACCCCAACGCCAAGTCCGCAAGCAGCACCAGCACTTCCGGCATGAGGTAGTGCGCGACAATTCCTTTCAGCTTCAGGGCGCTCCGCGAAACCGGAGCGCCCTTTTGATTTTTGCCGTCGGGCAGCCCCGGCAGACAAAGCCGCGTCGGACACAACTCGCCCGAACGACGAGCCTGCGCGCCAAAAGCGCGATACTCGGGCCTGACTAATCTTCCGGTCACAAGGGAACCGCCTACGCCCGGTACGCGAGTGCCCGACGTTTTCTTTGCCCGATCAGCCTCTCGTGTGTCCAACTCGGGCGTTGTCCGTCAATTTGGATCCGCTCGATCACAGGCTTCCTCCTCATTGACCGCGCAGGTCCGTGGTTCTGACCGGGCTCTCGAAGCTCGCCAATCTCTCAATGGCGAGCACCGAACGGACACCCGAGTTTTCCACCGCACGGGTACGGGTAGGCGCCTTGCTCCGTGCAATCAAGGATTGTATTTGGATAAACTTAGGCGTCGCACGGAGGCGCGGCTCGCGCCATAATGTCGGGAGTACCGAGGAGCGCTCAATGACACAAGAAAATGAAATGACTCGCCGTAGCTTTCTGTCCAAGGTTGCCGTGAGTAGTGCCGCCTTAACCATTGTTCCGCGTCACGTGCTGGGGCGTGGGTTTACTCCTCCGAGCGACGTTCTGAACATCGCGTGCGTCGGAGTAGGCGGGATGGGCCGCAGCAATCTGATCAATCTCGCCAGCCAGAACCTCGCCGCTCTTTGCGACGTCGACTGGGGATACACCGACAAAAACCTTTCGCGCCTCGATACCGACGCTTCCAACCTTCAGCAACATATTGATCATCCCGATGCCGCGCCTCCCGCCGGCGCGAGGCCCGCTCCCCGGATCGATCCCGAGAAAGCCAAAGCGCGGCTCGCAGACATTCTTCATCTCAAGAATGATCTGATTCCCAAAGCCAAGCGCTACTCGGACTATCGCAAGATGCTCGAGCAACAGAAGGACATCGACGGTGTCGTGATCGCCACTCCCGACCACATGCACGCGCCGATCGCGTTGGCGTGCATGGACCTCGGCAAAGGTGTCTATGTACAGAAGCCGCTCACCTGGTCGATCGACGAAGCCCGCCAACTGGCGCGTCGTGCCAAGGAAACAAAAGTAGCCACGCAGATGGGCAATCAAGGCCACTCGCTCGATGATGCGCGGACCGCGGTCGAATACATCTGGGCAGGCGCCATCGGCGAGGTTCGCGAAATCCACATATGGACAGACCGCCCCGTCGGCTTCTGGCCACAGGGCGTTCCGCGACCCCAAGCCTCCGCGGAACCGCTCGACAGCCTGAAATGGGACCAAAAGGGCGTCGACACACGTCTGGCCGCCGCCATGGCGGGCAACTATCCCATCGCGGACACGCTTTCCTGGAATCTGTTTCTGGGCGTCGGTCCGAGCGTCCCCTACCATCCAATCTATCACCCGTTCAATTGGCGCGGATGGATCGACTGGGGCTGCGGGGCGATCGGCGATATGGGAGCGCATTTGCTCGACGTCTCGATGTGGGGACTCAATCTCGGCCTACCGACCTCGATTGAAACGGTTTCGACTCCTTTCAATGGAGCTTCCTTCCCCACCGCCACACTTACGTTCTACGAATTCGCGGCGCGCGGATCCATGCCCCCCGTCAAGCTCACCTGGTATGACGGCGGCCTCATGCCCAGAAAGCCGGAGGAGCTCGGCCAGGAAGAACTGATCAAGGAAGGTGGTGCTTTGCTGATTGGCAGCAAGGGAAAGCTAATGCACAATACCTACGGCGCTCATCCGCGCCTCTTGCCGCAGTCCCTCGAGGACTCCGTGGGCAAGCCGCCCGAGAAACTTCCTCGCATACCGAATGAAGGTCACGAAATGAACTGGGTCGATGCGATAAAGGCCAAAAGCGAAGCGTGCTGCCCGTTTGATTACGCCTCGAAGCTGACGGAGACGATGCTGCTGGGCGTGGTGTCACTCAAAGCCGGCAAGAAAATTGAATACGACAGCGCGAACATGCGCGTCACAAATGTTCCGGCTGCCAATGAATTCTTCAGCCGCCAGTACCGGCAAGGTTGGTAGCCACGACGAGGCGTACCGACTTTCGCAAAACCAGCTCCAGCGTCGGCGGAGGATGCCACTCCCAAAAGTGAAATCCTTCCCAAAAGCCATATCGGTTTTTTCCTTGATCTGCTAGAACGCCGCAAGCCCATTCTGGCGCGCAGCCTGGCGGGAAGGAGTCGCGTTCCGCGGCCTTCGAGCCGTGTGTCTTTCGCTCACCAAGTTCTCGCGCGCCCTGGGGCTCTAGGAAAACCTTTCGATCACTTCCTTGGGAATCGCTTGACCCCTTGCTCGGGAAGGTTCCGCCGTCGGTCGAACGGTCCAAACACGCTTCTCGATTCCCTCGACAGCCAGCGCTTCCTCGCGAAAAAGCCTGTGTTGAACGGTGAAGCTGCTGGTACCCCAGTTCGTCACCGAGGAATCGACCAGCACGACGTCACCGAACGACGACGGCAGAAAAAAGTTGCAGCTCGCTTGCACCAGAGGTATGCCCGCGATCTGAAAATGTTTCAGCATCGCAGCTTTTTTCATGCCCAGAGCTCGATAAAAAAGCGCGTTCGTGCAGGCGTCAAAATACTCGAAATAACGCGGGAAAAACACGATTCCAAAGGGATCGCAATCTCCCCATTCAATCCGGATTTCTTGTCTGTGGACCAGCATGATTGGTCGCCGAAGCACCCCGTCCCGGCGGCGCTCGCCGGAGTCTATCGCAGAACCGTCCGCCCTGCATCGGATTTGGTTTTCGAGTGTGCGTTTACGGTAGACTGTGGGCAGGAAAGAATCTGAGCCATGACAGCAGCTTTTATCTGTGACGCGATTCGCACGCCGATTGGAAGATATGGCGGTGCGCTCGCCGCCGTGAGAACCGACGATCTTGCCGCGGTCCCCATCGAGGCGCTTGTGGAGCGAAACCCCGGCGTGGACTGGAACGCGGTCGACGATGTGGTCTACGGCTGCGCGAATCAGGCCGGGGAAGACAACCGGAATGTGGCCCGGATGGCCCTGTTGTTGGCAGGCCTGGCCAAGGAAATTTCAGGGACAACGGTCAACCGTCTCTGCGGCTCGAGCATGGACGCAATCTCCGTGGCCGCGCGCGGGATCAAAAGCGGCGAAGTTGACCTCGTGATTGCCGGTGGCGTGGAGAGCATGTCGCGCGCACCATTTGTGATGGGCAAGGCCGACTCCTCGTTTTCCCGCAACATGAAGATCGAAGACACGACCATTGGCTGGCGCTTCGTCAATCCTGCCATGAAGGCAAGGTACGGCACCGACTCCATGCCGGAAACCGGGGAAATCGTTGCCGAGGAATACAAGATTTCGCGTGTGCATCAGGACGCTTTTGCCCTGCGAAGCCAGCAGCGCGCGGCGGCCGCAATGAAAGCCTGCCGTATGTCGGAAGAGATTGTGGGAGTCCCGATTCCGCAAAAAAAGGGCGACCCCATTCGGTTTGCCGTCGACGAGCATCCGCGGCCGGACACAACGCTCGAAGCACTCGCAAAACTGAAAGGCGTCGTCAAACCGGATGGAACCGTGACGGCCGGAAACGCCTCCGGCGTGAATGACGGTGCTTGCGCCCTTTTACTCGCTTCGGAAGAGGCCGTCAAAAAACATGGCTTGACGCCGAAGGCGCGGGTGATTGCCACCGCGACGGCGGGAGTTGCGCCGCGCATCATGGGCATGGGGCCGGTGCCGGCAACCCGCAAAGTGCTCGCGAAAGCCGGGCTTTCGCTTGCACAAATGGATGTGATCGAACTGAACGAAGCATTCGCCTCGCAGGCGTTGGCCGTGCTTCGCGAACTTGGTGTCCCGGACGACGCCCCGCACGTGAATCCGAACGGAGGTGCTATTGCGATTGGTCATCCGCTGGGCGCAAGCGGTGCGCGCCTCGTGACCACGGCCGTCTATCAATTGCAGCGAATCGAAGGCCGGTATGCGCTTTGCACGATGTGTATTGGCGTGGGCCAGGGCATTGCCGTAATTCTCGAACGCGTCTGACGGTCACGGAGCGCAACTCATGTTGACATTTGTCAGTCCTCGACTAGGTTTGCGGCCACGATGAGACTCTTCGATGAGCTTTTTTCCTTCGAAGCTATCGAGCGCGCACTCTCGGATGCGTCGCGACTGCAAGGCATGCTCGACTTCGAGGCCGCGTTGGCGCATGCGGAAGCCCGCGCAGGCGTAATTCCGGCGGGCGCCGCTCAAAAAATTGCGGCAAAGTGTCGCGTAGAACTTTTTGATCTCGCGGCCATCCGGAAAGAAACCGCCCGCGCAGGCAATGCCGCAATCCCACTCATAAAGATGCTGACGGAACTCGTCGCGAGGGAGGACAAGGACGCGGCGCGCTTTGTCCATTGGGGCGCGACGAGCCAGGATGTGATCGATACGGGCTGCCTGCTGCAGTTGCGCAGCGCGTTCGAATTGATGGATCTCGATCTGTCAGCGCTGAGCACAACACTCTGTACTCTTGCGGAGAAGCATCGCGATACGCCTGTGGTCGCGCGCACCTGGATGCAGCATGCTCTACCGACTACCTTCGGCTTTGTTGTCGCCGGCTGGCTGGACGCCATTCTTCGCCATCGCCAGCGGCTGACAGAAATTCGCCCGCGCGCTCTGTCCCTGCAATTCGGCGGAGCGGTCGGCACGCTGGCCGCCCTCCGAGGACGCGGTCCCGAGGTCGCGCAGGCCTTGGCGGAGGAGCTTCAACTGTCGCAGCCCGCGGCGCCGTGGCACAGTCACCGCGATCGTATCGCGGAGGTCGCCACGACTCTGGGTCTGCTCACCGGCACGCTCGGAAAAATCGCACGCGATATCTCGCTTCACGCGCAAACGGAAGTGCAGGAGCTTAGGGAACCGGCTGGCGATGGGCGTGGTGGTTCCTCGACCATGCCCCATAAGCGCAATCCCGTCACCTCGGCCGTCGTGCTGGCCGCCGCCATTCGCGTTCCCGGCCTCGTCAGCACCATGCTTGCCGCGATGCTGCAGGAACAGGAACGCGGCCTGGGCCCCTGGCACGCCGAATGGGAAACCCTGCCGGAGATTGTCCGCCTGAGCGGCGGCGCTCTCCATCATATGGCCGAACTGCTCCCGGCGCTGGAAATAAATCCGGAGCGCATGCGCCGGAATCTCGAGGCCACGCACGGGTTGATTTTTGCCGAAGCGGTGAGCACGGCTCTTGCAGATCGCATGGGTAAAATGGCTGCTCATATGTTGGTCGAAGCCGCCTGCAAAACAGCGCAAGAACAAAACCGTCATCTACTCGAGGTCTTGCGCGAAGAACCGGGTCTCCGCGGCCACCTTGCCCCCGCGGATCTTGCGAGCCTCTTCGAATTGCGCAACTACCTGGGCAGCGCCGCCGAGCTTGTGCGACGCGTCTTGACCGAGACCCGGGAGTTCTCGGCCGCGCGTTGAAGGAGTGAAATTCCGCTATGCCATTCGCACAGTTGACGGACGTCCGGCTGCGCTACGAACTCCAGGGACCGGAAACCCGACCGGTGGTGGTCTTCTCGAACTCGCTTGGGACGAACCACCGTATGTGGGATCCGCAAATCGATGCCTTCACCGAGCACTTCCGCGTCGTGCGCTACGACACCCGCGGCCATGGGGAATCGAGCGTGACTCCCGGGCCGTACTCGAACGAGCAGCTCAGTAAGGACGTCGTTGGCTTGCTTGCCGCGCTTCAACTTGACCGCGTGTACTTCTGCGGCCTCTCCATGGGCGGCATGACCGGCATGTTTCTGGGAGCCCACTTTAGCGAACGCCTACACAAAGTTGTTCTCGCGAACACCGCCGCGAAGATCGGCACTCGAGACACATGGAACGCGCGCATCGCGACGGTCGAGAACGGTGGCATGAAAGCCGTGGCTGCTGGGGTGCTCGAGCGTTGGCTGACGCCCGGCTATCGCGTCACGCATCCCGCCGAATCGAACACGGTACTCGAAATGCTCGAGCACGCCAATCCGGAGGGCTACGCCGCGTGCTGCGCGTCGGTCCGCGACACGGACGAACGCGCGTCCCTCGGCAAGGTGAAAGTTCCCACGCTCATCGTTGCCGGGAAACACGATCCCGCCATTCCCTTGGCAGACGCCAAATATCTCGCCGAGCACATCCCTCTAGCCGAATACGTCGAACTGAACGCGGCACACCTTTCGAATCTCGAAGCCAAAGAAGAATTCAACCAAGTGGTGCTGCGATTCTTCGAGTCTTGAGGGGGCGTATAAATGGACGACCGGAAACGGTACAAAGCCGGGATAAAAGTACGGCGCGAGGTGCTCGGCGACGCCCACGTGGATCGCGCGAAGGCAAATGAAAGCGAATTCAACGCGCCGTTCCAGGACTTCATCACCCGCTGCGCTTGGGGAGAAATATGGACCAGGCCGGGGCTGCCGCGCAGAACCCGCAGCTTGATCACCATCGGAATGATGGTGGCGCTGAATCGCAGCGATGAACTCCGTCTTCACCTGCGAGCTGCGGCCAACAATGGAGTAACCCGCAAAGAAATCCAGGAACTCCTCCTGCATGCGGCGGTCTATTGCGGCGTTCCAGCGGCAAATTCCGCTTTTCACATTGCAGAAGAGGTGTTCAGGGAAACTCGCAAGTGACAAGCGCGGCTTGAGACCATCGCCTTCGCCCCGGCCAGGATTTCCCATCGCGACGCGTCGCAAAGATTCAGCCAGGCGCTCCCGGTTCCCGATTCAAAATCGTGCACGATTCACTTCCTCAGGCCGGTTCCTCGATCTCGGCTTCGGCCAGTGGCAGCTTGTCGGTATCGCGCGCCACCCATACATACATCGTCGGCAGCAGATAAATGCTGATGAACAGAGCCGCCAGCAGCCCGCCCACAATCACGATCGCGAACGGCCGCTGGGAATCCGAACCGATGCCGCGGGAGAGCGCCGCCGGAAGCAAACCCAAAGTCGCCACCAACATCGTCATCATAATGGGCCTCAGTCGCAGGATTGCGCCTTCTACCGTCGCATCCTCGATGGAGTATCCCTGCGCTCGAAGATGATTGATATACTCGATCATGATGACGCCAACCTGCACGGATACACCGAAGAGCGCCAGAAACCCCACGCCGCTCGACACACTGAAGTGCGTCCCGGTAACCAGGAGCGCGAGGATTCCGCCGATCGGGGCCATGGACACGTTCGCGAGCGTCAACGCTGCCCACTTCGCCGATTTGAACATGGTGAAGAGAATGATGTAGATGACGAGGATGGTAATCGGCAGCACGATCATCAGGCGGCGCTCGGATCGCTTCTGGCTTTCATACTCGCCGGCCCAGTCGATGTGATAACCGACAGGAAGTTGCACCTTCGTCCGCACCTTCTGCATCGCTTCTTCCACCGCGCTTCCCAGGTCCCTGCCGCGCACGCTGTACTTGATGGCGATATAACGAGAATTAGATTCGCGGTAGATTTCGGACGCACCGTCCCTCACCTGCGCGTTGGTGAGCTGCGCCAGGGAAATGCGCGCTCCCGATGGAGCAACGATCCGGATATTCTCAATGGCCTCACGCGTGTCGCGATCGGACTTGATGTAGCGAACCGTCAGGTCGTAGCGCTGCTCGTTTTGCAGAACTTGCGTGACCGCCTTGCCGCCGATGGCCGTTTCAACCGCGTCCTGCACGTCACTCACATTTATCCCGTAGCGTGCCGCCTTCCGCCGGTCGACGCTCAAGTTCAGGTTGGGCTGCCCGAGCACGCGAAACAGGCCCAGGTCCTGTACACCCGGCACCCCGCGCATCACTCCAACGACTTCGTCTCCTTTCGCCTCCAGCTGCTTCAAGTCATCGCCGTACATCTTCACGGCCAATTCGCCTTTCACGCCACTGACCGCTTCTTCCATGTTGTCCGAAATCGGTTGTGAGAAGTTCCAGAGCACGCCGGGAATTTTTCTGAGCTGCACGTCCATCGCCGCGATCAGCGCATCCTTATCCTCGTGAAACACCGGTCGCCACTGTTCCTTGGGCTTAAGATCGACGAAGTACTCGGTATTGAAAAAACCGGTGGTGTCGGTCCCATCGTCCGGCCTACCCACCTGCGACACAACCTGCTTCACCTCCGGGAACGCCGCCAGCATCAATCGCGCCTGATCCATGATCCGCGTCCCTTCGGTCGGCCCCGTGCTCGGCGCCAGTGTGCCGCGGGCCCAAATCGCTCCTTCATCGAGATGGGGCAGAAACTCCGAACCCACGACCCCGCTGATCAACAGGACGAAGGTGGCTAAAATCACTACCGCCGCCGCGCTTAGTGTCAACTGACGATGCAGCAACGCCCAGCGCACGCTACTCCGGTACTTTCTCCGCAGGAATTCCATGACCGGGTTGCGCCACTCCGTGACGCCCTTGCGAAAAACAATCTCCGCGAGAACGGGCCCGATCACAATCGAGAAAATCAGCGCACCGAGCAATGCGAACGAAACGGTCCACGCCATCGGCTTAAACAAACGCCCTTCGACGCTCTCGAGCGTAAAGATGGGCATATAGGCTGTAATGATGATGGCGCGGGCAAAGAACACCGGCCGCAACACCTCGAACAGCGCTCCCTGAATTCGCTCAAACGGCGTTTTGAGCGCATTGCTCTCGAGATTGTAGTGCCGGACGATATTCTCGATCACCACCACGGAGCCGTCGACGACCATTCCAAAATCAAGCGCGCCCAGGGACAACAAGTTCGCCGGAATCTTGTTCAGATCCAGGCAAATCGACGCAAACAGCAGCGAAAACGGGATCGTCAGCGCTACGATAAGCGCCCCGCGAACGTTTCCGAGAAAGAAGAACAGCACGATCGAAACCAGCAACACGCCTTCGGTCAGGTTATGCAAAACCGTGTGGGTGGTGAAGCGCACCAGATCGCTCCGGTCCAGGAACGCCACAATCCTCACGCCCGGCGGCAGAATCTGCTCGTTCAGTTGCTTCACCTTCACGTGAATATCCTCGATCACCGCATCGGCGTTCGCACCCTTCCGTAACAGCACGACGCCTTCGACCACGTCCCCGTTGTCGACGATCGTGCCGTCGTCGCGCCGCAGTGCCTTGCCGATCTGCCCGAGCCTGATCTTCGGCCCCTGCGTCACCGCGGCAATGTCTCTGACGCGCACGGGAGCGCCATTCTGCGCTTTCAGGACCGTCTCGTCGATATCCTGCAGATTCGTGATCAACCCGACGGCGCGCACGTTGATCTGCTGCAAGCCGGACTCGATAAAGCTCCCGCCCGCGTTCACATTGTTGTTCGCCAGTTGCGTTTCAACCTGGCCGATGGTCAGCCCATAGGAAATCAGCTTCTGCGGATCGACGCGGACCTGGTACTCCCGGGTGATGCCCCCAAAACTCACCACATCCACCACGTTCGGTATTGACTTGAACTGTTTCTCGAGGACCCAATCTTGAAGCGACTTCAATTGCATCAGGTCCACCTGCGGGTTCGTGCTCCTTAGCGTGTACCAATAGATTTGTCCCACCGGGCTGTAGTCCGGTCCGATCACTGGTTGCAAATTACTGGGGAGCGCGACCTGCGACAAGCGCTCCAGCACCTTTTGCCGGTTCCAGTCATTCTCCGAAGTGTCGTCGAAGATCATCGTTACGCTCGATAGTCCGAACAGCGACACCGAGCGCAGATGCTGCAAATGAGGCAGGCCGTTGAGTTGGGTCTCAATCGGGATCGTGACCAGCTGTTCTACCTCTTCCGCGGCTCGTCCAGGCCACTGCGTGATC
Organism: Candidatus Acidiferrum sp.; assembly: GCA_035262325.1. Lineage (GTDB taxonomy): Bacteria > Acidobacteriota > Terriglobia > Acidiferrales > UBA7541 > Acidiferrum. Next base: position 22,329 of record DATFTB010000030.1, read on the forward strand.
ACCGTGACATAGTTGTTGGCCACGTCCGGATACGCTTCCACCGGCAGGTTATGGAAAGAGATCGCGCCCCACACCAGTAACAATATGGTAAGGGCCAACACCATGAATCGGTTGTTCAGGGCAAATTCCACCAGGGCCGCGATCATCGTGGGTCTTCGAGTCCTTCCATCCCCCTATGCTATTGTTCTGCCGTGTTTTGAAGGACCAGGGCGTTGCTCACGACCTCCTGCCCAGGTTCGATTCCGGAGAGTACTTCCTGCTCTTTATCCGGCAGGTTCGCGCCGGCCCGCACTTCCACGCGGCGAAACCTGCCTCGCCCGGCCGGTACGTACACCCATTCCCGGTCGTGCAGGTGCAAAATCGCGGAAGCAGGCACGGCTGCCACGCGCTCCTTTCTTTGCCCGTGGAACGTGGCCGTGACGAACATCCCCACGCGCATGAGCAGCCCCGGATTGGCTACCTGCACGCGCACCTTCGCGGTGCGAATGGTCGGATCGAGGATCGGTCCGATGTTGCTGATTTTTCCGGTATACAACTTGTCAGGGTAGGCGTTCAACCGGATATCGGCAGTCTGTCGCACCTGCACATCGGAAAGGTCATTCTCATACACGTCACACAAAATCCACACACTCGTCAGGTCAGAGATCGTGAACGGATTGGCTCCGGCAAGTCCTTGCACCCCGGCTGCGTTGGTCACTTGCTGGTCGGTGATCACTCCGGAGACGGGTGCCCTGATCTCCACGATGCCGCTCGGGTGATCTTTGTCCACCCCGAGCACGCGAAGATGCTCCAGAGTGGTCTCCAAATCCACCTTCGCCTTGTCTTCCGTATCCTGCGCGAGTTGCAAATTGCTGAGCGAAATGGCTCCTTTGTCGTAAAGAACCTGGGATCGCTCCAGCATCCTCCGCGCCAGAACTTCATCCGCAACCGCCTTGCGGTAGTCGGAAAACGCCCCCGCCACATCCGCGCTCTGCACCCGCAACAGTACCTGCCCTTTCTCTACCGTGTCGCCCAGTCGGGCCCGAATCTCCACCACTCTTCCTGTCGCTAGCGAAATCACGGGCACTGTCCGGCTGATATCCGGGCTGACGGTCCCGGTCACATTGAGCCTCGAGGTTGTCGTGTGCTCGACCGCCTTTACCAGCGGAAATTGCTCCGGATGATCCACTTGTAGCAGGTTCACATCCTGCTCTCTCTCTACCCTCGCCGGCGGCGGAGCTCCGTCGCCCGTCTTCGCCTTTCCATCGCAACCTGCAACCAGCAGGCCCGAAAACGCCGCAAACGTCACCACCACAGCCCGCTTGCAATTCATTGCACAACCTCACGCCCGACGGCGAGATTCAACTGGCCGGCCGAAACCAGGTAGGTGCCGACCAGATTCAGATAGTTCAATTGCACGCTGCGGTATTCGCTCTCGGCGCTGATAAAGTCGAGCAATGACGCTCCACCGTGCTCATAGGAAAATCGCACCGTCTCGCGAACGCGTACGGCCAGCTCGAGATACTTCGCCTTGTAGGGCCGCAAAAGGATCAGGTTGCTGTTGACCATGGCGTATGCGGAGTCGACGTCGCTGAACACCTGGGCTTGCGAGGCATTGTAGAGCCTTTGGTTGCGGTCGATGTCCAACTGCGTGCGCTGCTTCTCGCCCTGGTTGCGGTCGAAAATCCGAAGCGGGATACTCACGCTGACGCCGAAGTATTGGTCGATCGGCGGGTTGCGGCCGAAATCAAGCCCAAAAATCGGGTCGGTCGAGCCGTTGGCCACTGCCAGTTGGTGGTCGGTTTTGGCCTTGTCCACGGCTTGTAGCGCCGCCCGCAGATCCGGCCGGTTATCGAGAGCCGTTTGCCGGAAATCGTCCAACGGCGCGAGTTGCTCGTTGTATTCGTAGAGGCCCAGTACGTCGAACTGTTCAATCGGTGTCCGGTCATTCAAAAGCAACAAAAGCTGAATTTTTGCAGTGCGCAAGTTCACTTCGGCCGTTTGCACGTCAGATTCAAATTGCACGCGCTGCAACTCCAAGCGGTCCAGGTCGATTTGCGCGATATCACCTGCGTGGAACCGGTCGCGGCTGATCTTGAGCACCTGGTCCCAGTAATTCAGGTTGTCCAGCGCCAGGCGCAGCACCGCTTTTGCCTGCATCGTCCCCACAAAAGCGCTTCTCAGGTCGAACCGAAGGGTTCTCTCGAGGTCCGCTTGGCCGGACACCGCAATCCCGGTGGCCTTCTCCGCGCTCTCCAACCTCAACTCCCGTTTGTGTTGCCTTTCGTGAAGGTAGTTCACCGTTGCCGACGTCAGCAGGAAGGCGAAAGGTCCGTGAGGTGGGCCGCCCGGAAAAGGATTGATCTGGTCGGCCAGGATGGTCAACGTAGGATTCGGCCGCAAGTACGCCGTAATTTCGTTGGCTTTCGATTCATCAATCCCGATTTCGCCCGCCCGCAAGGTCGGGTTGTTCGCTTCGAAGCGCGCTTTTACTTCCTCCCAAGTTAATGGTTTCGGCGCCTGCCCGTGTGCTTGCGCTGTCCAAATTATGATCACGACGGCCGAAAGGCATACCCCTCTGATAAATCGCCGCATGAACCCACCCTCATCCTTTATCCACGATGGTGCTATCTCTCGACAATACCAGCTTTTTCAGCAAGGTTGAGCGTCCTCGGGGACCATAGACGCTCTAAGAACAACTTGATGCAAACGATCGTCGCATCAGTCGAAGGAATTTATTACAAACCGGTAAAGGAATGATTACGCAGAGACGACGGCGGGCGGAGAACGTCCGCGGTTGGCGTGCGTCGGCCGCTGGAGCAACTCGCTGCTGCAAATCTTTGGCAAAAGATAGGACCCGGCTCCAGGGTTCCTGCCGGTAGCCGCGATGGTCTCTTCCCCGAATGCCGCGCGGCTTTGCAGTAACGTTCGCTCGTCGCCCATTTGCGCGCCGAACGCGCGTTCGACACGCATCTGTTTCCGCTCCAGCTTTGGAAACAGGCTCGGCTTGGCAACGACAAAATTCCCACCGCCCTCGTTAACCAGAACCGCTACCACTTCCGATTCCGCAAGGGTCGAGAGAATCAAATCGTTGCGGTGATCGCCGTTTACATCGCGCGAATCGATCCGCAGGCCGCCGAACGGCGCCTCGATTCCCACGGCCGCCCCAGCTCGTCCGCTGAATTCGAACCGAATAGAGTAGTTGTTTTTCGCTGAGCCGTAGCCGACGATTTGCACCAGTGCCAGGTCGGGCATTTGATCGCCGTCCAAGTCGGCGATCGTGAAAGGAGCCCGACAATGATTCAGGCCGCTCCCGTTCTGCGTCAATTCCGGCGCCGCAAGCAGACCCGCGACGGCGCAACACGCGCAAACCAGAAGAAGACCAGCCGCGAGAAAAACGCCTGCCTTTGGGTTGAACCGCGCGAGCATCTTGCTTCCCGCTCATCCTCAATCGCAACAGGGATTTACGCCAAGACCAAAGAATGAGGATACCATTCACGCTCTAGCCGTCAAACGAGTTCCCCTCGAAGGCTCGTGACGCGCGCGGCACTCTATGCCCTAGAGACATTCCCCTGCCCTTGCCACTTTCTTCCGCCCCGCTTGGGCCCCCACTACGACACCTAAAGATAAGGATAAGGTTCGCGAGCCTGGTCGCGCAGGCTCGGAAAGGCTCAGTTGGTCGCTGTCTCTTGCTCAATTCCGGCTGTTGCTTCAGCATTAGCTTTCAGGGTCGCGAACCATGGACGAGCGAAAAACCAAGACCATCATTGTTGGAGCCGGACCCGCGGGCCTGACCGCCGCCTACGAACTCACCAAGCAGGGTGCTGCGGTTGTTGTGCTCGAGAGCGATCCCCAATATGTCGGTGGCATCTCGCGCACCGTTGATTACCGCGGGTACCGCTTCGACATCGGCGGCCACCGGTTTTTCTCCAAGTCCCGCGAGGTCGAAGATCTCTGGACCGAAATCTTGGGTGCGGACATGCTTCAACGCCCCCGCTCTTCGAAGATTTACTACCGCGGACAGTTTTACGCTTATCCGTTGAAGCCGTTCGAGGCTCTCTCCCAACTGGGCGTCTTTGAGTCGGCCCTCTGTATTCTGTCCTTTCTCCGTGCTCGTCTCGATCCCACGCCTAATCCGAAGTCGTTCGAAGACTGGGTTGTGAATCAATTTGGCCGGCGGCTGTTTCGGATCTTCTTCAAGACCTATACCGAAAAAGTCTGGGGCATGAGTTGTCGTGAAATCTCAGCGGATTGGGCGGCACAGCGTATCAAAGGACTGTCACTCGGCTCGGCCATCCAGAATGCGCTCTTGCCGGAGCGCCAATCGAAGGACCGGCAAAACGTGGTAAAGACCCTGATCGACACGTTTCGCTATCCCCGGCTCGGTCCAGGCATGATGTGGGAAGCGTGCGCGGCAAAGGTTCGCGCGATGGGTGGCGAACTCCAGCTCGGCAGAACGGTCATTGCCTGCCGATTTGATTCCGACACCAATACCTGGAGGATTTCGGCTCGTGCGCCGGACGGCGCCATCGAGCAATACTCGGCCGATCATCTTATTTCTTCGATGCCGATCCGCCAACTTGTTGCGCAAATCGAGCCGCGGCTCCCTGAGGCCGCTGTGCGCTCCGGCAATTGCCTGCGCTACCGCGATTTTTTGACCGTCGGCTTGATCCTTCGCGAGCGCAACCGCTTCAACGACAATTGGATTTACATTCACGACCCCAACGTGAAAGTTGGCCGTGTGCAAAATTACAAATCCTGGTCACCGGACATGGTCCCCGATCCGGGATATTGCTCGTACGGGCTCGAGTATTTTTGCTTCGAAGGCGATGGCCTGTGGGCCACAAAGAACGAAGACCTGATCGAGCTAGCCAAGCGAGAACTGGAACAGGTCGGCCTCGCTTCCGCCGAAGATGTTGTCGATGGCTGCGTCATCCGCCAACCCAAGGCCTACCCGGTCTACGACGACGATTACAAGCTCCACGTCGAAGTCGTCCGCCAAGCACTCGAGACGCACTGCCCCAACCTCCACCTCGCCGGCCGCAACGGCATGCACAAATACAACAATCAGGACCACGCCATGATGACGGCGCTACTGGCGGCACGAAACGTCCTCTCGGGCGAAAACAGATTTGATGTTTGGGCCGTGAACGAGGATGGCGAATACAACGAAGCGGGCGAAGCCGGCGAGGAAACTGCCGCCGATTTCCCGCGTGTCGCGACTAGCGCCTGCGGCACTTGACGTTTCTTCGCCATTGCGGGCCACCGCTCGCCGCACGATTCGCTTTGCTCCGAAGCATCAGCCGTGTTGGCTCTGCCAAATCTGACGAAAATAAGGCGGACTGTCGCCCGAAATCTCGTATAAAATAAAATTTCCGCGGAAATCCAATTTCGCTGGATCGCTCATCAAATTATGGTCGGAGGTTTCTGCTTGCTTAGGCTGTCAGCGGTTACGGTTCTTGTTGCCACATCTCTTTTCTTCCTCGCGGCTTCCTCACGAAGCCACGACAAAGGCTCGCGCTCCACGTCCTCCAACGACGAACACCAGCTTCGCCTTTACCACACGCACACCGGCGAGCGTCTCGATATCGTCTATCGGCGCGGAGACACCTTCCTGCCGGAGGCCGAAGATCAGCTCGACCATTTCTTGCGCGACCACCGCACCGGCGACGTTAAACACTATGATCCGCACGTCTTCGACATTCTCTCTGATCTCGCCGTTTCCCTCGGCCGCCCCAACACCGAAATCGATATCATCTGTGGCTACCGTACCCCTTGGAGCAATGAATTCCTCCGCGCCCGCTCCTCCGGCGTAGCGCAAAACAGCCTGCACATGCAGGCGCACGCCATCGATATTCGCATTCCCGGGGTCGATACGTTGACCTTGCGCAACGCCGCGATGGCCCTACATCGCGGAGGAGTCGGCTACTACCCGCGCTCGGGATTTGTTCACGTCGATACCGGCAGAATTCGCACCTGGTGCTACGGCTGCTCTCACGCACAGGCAACCGCAATCGATCAATGAAGCAGAATCTAGCTACATTTCCATGCTAATTAAGTCCATCGCGTAGGCATGGCGCGCCTAAATCCTCTTCCAGGTGGCCCAACCGCCTTAGGTTACGCCTTTTAAATCAACAGTTTAAAAGAGGGGGGGAGCTCGCTCCCTGCTTGCCCAACCTTTCCTGAGGCCAGTTCGAAACCCCAATCCTATTTTCTCGATGCGTATGCTTGCGTAAACTGCTTCTCGAGTTTCCTGTCGTTCCCATAAATGTCGTCGAAGAAGTACGTCTGTCCGTCTTCCTTGGTCACCGCCGTTCCGTAAACGATCAGCACCGGAATCGGGCTCTGCAGGTTCACCTGCTGCTGCTTTTCCGCCTTGAACGCGGCTGCAATTTTTTCCTTCGTCCAACCCGGGTTGTTTCGAAAGACCCATTCCGCGAGCGCCGCGGGATTTTCCACACGGATACAACCGTGACTGAAATCGCGCCGGCTTTCGGCGAAGAGGGCCTGCGAAGGTGTTGAGTGGAGGTACACGTTCTGGTCGTTGGGAAAAATGAATTTTATCAGCCCCAGCGCATTCTTCGGCCCGGGCTTTTGCCGCACCATCAGTTTTCCCGCTCGCAGTTGCGCGAGCACATCTTCACTTACTGCTGTGTCGGTTACCGGTTGTCCCGAAAAAGTCACCACCTCGTAGTTGTTTTTCTGCAGATACGCCGGGTCTTTCGTGATTTTTGGGACGATCTCTCCGCGCAGGATGCTCGGCGGCACATTCCAATACGGCCAGAACACCACGTACTTCATCTCTTCGTATAGCACGGGCGTTTGCGTCCGCATTGCCCGGCCCACCACAACCGGCATGATCACCTGCGGCTTGGCCTGCTCGTCATAAGCCCGCAGGAGAAATTCTGGAATATTTACGACGATCGGCGGCTGCGCGAAGGTGTGCGGCAACCAGCGCCAGCGCTCTAGCGTCAACTGCAACTGTTCGACGCGCTCGCTCATCGGACGGTTCAGTTCCGTAATTGTCTGCGGCCCTAGTTTCCCTGCCGCTTCGAGGCCGTGGCGCTTCTGAAAATTCTTTACGCCTTCCACCACATCCCCGGAATAAGTCGTCGAGCCGTCCGGCTCGTTCGCTCGAGCCCCTAGGTCACCGAGAAACTGCAGGCGGTGAACAAGCTTCTCGACGCCTTCATAACTCTGTCCCGGAGAAACTGGCTTCTCGACTTGCGGCAAAGGATTGAGCTTTTCCTCTTTCGCAAGCGCCTCATATTTTTGCAGCGCTCCGACCGTCCGCTGGTATCCCGCGAACGGAGGTTCGACCCCCGCCAGAACTTCTTTAACGCTGCCCGCGCCCGTCACCGTCTTACGCAAGAACTCTCCAAGATCATACTTGTGGCGCTCGGGGTCAAAGTCCTTGTGTAGCGCCTTCGGATCCACCTTTCCAAGATGCAGGTCGGAGATATAACGCATCGCCGAAACCGTCAGGGCCACATCGAACTTGATCAGGGTGGCCTCCGCGTCAGCGCCGGCCCCTTCGAGAGCGGTCAGCCTTCGTTGCCACCTTTCACCGTCATAGTCGATCTTGTCCAAGCCCTTCTCAGCGGCATTCTCGAGCAGCGCAATCATCTCGAGCGCTTGCGGTGTCGGTCTTCCGCCCCGGATCCAACCGAGCCGGTATCCAGCTTCCTCGTAGAATTCCTTCGGCGAAGCGCCGTAGTCAGAAAAGTTCGGCCATTCGAGGTCTTCAAGACGCCCGCTCTCCACGATGCGCCGAAGCTGCTGTTCCCCCGCAGCGCTCAGCGCCTCGGTCACACCTTGCGCACTCGCCGCTTCTTTTGTCGCACTTCCCGAAGGCGAAACGCGGCCAGTGCATACCGTAGCGAGCAGGCCAACCCACAGATACACGGCCAAACCTCTCCCGTTGCTTGTCGTCATCGGTTTCACCCACGTGGTCAGGAACCGACTTGCAGCACGGCGGCTCCAGGAATCGCGTCATTTTTTAGTGCATTCAGCGCGTTGTTCGCGTCAGCCAGCGGGTACACGCGCACCTTCGTGTGAATCGGGATCTCGGCGGCCAGCGACAGGAATTCCTCGCCGTCGCGTCGCGTATTGTTGGCCACGCTGCGGATCATGCGCTCCTCGTATAGTAGATCATACCCGAAAGACGGAATCGGACTCATGTGGATACCGCCTAGGATGAGCCGGCCTCCTTTACGCAAGGCCTGTAGCGCAGCCGGCACGACCTCACCTGCCGGAGCGAATACGATCGCCGCATCCAACTTTGCCGGAGGAGCCTCGAGTGTTCCGCCCGTCCATTGCGCCCCGAGTTCCATCGCCAGCCTCTGATGCTTCGCGTCACGCGTCGAGGCATAGACCTCTACACCCCAGTGCCGCGCAACCTGAATCGCTACGTGGGCCGCGGCGCCAAACCCGTAGAACCCAAGCTTTTCGCCGCCCGCCACACCCGCAAGTTTTAGGCAACGGTAGCCGATGATTCCGGCGCACAGCAACGGTGCCGCCTGTTGCTCGGAAAAGCCCGTCGGCAGAGCGTAAATGAAGACTTCTGGCGCAACAATATGCTCCGCGTAACCTCCGTTCACGCTGTATCCGGTGAACTGTGCCGCGTCGCAAAGATTTTCCTCTCCGCGACGGCAGTATTCGCAGGTGCCATCGGTCTTGTGCAGCCAGGCGATGCCCACCGTCGTTCCAACAGCAAACCGCTTGGCACCGGGCCCGAGTTTCTCGATGACGCCAACCACCTGATGTCCGGGAATTACCGGCGACACCTTCGGCGGAAGTTCTCCTTCGATCACATGCAGGTCCGTCCTACAGACTCCGCACACCTTCACACGCACGAGAACTTCGCCATCGCCGGGTCCCGGTTCCGGAAACTCGCCATATTCGAGTGGATTTGTTTCAACTTTAGCGGGTGCGCGCAGGAAACAGGCCTTCATCGTGCGACCTCAGCTCCCACTTCCTACGCACACCCAGAAGGCGGCCAACACACGTGTTGCGCCCATAATACCGAAAATTTCGGGACCGCGAAAGGGAAGCATTGCCGCTGCCTATCCGGGTTTTCATGTATGTCGTTCGGGTGTTTCGATTGACACCGTGGCTTTCGGCTGTTTATCGCTTTTTCAAACCCGCTTCGCCACGGATTCATACTTTCACCGCGCGTGCAACTTCGCCGCTTGCTTTCCGCCACATGAAACCCTAAGCTTTCGCTTCTATGCCCGATCTCTCTCCCCACGCCCTGACGCTCGGGTTCATTTCCTACGTGGCTTTTCTTTTCTCAACCACATGCCACGAAGCTGCCCACGCGCTTGTTGCGAAGCTCGGCGGCGATCCGACGGCCGCACTCGGCGGCCAGGTCTCTCTCAACCCCATCCCCCACATTCGCCGCTCCCCTTACGGCATGGTGATTTTTCCCCTGCTCAGTTTCTTTTTCCTCAACGGCATGATCGGATTTGCCAGTGCTCCCTATAATCCGGACTGGGCACGCCGTCACCCCCACCGCGCGGGCTTGATGGCGCTTGCTGGCCCTGCCACCAACTTTTCCCTTATGCTCCTGGCCGCTGTCGCTCTCCGCATCGGGAACTCCCTCGGACTCTTGCGCTTGGACCCTTATTCCGGCTCGCATGGATTCGCCGCTGTCTCTTTATATGTGCTCTTTTCGTTGAATCTTTTGTTGGGTGTCTTCAATCTCCTGCCCGTTCCGCCGCTCGACGGCAGTTCCGTCATCACACTGTTCATGAGTGAAGAGCGTGCCCGCGGCTACCTCGACTGGATTCGCGGCGGCACCTTCGCCATGCCGGGCATTCTTGTGAGCCTGCTGATCTTTCGCTACATCTGGCCGCCCATCGAAAGCTTTGTGACTTCGTTGCTTCTCTAAACGCATCAACGTCCGGAAAGCGAGTCCAGCACGGCTCCAATCTCGCAGGCGGCAACACGCCGATGTTCAGCTCGTGCTTCGAAAGGAAAGATTCCGCTTCGGACCTGCGCTACGCGCAAATGATCTTGCCGCGTTCGCGCGGAGCTCCGGCAAGCATCTTGACGACACAGGCAATAGCCTCGCAAGTTTTGGGTTACGGCAGTATGATTCGAGCCCAGTACGTCTGCGATGGAGGTATATCTTATGTTCCCAGTCGAATGTGTTCCCGGCCGGCGCAACTTCCTGAAGGGCGGTGTGGGACTGGCGTTCGGGTTCCCCGCTCTTGCCCTTCTTCGCGGATCCGCCGCGGCTACGGAAAATGCATGGATCGTAGGTCCGCAGCCTGGCTTCACGCCTGAGATCGGAACGCTGACATCCATGCTGGCCTTCACCCGACTGCAGGTTGTGCACAATGTTAAGGGCTTGTCACAGCAGGATCTTGACTTTCTGCTGGACGCCAAAGCGAACACCATCGGCGCACTCCTCCTGCATCTGGCAGCAACTGAAACCTACTATCAGATGAACACCTTTGGCGAAATGAAATGGGATTCGTGGTCCGACGAGACAAAGAAAAAGTGGGACATTCCCATGAACCTGGGGGAAGCCGCACGCAAAGCGATCAAGGGAAACAGTCTCGACTATTATCTCGACGCCTTGCATCAAACACGCGAGAAGAGTCTTGCCGAATTTCGCAAGCGCGACGACAAATGGCTGGCGACGGTGGTTACCGACGGAGACTTTTCCGCCAACAACTATGCCAAATGGTTTCACGTCGCCGAACACGAATCCAACCACGACGGCCAGATCAAATTCCTGAAGAACCGTCTTCCCGGCGCAAAATCTGCGTCGGAGTAAAGAGACCCTGCCTGACGCGGATCACCTGGCTAGGGCATTTTTTCGCTACAGGCCCAACGCGCCTTGACCTGCCGATTTTTCTCGCCACGCCAGCCGACAGTTCCATTTTTGGTACAGCCCTCTTTTCCCTGTCCTTTTTCTGGCCATTCGCTCCGGCGCTCCTGCTCCTTTGTACCGTAGACGCAGTCGATTCGTACCCGTATCGTGCTCAGAGCAACAACCTTGACCAGCCTCCCGGCATGCTGGTTCTTAGGGGGACGCACAACGGACCGAGCCTACTCGGTGCCGTTTCCGGTTGACGTGTGGAACCCGGTGATACCGCTGGCGCACATGAGCGGCACCTTCCCCGATGGGCGTCCGGCACTGAGGAACTATGAAGACCGTGGCAAAACTTGCTCTTTTCTGCGCGCCCCTTCTATGCGCCGCGCTTTTCCCGCTAAGTGTCGATGCGCAAGCTCCTCCCACCATGGGCACGGGCCCTTCGATCGAGGCGCATGCCGGATTCGAATATTTGCAGCAACCCATCCCTACTTCCAGCCGCATTCCCATGTACGGTTTGGACTCAGGCGCAACCTTCGGGGTCTCTCATCGCTTTGGAGTGCGCCTAGATCTAGGCTATGTCCGCGCGTCGAATGTGCTCTCCTCGGGGCATCACAGCGATATCCTTAGTTATCTCGGCGGGCCGGTTTATTACCCGTTTACGACCAGCCGTATGGAAACCTACGTTCATTTTCTTGCCGGTGGCGCGCGCGTAACTGGAGTCGTTCCTTCCAATCAGGGTCAGTTCATTACTGGTTACGCAAACGAATTCGCCTGGGCGGGCGGCGCCGGTTTTCAGATCGATATGTCTTCAGCCACGGCCGTGCGGGTAGGCGGAGATTATTTACACACCTCATACTTCGACCCTAGTGGCGCGCTCCATGGGCAAGGCAATCTCCGAGCAGTAGTGAGCTTTGTCTACGTTTTGGGCCGCAATTCGCGCGGTGGCTACTGATGCTCGCGAAATGGTGCATTGCCTCGCGCCGGCGCCGATCTCTGGCAGCCCACTTGCTAGGGCCATACCACCATACCTTTAAAATCCTAAAATTTTTTGTGCAAGTACCATTGACTATATGGGTCCGAGGTACTAGTGTTTGACGTTGGCCCCCAGCCTGGCAATCTCTCCTCCGAGGTCTCCTATGTCCCCTTCAACAATGGAACCACCAACCAGCCACTTTGCAGATGATCGTTGGGCAAAATACCGCTCATATAAACGCGCAGTGGCGAGCCTTCCATTCCGTCTGGAATGGGACGAAGGCAACATGCGTCGCTCTGCGAACGCCATTACGGTGGATGTTAGCCACTCGGGTTGTATGGCAGTTGTTGGCGCAGACTTGCCACTCAGGCGGCAGGTGCGCATCGTGATGCT
>DATFTB010000031.1:0-30939 GCA_035262325.1 Candidatus Acidiferrum sp.
AGACGAGCCACTGCAAATTGATCTAGTCGGCGGCCCTGTCCCTGAGGTGCTGGTTGACAACGCGGCTATCCCTGCGGGTACCTACCATCAGGTACGTTTGCGGTTTCTCCCCGACTCTCAGCCAGACGCCGGACGGCTCCGGTCCCCAGATCCTTGTGGCGAGACGTACCACAATTGCATGGTCATGGCCGACGGGCGAATCGACCCATTGGGTTGGTCAGCGGATCCTGACGTCCTCATAGCTGCGGACACGGCTCCTAATGGCGCGCTCCTTGTGCCTCCTGGTGCCAAAACCGACTTGCTCCTCAGTCTCGAGCTATCTCAAATGCTTTATTCCTCCGGCGCCGAGCCATTGAAACCACGTATCGTTTTGGCGGGACGCGCTGCCGCCGGCCAACCGCTCGTCGGACAATCCGCCTCGACCACGAACTAACTTCTCCCTTGCCGGCGTTCAAAGCGGATCTAGCTTTCCCGGAGGTCCTACCGGCAAGTCGCGGCTTCTCGCGCTAGGAATCTCCAGATCCATCGGATTTTTTGATTTATTCAAGGAAAACTTCAGCAAACCGCCGAACGAAGGCGGTGCTAGGCTAGCGGAGTAGCGCGAGGTTCACACCAATGGCGAGCCACTTCACATTGCCTGGGAAAGTCTACCTTACGGCGATCGGGCCAGGACCGGCGAAACGCTTGACCCTTCCAACCTTGGAACTGCTCCGAAGGGCAGACTTGGTCGTGCACGATGATCAGGTTCCTAGCGACGTGTTGGAGCTAGTCCCTCCCCACGTAGCCGTCCTCAGAATGACCGAAGAGCTGGGACCGAATAGCCGAACCCACGAGGAGATTCAACGAAGAATGACGGAAGCCGCCCGCAACGGCCAGTGCGTTGTTCGTCTGATTTTTGGCGGTATTCCGAGTGATCGCGACGCGCAGCGAGAATTCATTATCCTGCGCGCGAGGGGGATTGAGGCCGAACTTTTCGCAGGAACTCCCTTGGCAACGGCAGAAGCTGGGGCATGAAGAAATTCCCTTCCCCTTGGCACTGAGGGTCACGAGTCGGCAATTTTGAAACCAGGCGCTCGACCCGCGCGCTTCGACCGAAAAGCGCAGCAAGCGATTAGTTGGCCGCTCCGTGCGGTATTAGCCCAGCCGACCGTTCCGCCGCTTCTTTGACGAGGAAACCCATCTTCGGGTGCGATGGCTCGAAATCCACATGAATGCCAAAGTGCCTTAGCGTCTCCGAAGTAGACGGGCCGATTGAGCCAACCAGCACGCCCCGGAAGGCTGCTCGCAACTCCTGTTGCCGGCCCATCTCTTCCGCAATCTGGAAGAGGTGTGTCACTTGAATTCCGGTTGTAAAAAGAGCGACGAGTACCCGTCCGTTCGTCAGCGCGCTCACGGCCTCGCGCAGTGGAAGAGTGTCTTCCGGCAACGCCCATTGATACACAGTAACGGCCTGCACGACGGCGCCACGCTCCTTCAGAGCATCCAGGAAGTCCGGATTCGGTGCGCCATACTCCTGGACGGCAACGCGTTGAGCGTGCAGGCCGCCCGGAATTTCGTCCAAGGCTCGTAGTAATTCGCGCCAGGTACAGGGCTCTGGAGCGGTCAGCGCCACCTGGACATTCCATTCGCGCAGCACAGCTTGCGGCTTTGGCCCTCTCGCGGCTACTTTCACACGCCGCAGCGCCTCAATAAACCGCTCGGGCGGCAGGCTTTCCGAAATGACCTTGTAGAGCGCCCGCGCTCCAACTCCTGTTAGGAACACGACGATATCGATGCTCCCTGCTATCAACTCCTGCGCAAATCGCAGCGCCGCTTCATTTTCCGTTAGCGGCACTTCCCGCATCGCCGGTGCCGTGATGGGAACCCCGTGATAGTTCTCGATCAGCCGTGCGATCTCCGTGGCTCGGCGGCTCTCAAGCGAGAGAACACTGATTCCGTGGAAACCCTCAATTCGATCCGTTCTCATCTTGGCTCACCGTTCACTTCTCGCGGAACAAATCAGCATGGGGTGGCAATCAAAAACGACAGCGCAGTTTTGCAAGGCTCAATCCTCGAGCGACGGCTCCGGTCGTGATCACTTCCTTTCAACTGATCGGAGAATTTACATTTCCCTCCGCCGGTGCCATTCGCTCGATGGCCCGGCAGGCGTTCGTTTGCGATTTCCCCTACTCCAGCCGGCTATAGCTTGACCTCGTGTGGCAGCCGGCGCAAGCGCATCCTTTGAATATCAGCAATCAGTAATTTCGAATTGCGTGCCGTTCTGCTGTCGTCCCGGCAGGAAGAGTTGACAACCCCTTGCTACAAGTGCCAAAGTCCACTCATCAGCACTTTTTTGCGCCGTAAAAACACTCTCACGAGGCCTCCTTCCGATATGCAATATCGTTTTGGCAAGCCGTCGCTTCTTGCTGCAATCCTGATGTCCCTGTTCGCCGCGGCTCCTCCTTTGCAGGCTCAGTGGATCCCCGCGAACCCTGTAAAGTCGGCGGACCCGTTACCGGACGGCGTGCTCCTCACCCTTGAAAACGGCTACCTTCGTCTACAGGTCTGCTCGGACTCGATGATCCACGTCGTCTATTCGCTCGATCGCACGCCGCCCGAGCGCGCCGATTTCCTGGTTGTGAAGAAGGATTGGGCCAAAGCCGCGTTCACCGTTCAATCAGACGACCCGAAGCTCCTGAGACTCGCTACCTCTCAAATCACCCTCGAAGTCAGCCGCGCCGACAGCTCCGTCATTTTTTACGATTCCGCAGGGCACAAGCTGACGGAGGAGAATACCCGCACGCTCACTCCCACCGAGGTGAACGGCGAAAAAACTCTCCACGCCGAACGCTTCACCAACATGTGGGACACGCAAGAAGCCTTCTATGGCCTCGGCCAGCATCAGGCGGGTGTCTGGAACTACCGTGGCGAGGACGTTGCGCTCTCACAGGACAACACCAACATTTCCGTCCCACTTCTGCTGTCCAGCAACGGCTACGGCATCTTCTGGAACAACGGCTCGCGCAGTCGCGCCAACAACCGTTTCGTGCACGCCTTGTATCTAAGTTCCGAAGTCGCCGATTCGATCGACTACTATTTCCTCTATGGCCCCGATTTCGACAAGATCATTGCCGCCTATCGCGACCTCACCGGCCAGGCTCCCTTGTTCGGCAAATGGGCCTACGGCTTCTGGCAATGCAAGAACCGCTACGATTCACAACAGGAGCTCGAATCCATCGCAAAGAGGTACCGCGACCTTCACATCCCACTCGACAACATCGTTCAGGACTGGTTCTGGTGGAACACCATGGGCGAACCGGTCTTCAACAAAAACTATCCGGACCCTGAAGGCATGATCGAGGCCCTGCACAAACTTCATGTTCACCTGATGATTTCCGTGTGGCCCTTTTTCCGGCCCGGCTCGCCCGTCTATGCCGATATGGACAAGCGTGGGTTCTTTGTCGAGCGCACAAAAGTCGCTGGATTTCACCCTGCGGGCATGGCCCTCTACGACGCCTTCAACCCCGACGCCCGCAATTACTACTGGAAGCTCATGAACGACGCTCTGTTTCGCATCGGCGTCGATGCCTGGTGGCTCGACACGACCGAACCCGAGACCGAAGGCCGCGAGGCCAATCTTCTCGTCACCAGCCGGACGGCGCTTGGTAACGGTGCTCGTTACCCGAACGAGTATCCTCTGCTCACGACGACCGCCGTGTACGACGGCCAGCGGGCCGCTTCCGATCAAAAGCGCGTCTTCATCCTCTCCCGCTCGGGCTACGCTGGAATCCAGCGCAACGCCACCGCCATGTGGTCCGGCGATGTGGATCCCAACTGGGAAACCTTCCGGCGACAGATTCCCGCCGGGCTGAACTTTTCCCTTTCAGGCCTGCCCTACTGGACTACTGACATCGGCGGTTTTGTCTCGGCCAATCCGGACGACCCTGCGTACCGCGAATTGTTTATTCGCTGGTTTGAATTTGGCACCTTCTGCCCCATCTTTCGTGTGCACGGTACGCGTACCACAAACCAGAATGAGCTGTGGTCTTACGGCGCCGAGGCCCAAAAGATTCTCGTCTCCTTCGACAAACTCCGCTATCGCCTGATGCCCTACATCTATTCGCTCGCCTGGAAAACCACGCACGAGGGCTATACCATCATGCGACCTCTGGTCATGGAATTTCGCGGCGACACGCGCGCCCAAAATGTCGGCGACCAGTTCTTGTTTGGCCCCGCTATCCTCGTGAATCCCGTAACCGAGCCGGGCGCTACCTCGCGGCACCTTTATCTTCCGGACGCCAAGTGGTTTGATTTCTGGACAGGAACGGCCATCGCAGGCCCTCGCGCGATCGACGCTCCCGCGCCCATCGACCGCCTCCCGCTCTACGTCCGCGCTGGCTCGATCCTCCCAATCGGACCCGAGGTCGAATTCGCGTCCGAAAAATCTCAAGACGCCATCGAAATCCGCGTTTATCCTGGCGCAAGCGGAGGCTTCACGCTTTACGAGGACGAAAACGACAACTACAACTACGAAAAAGGAGCCTACTCGACGATTCCCTTTCTCTGGGACGACGCCGCACACTCGCTCACCATCGGCGATCGCATCGGATCCTTCCCCGGGATGCTCCCTGCGCGTACGCTTCACATTGTCTTCGTTGGGACTAACCATGGAATCGGCAGCGATTTCACCGAACACGCCGACAAGACCGTTTCCTACTCAGGAAGTAAAATCGTCGTTACACCGTGACGGATTTCCACGGTTCGAAATCGCGAGCCGCTTCGAGGCGGGTTGCGGGCTCATTTCTCGCGCGTTGCCGTCCACTCGCCGGACTTGCCCTTGGCGGTCAACGTGCCATTCATGCTGTCGCCGGCCACCGTCCCTTTATAATCGAGCGACACCCTGGCGTTCACGTGGAACGTAATCCTGTTGCCGTCAACCATTCCTTCGAGGCTTCCCGATTGCCGCGGTCCCTTGAACGTACCCGTAATCTTGTTTCCGTCCTGCTTCAAAATGATGGTTTGGTTTGCGCGCCCGGATTCCCCCGTCGCGGTAATCTTCCACGTGCCTGCGACGCTCGCGGGTTCCGCGCCCGCAAGTGCTATGCCGGCGGCAACCAGCAGCGCCCATAGGCACAGCCACGCGAACCTCACGGTGTTCATTCTCATACATCCCTTCCCCTTCGAATGTTCGAGGAGTTTTTGTTTTTCCGGGAACTATCTGCCGTCGCTGATCGCAAAGCTCTTAAAAATACGGCGTCAGTCCTTTCCCAAATTCCGGGGCAGGCCAACACTATACACGAGTCGATTTCGCCGGCGAAAGCCTTTCGGCCTCCGCCCTCGCTCAGGAATTCGGGTTGACAAGTTTCTTCTTCCAAAGCTACATTCCGCAAAGCTTTCCGAGGAATGAGCATCCAACCTTTCGATGAACGCGGCCTTCGCCGCCTCGAACATGGTGAATCAACCGCAGCGGCCCCGAGGGATTGCTGATCCTACGCTTGGCGCGGGCTTTTTCTTTGCGGTGTTCTTCCTGCTCCCGCGGCTCCGCCGGAGCAGAGGAGGCTTCGACGGCCGCAGCTGCGCCTATTATGGAACGCTGCAAACGCACGGCGCTCTCGAGGCCGGGACGGACAACAAGGTTAATTGCTTCTCAAATTGGCTCGCAACACTGAATACTACGTTGTGGCAAAAACCACCCTGGGGTAACAAAAAACCGCGAAAAAGAAGAGCCGCAGGCTTTGCTAGATGCTGGCCTTGCCCGCCTCCGCCCCGTCATGATCACCGTCGGCGCCACAAGTCTGGCGCTCTTTCCCCTCGCCGTTCACGGCGGGCCTCTCTGGCAGCCGCTTTGCTACCCGCGAACGGGTGGTCCTGGCCTCGCCACCTTCATCACTCTCTCGCTAGTTCGCGTTCTCTAGGCAATCTTCGTGCTTGATCTAAACTCGTTGCATGGAGCGGTCCCGCTTCCGGTTCCGAAAACGCTTCGATCGATTTGAAAGGGGAACTTCCTTGATTTCTCAGCCGCCCGCTTGGAACGCTCTTCTGCCAGGCTCCAAACTCGCGTCTCTTCTCATTTTTTGCAGCTCTGTCCTTGGCCCGTCGGCTCGCGCGCAGGATCAACCTGATCGCCACACCTCCGATGCTCTCCACCAGATGAGCAAATCCTTCGAAAACCTCGTTCGGAGAGTTTCTCCCGCCGTCGTAGAAGTCCTCGTCACGGGCATCGGTACCGGCGACGAAGACGACCAGCAGGCCTCGGGCGCCGTCGGCAGGGAACGCAGCCTCGGCTCTGGCGTCATCGTCGATCCCGATGGCTACATCGTCACAAACTTCCACGTGGTAAAGGGTGCGGACCGCGTCCGCGTCGTGCTCACTCCCTCGATCGGAGAGGAATCTCAACCCGCCGCCATGCTGAAATCGAAAGGCCGCATCCTCAACGCCCACATCGTCGGCGTCAGCAAAGTCATCGATCTCGCCGTCCTTAAGGTCGAAGCGACAGGACTTCCCACTCTTCCCCTCGGCCGCTACGATCAAATGCACAAGGGCCAGGTCGTTCTTGCTTTCGGCAGCCCAGAAGGGCTGGAAAACTCGGTTACATTCGGCCTGGTCAGTTCGGTTCTTCGTCAGCCCGATCCCGATGATTCGATGGTATACATTCAGACTGACGCGGCTATCAACCCAGGCAACAGCGGTGGGCCGCTTGTCGACGTGGATGGCAACGTCGTGGGCATCGACACGTTCATTTACACAAAGTCAGGCGGCAACGAAGGCATCGGGTTCGCCATTCCAAGCGGCATCGTGCGCTATGCCTACGAGGAAATTCGCCGCTTCGGCCGCGTTCGCCGGCGCACCATTGGTGCCGATCTCCAATCGCTCACACCGGACCTGGTTGCCGGTCTCGGGCTCCCCGAAAGCCAGGGCGTCATGGTCTCCGATGTCGACCCAGGCGGGCCCGCCGGGACCGCCGGGCTGCGCGTTCAGGACGTCATCGTTGCCATTGACGGCCTGCCGGTCGACAGTGTCCCGATCTTCGCTCTCAGCCTCTACCTGAGAACATCCGGCGACCGTGTCAATCTCGATGTAATGCGTGGCTCACAAAAACTCACGCTGCGCATTCCGGTCATCGAACCCGCGCACGACCTCAGCCGCCTCGCCGACCTCTCTGATCCCCAGAAGGACCTGATTCCCCGTCTCGGAGTCGTTGGCGCCACAATTACGCCGGATGTGGCTGAACTCCTCGGCGGTCTGCGCATTCCTCGCGGCGTTATTGTCACCGCTACGGTCGCGAATCGTTCGACCGTCGATTCCGGTCTGCAGGACGGCGACGTGATTCACTCCCTGAACCGCAATCCGATCAAAACCGTCGACGAGCTTCGCGGCGCATTTGGCCGTCTCCAACCGGGTGATCCCGCCGTGCTCCAGATCGAGCGCAACGGCAAGCTCACCTACATCACCTTCGAAATGGAGTAACCTTGGCGTCGGCAGCTCGGCTGCTGATTTGTGCTGTGTATGAATTGAAGGGCCGGGCGCTAATCACTCGGACGCTTCCGCTTCCACTCGTGTTCTCGCCTCAACAGCGACTGATGCTTCTTGATCTGCATTTCGATTTCGCTGAAGGCCTTCTTGCATCCGGCCAACACGTTTTTCCCGTTCCCCGTGGCGTGCAGCGTCCCGGTTGGAAGCGACAGCGTTAGCGCCAGCGATTGCTCATCCGTCCTTTGGTTTTTTGAAAACACTCCTTTGATCTGAACCAGGTCTGGCTGGTAGCTCTTCAGCAGCCGGCCTAGCTTGTCCAATCGACGCATAACTTCCGTGGCCACCGCTTGCTGCGATTCGACATGCCTGTAGCTTATCGAAACGTTCATGGTTGCACCTGTAGAAGATAGAGCAGGTATCGGCAGGATCGCGACGCAGTCATCCTTCTGCACCGTCTGGTAGGCTCAGCCTAGCACTTCGATTTGGCGCGCGCAATCCCGTCGCGCGTTTGCCGCGTTTGACAGCCACCCCGGGAATTCTTAGGCTACTGTTACCCGCCGGAGCCGCCTCCCTCTCGCGCGGACGCCGCAATGAAGAAGTGCGCCTCTCCCGATGAGCGGTCCCCGGCGCTGGTTCGCGTCGGCCCCGCCGGATGGTCCTATCCAGACTGGTCCGGCTACGTCTATCCAACTCACCGCTCGAAGGGCTTTCACGAGGCCACCTACCTCGCCGGATTCTTTGACACCATCGAAATCAATACTTCTTTCTACCAGCCCCTCCGGCCCGACCACGCCGCGTCCTGGGTCGACCGCGTCGCGGCCAACCCTGCGTTCCTCTTCACCGCCAAGCTCTGGCAAAGGTTCACGCACGATCCCTCCGCCAGCGCTGAAGACGAACGCGCCGTCCGCGCGGGCTTTGATGTCCTGCGAGACGCGGAAAAACTAGGCGCCGTCCTTCTGCAGTTCCCTTTTTCCTTCCACCGCACCCCCGAAACGGTCTCTTATCTCACCTCGGTGCTGAAGCGCTTCGCTGACTACCCTCTGGTAGTCGAATTGCGTCATTCGTCCTGGCAAACGAAGGAAACGCTCGCGCTTTTGAGTGAACACCGAGCCGGTTTCTGCAACATTGACCAGCCCGTCATCGGCCATTCACTCAAGCCATCCGCGGAAAGCACTTCGCAGATTGGCTATGTCCGCCTTCATGGCCGCCGCTACGACACCTGGTTCAGCGACGATCCCACCACACCTTCTCACGAGCGCTACAACTACCTCTACTCTCTCGAAGAACTCGACCCTTGGGTTGCGCGCATCCACACCATCCAGAAACACACCCGCAACATCTTCGTCGTTACCAACAATCACTTCCAAGGCAAGGCTGTCGTCAACGCCTTGCAACTTATCGGCATTTTGACTGGGAATAAGGTGAAGGTCCCCGAACCCCTGCGCCAGCATTATCCTGCGCTCGAACGAATTGCGAGCCAGATGCCGGCCGAGCCCACTCTCTTCCCCCTCGGCTCACCGGCCACAAAAAAGTCCGACCGCTCTACTTTTTGAAGAGATTTTCGAAGGCCTGCCGCGCATCCATCGGCCGCGCGGGTGACGGCGCCTCGGCCGGAACCTGCGTAGGCTGCATATAGGAGGTCGGCGCAGTGTCCTTTTCGACCGTGGTTCGAAACTCGTAGAAACTGCACTCGTTCTTGGCATCTTTCGGAGAAATGCGAGCGGGCACCGGTTGCGTGCACTCGAATTGCGCGCCCGAATCAAAGAACCGGCACTGTTTGCAGCAATGCAGTTCGGCGCCGCACCTTGGACACTTCCCGGTGGGGTCAAATCCCGCGACGAGCACCGCGCCGCAGTTCGCGCAACGCGCTCTCGTTACCGTACCCACCATCCGGGGCGTGCGCGGCCCGAGATGATCGGTGGCTCCTCGTGGGCCGCCCTGTGGTGGTTTACGATCCTGTCTGTCTCTTTTTTCGTGCTTTTCTTGTTTTTCGGCATCACGATAGCCGCGGTGACCGTACTTGCGATCCACAAACGCCTCCGTCCGTCAGTCTCAACGGACTGCAACTACGCCTTGTTACACAACAACCCTAAAAAGGTTCTTTTCCTGACATGTATCCAATCGGATTGCTTCAAACGCCCGGCAAACCAGCCTTCCCCTTTGAAGTTATCCTGGATTGCTGTTCAGCGAGAGCAGAAGATGGGACAACTATGTTTGTAATCCTCTGGGAGTTTGAAGTCAAGCCGGAATGTCAAGAACGCTTTGAAAGAGTCTACAACCCTCACGGCGACTGGGTTCGACTCTTCTTGCGCGATCCCCGCTTTCGGGGCTCTCAACTCCTGCGGGATCCCTCCCGCACTCATTTTTACTTCACCCTGGACTTCTGGGATTCCGAATCCGCTTACCAAGACTTTCGGAGCGCGCATCGCGCCTCCTACGAGGAATTGGATCGCGCCACGGAAACTTTTTCACTGAAGGAACGCTGCATTGGTTCCTTTACCATAAGCCTGTGATTCCTGTCGTTGTTCTAGCTCAAGATTCCAGCCAACCCGTCCGGCGGAAGATCGGGTTTCAGGAATTCTCTCGGCGTACCTGCCACGCGCAACACGGCTTCAGCCGCCAGATAGCCGCTTCGCACCGCGCCTTCCATTGTCGCCGGCCAGCCGGTCGCCGTCCAATCCCCGGCCAGGACCATGCCCTTCACGGACGTCTGTTGTGTTGGACGCCAGCGGTCGACTCCAGGTTGCGGAGAAAACGTGGCCCTAGCCTCTTTGATTACCGTAGCCTTCAATAGGTTCGCTCGACCGGCCAGTGGCAGTGCCTGCCGCACCTCGGCGAGGCACAGGTCTATGATCTCCTGCCGCGGCTTTTCGAGCAGGTCATAGGAGGCACTGATTACGAGCTGCAGGTACTGCCCGGGTCCCTTGCCGGCGCCATTCCTGTTACCGCTGAGCATGGACTTATTGAAAATCCACTGTGTCGTAGTCTCCAGCAGTGTCAAATGCGGCTCGCTCATCACTTCGCGGTCGAACCAGAGGTGCACCCCGGTTATCGGCGCGTCCTCGATTCTGCCGATTTGCGCTAGCTCCGGATTGTCTCGCTTGACTTCTTCCGGCAACAATTCGTCGAGCGTGCCGTGCGGCAGCGCCAGCACCACCGCGTCCGCCACCTCCTCCCTGCCCTCATCGAAAACCACAGACTTTAGCCGGTTGCCCGCGAACCTCAACCCGCGCAACGGCACTCGCAGATTCACTTCCCCGCCCTTCCTCTCAATCGCGGTTCGGCAGTGCTCATACAGCGCTCCCAACTCCACGACGGGCACTCCCATCCGGTATCCCTTTCGGGTGGCCAGCACGCTTTTCCAAAACACCTGTATCCCGTAGCGCGCGTCAATGCGGTCCAGCTCCTCGGAAAGCGCGCTCACAAGCACAACGCGCCAAAACCGCTCGATCGCTTTCGCCGTTTGGCCCTTGCTCTTCAGCCACTCCGTCATGGAAACAGGCGCCCCGCTCTTCAGCTCCTCGGGCTCGCCCTTGCTTCGAAAGATCGCCAGCATGCCCTGGCCGATGCTCAGCTTGTCTTTGGCCGATAGCGGCCGAAACGTCAGAAACGATCCCATCAAATGCAAGGGGGCCGGCAGTATCCCGGCCTTCAGGCTGCCGCGCCTGCCTTGCGGGTCCTGCAGCAGTAGCCGGTCAAAGAACTTGATCTTCTCCGCCACCCCTACCCGTCGGTAAAAGTCCTCCAGGTTGGTGCAGCAAGCAAAAGTCACGTGCTGGCAGTTGTCCACGTGCTCACCATCGGGCAAGCAATACGACGTGGCCCGGCCGCCGAGGAATGGCCGCTGTTCGAACAGGCGTACGCGGCAGCCCGCTTCAGACAGCGCTATGCCCGCCGACAGCCCCGCGAGCCCGCCTCCGATTACGATCACGTCTTGCAAGGATAGTCTCTTCCGTATGGCGCCCGAATCGCGCCTTGGCAATCAGCCTCAACTTCTCCGCCTTCGACAGTCCCACACGCCTCCCAAAAACCGCAAATTCTACGGCCTCGATCCGCGCCAGGAGTGCGCTGTAGGTGTGCACCAGCAGCCACAAGGTTCCCCGGCTGTCTTCGTCAATCATGCCGAGTAGTTTCGCTCCGTCCTCATAAAGCTTCCACGCGCGGTCGGCCTCAAAGCGCAGCAATTCTCGCACGCCCAGGGTCCCCTCTTTTCGCCCGAAGTCCTCCCTGGCCACTCCAAAATGCGTCAAATCTTCTTCCGGCAGATACACTCTCCCGGCCGCGTAGTCCTCCCGCACGTCCCGGATGATGTTCGTCAACTGAAAGGCCAGGCCAAGCTTTTCTGCCAGTGCGAGCGCCCGAAAGTCGTGGAAGCCAAAGATATGGGTGCACGTCAGCCCTACGGTTCCTGCCACCCGGTAGCAATACTCCTTGAGCCGCTCGAATGATGCATAGCTCCGAATCGTGAGATCCATCTCCGCGCCCGAAATCAGATCGTGCAAATAGCCTGATGGCATTTTGTACCGTTCGATCGTATCCACGAGAGCGGGCAAGATCTGTTTTGCTCCCCGCAGTGTGGCAAACGGCGAGGCCATCGCCGCCGAGCCGTCAATCACCTGTTCCTGTCCCGTAATCGCCTGATCCAGCGCCGCGCGCCACCTGGCCAGTTCTCTTTGCTTCGCCCCTAGGTCTGCGCCTTCGTCCGACACGTCGTCAATCAGCCGCATGAATGCATACAGGGCAACGATTCCGTCCCGCTTCGGCTTCGGCAGCAAAAAGAATGCGGGATAGAAATTACTCTGTGCTTCACGCGCGATCTGGTGGCACTCCTCATACGAACTCACCGCATCTGGCATCCCGGCCGGCTTACTCCCCGCTTCCCGACGGCTCCGCCTTGAGTTTGTGATCGGCGTGGGCGCCCCGCTCATCACGCGCGTCACAATCGCTCGGCCCAGCAACTGAACTTGCTTGCCCTTGCTGACCTCCGGTCTCCGGTTCAGCGTGTCATAACCCATCGCCTCGATGGCATCCAGCACTGCCTGCCCGCCCCGGCTGAACATTTCCAGGTCCACGCTCAATTTGCCGTCGACCATCCTCGAGAGCGGCATGCCCTGGCCGAATAATTCCCTGGTCCGGCCGATCAGCTCCTGCATCAACGCCACGTATCGCTCGCCGAATTTCCTCCCGACAATCTCTTCCTCGCTTATCCCATGGGCCCGTGCACGATCCAGAGGAATATAGATGCGCCCTTTTTCGAGGTCCCGCGAAACGTCTTGCCAGAAATTTGCCAGTTGCAGTGCCGTGCACGTGGCATCCGAAAGCCGTTGCCGCTCCGCGTCCCGGTAGCCGCAGAGGTACAGCACCAGCCGCCCCACGGGGTTCGCCGAATACACGCAATAGTCCAGCAGTGCCTGCCAGGTCGCGTAGCGCTTCACGACCTGGTCCTGACGGAAGGCCTTCAGCAAATCCGCAAAAGGCTGTTTCGGCACGTCTTTCGCCACCGCGGTTTCCTTGAGGGCCACAAATACGGGATGCGACGGTTGCCCCGCATAACACGAGTCCAACTCGCGTTCCCACCAAGCCAGCAATTCGAGCGCCCGCTCTTTCGCGGGCACCTCATCGCCAAGATCGTCCGCCCACCGGCAATACGCGTAGACGTTATAAAAGTGTTGGTGCAGTTCCCTCGGCAGCAGCCACGACACTACGTTGAAATTCTCATAATGATGGGTCGCCAACCAACGCGTATACTCCTGCGCCTCCTTCAGCGTACACCCGTCCGCCGGCAGTTTTTCCATAAGCGACAACTCGCCTGGACGCAGCATTACAAGGGGACTTCCTCTGAAGTTGAACTGGATGATTCAATCGCCCGGCTTACCAGTCACTGAGCACTGGTCGTTGGCTACCGGTCTCTTCTACGGCCGCACCGCCAGCTTGATCTCCCCGCTCCGCGCTTTCATACGTTCAAACGCTTGCGGCAGTTCTTCGAGCCGGATCTCTTCCGTCACGATTTCCTCAGCCGAAACGTCGCCTCGACGCACCGCCTCCAGCGCCTCGCGGATAAAGCGCGGCGTATGGTGGAACGGAGAAATCATCTTGATCTCTGAATAGTGAATCGCCGCCGGCTCAATCTCTACGCGAACTCCCTTTGGCAGCCCGCTGAAGAAGTTGACCACTCCGCCTCGGCGCACCATCTTCAAAGCCTGTTCCCACGTCGCCGGATTCCCCGCCGCTTCCACCACCGAGTCCGGCCCGCGGCGCTCCTCGGTCAGGTCCCGCACCGCTCCCACCACGTCGGGCACTTCCGTCACGTTGATCGTCACCGAGGCTCCCAGCTTCCTCGCCACAGCCAGCGGAGCCTCGCGGCGCGCCAGGGCGATCACCCGTACGCCGCGCCTCGACAGCATGCGCACATACTTCAATCCGATGGGCCCGCAACCAATGACCGCAGCGGTGTCACCGGTACGAACTTCCATCTCGTGGATGCCCCGCAGCACGCACGCCAGCGGCTCCACCAGAGCCGCGCTATGGTCGTCCACGGAGTGCGGGACTTCCAGCATGTTCTCGCGCACAATTCGTCCCGGTATGCGCATGTACTCCGCGTACGCGCCGTTGTTGAACAGCAAATCGTCGCAAAGATTCTCCTGGCCGCGCCGGCAGTGGTAGCACCGGAAACACGGCGCCGAATTCGCCGCAATCACCCGCGAACCGAGGCGCCACTTCGCGTCCACGCGCTTACCCATGGCCACGATTTCGCCCACCACCTCATGGCCAAATACCGCAGGCGGCTGGATCATCATCGCGTGGTAACCACGCTTCCACACCTTCAAGTCGGTTCCGTCAGTCAACGCCAAGCGCACGCGCAGCAGCACTTCGTCCACCGCAATCGCGGGCACGTCGATCTGCTCCACACGCAGATCTTCGCTGCCGTACAGGACCGCCGCCGTCATCTTTGATGGCACAACTATCCTCGCCGGAACTACGTTCTCTTCCAGCCCGATTTCTGTCTTTTTGGGGGACGCTGCTCTCATTCGTGTGTGATCAATACCTTCAGTGAATCTTCCGTGGGCCTGGCCGCCAACTCCAGTCCTTCTTGAATTCTAGCCAATGGGAACCGGTGGGTAACGATCTCCATCACCGGCAGTTTCCTCTCCAGCACCAGTGATGCGGCACTTTCTTGGATGTCCACGGCCGCACTATAGCTGCCTAGAATCTCCTTCTCGTCAATCCCCACCGCGGCCGCGGGGAACTCTATCTTTGTCACAGGATCATTGGCGGCAAACAGGAGCACCCTACCCCCCGGTCGCGCTGCTGCCAGCGCATCAACCACCACCGAGGGATGCGCCACGGCCACGAGAACTACGTCCGCTCCCCTACCCCCCGTACGGACCCGTATCTCTTCTTCAAGCTTACCACTTATAGGGTCAAATGACTCAACGGCTCCTAATCTTAGGCTGACCGCCCGTCGCGTGCCCATCGGGTCGCTGGTGTAGACCGTCGGCCCATAAGTCTTCGCCACCATCAAAAGCTGCAGGCCAATCGGGCCGCAACCGATGATCAGAACCGTCTCCCCCGCGATCACCCTCGCTTTTTCGACCGCCTTCACGATGGTATTGATCGGCTCGATGAACGTGCCTTCTTCGAAGCTCACCTCATCCGGCAGCGCAACGATCCCCCGTGCTACAACCCACGGCATGGCCTTTACGTACTCGCCAAAGCCGCCACCATTGGGCGTAAAGCCTCCCGTCAATCCGGTCGTTTTGTACTGCTGGCACTGCGAAAACAGCCGCTTCCGGCAGTAAAAACACTCGCCGCATGGAATATGGTGAAAACTCATCACCCGGTCGCCCAGTTTCCACTTCGTCACGCCGCGTCCAAGGGCCACGACCGTCCCGGCGAGCTCGTGCCCCAGAATCTGCGGTGGCTCCACATATCGCTGAAAGATCTTCTTGATGTCGGTTCCGCAAACCCCGCAGGCCGCCACCTTGATGAGCACTTCGCCGTCGCGCACCTCCGGCACCGGCACTTCTTCCACCCGCACCACGCCCTTCTCGCGGTACACTCCCGCCCGCATCGCTTTGGGGATGGGCCCGAGCCTTCTTGCCGTCTCCTCCACGACCTCCGCCCGGCTCATGAAGCCACCGCCTCACGTGAGCGGCTTCCCTGGCCGTCGCTCGCCACTGTTTGTACGTAGGCGTCCAGAAAGCGCGCCAGCTTTCCGGCGGCTTTGCGGCTTTGTGCTGCGAACCGCAGAACCGCCGGCAGGGCAACCGGATTCTTGGCCAGCTCCCAGACAATTTTTGACACGCTCACTTGCTGCTTTTTCGAAAGCGTGAGATTGAAATTGATGGGAAGGTCTTCCTTGGCCGAGTCGCTGATCGCCCGTACGACAACGCTCTGCGCGCCCCAGGCCTGGGCCTCCTTGACGATCTCAAAACTCTCCATATCCACCGATTGCGCCTTCGAAGAGCAGGCTTTCTTCGCGCTTGCCTTAGCCATCACCTGGTTGCTTGTCAAAAGACAATCCGCCGCGATGGCTCCCATCGCTACCGCTTGCTTGCGCAGCTCCGGATGCACCTTCAACTGCTCTGACGGCGCTTCCGCGTGCTTATTTTCGGCAATGAGTGATTGGGGCGCGATGATATCGCCGGGCATTAGTGCTTCGTCGAGTGCTCCGGCGAGCCCGCTCGAAACACATACATCAAAGTGCTTGTTTTCGTCCGCCATCTGCATCATCAGGCCCATGGCTTGCGCCGACGATTCCGTCCCGATCCCGGTTACCAGCACGGTGATCTGGACGGTGCCCGCAACGGTAAACCACAGCTGCAATCCGTCGTAGTCGATGTGGCGAAACGCTCGCAGCTTGCGCCACGGCGCAAATTCTGCATCGACTGCAAATGTCACGAGTACCCGCATCGTTTCCTTCGTCCCTTGCTTTCTCGCCTCGTGTGCCCCGTTACCTCGTTCCCCGCACTTCACTCACTTCCTTTAACTTTCTTTTCTTCCTCTCAAGCCGCCGGCCTCATCTTCTTCACTCGCCCCGCCTTTACGTAGCCATTCTCGCGATACCACTTCACCGCCCGCTCGAGCGCCGCTACGACCGGTCCGGGCGCAAATCCCAACTCCTTCTTCGCCCGCGAGCAATCCACGAACATCAGGTGCCGCGCAATCTTCACGCCTTCCACCGGAATTTGCGGCTCTTTCCCGATCAGCCGCGAAAAGGCGCTCTCCACATACGCTACACCCAACGCCACCCCGTGCGGGATTTTCATCGCTGGTGCTGCCAGCCCCGTTATGCTTTCCAAGGCATCGAGCAACTGCTTCAGCGTCAGGTTTTCTGCACCCAGCAGGTAGCGCTCGCCAATCTTGCCCCTTTCGGCCAGCAGCAAATGCCCCGCGGCGCATTCCTCCACACCCACGAAATTCAATCCCGTTTCCACGTACCCCGGCATCTTCCCATTCAGAAAGTCCAGAATGATCTTCCCTGTAGGCGTCGGCTTCCAGTCCCATGGACCCACCGGTGTCGTCGGCATCGCCACAATGACCGGCAATCCCTGCTCCGCCGCCTTCAGCACCTCCTGCTCGGCGATCCACTTTGACCTCTTGTAATGCCCGACCATCTCTTCCAGCTTCGCATGCGTGGATTCATTCGGGGGTTCCGGCCGGTCCACCGCAACCGTTGCCACCGTGCTCGTATAAATCAGCCGCTCGACGCCGGCCTTCCTCGCCGCCGCCAGCAGATTCTTCGTTCCACCCACATTCGAGTCGTAGATATCCTGCGAACGTTTGGCCCACAAACGGTAATCTGCCGCCACGTGAAAGACGCGTTTTGCTCCCGCCATCGCACGTTCGAGCGAGCTCGGATCCCGCAAATCCCCGGTCACATATTCGAGCGACAAATCGCTGATCGCGCGATTGCTGCTCGACGCCCGCAGCAGCACGCGCACGTCATCGCCTTGCGCCACCAGCTGCCGCGCCACGTGGCTCCCCAAGAAACCCGCCGCGCCGGTTACGAGCGTCGTCATGACCTACTCTTCCCTTCCCGTTTCTCGCCGAGACTCCCGCTCAACTGCCACGCCAGCATCTTCCAGGTGTCACCCGCTTTCGGGTTTACGCCGACGACCGCTGCCGTTTCGAAACCGGCGTGCGATTCGCAATTCTCGCACCTCGGATTCAGCCCGCGGCCATAATTCTCCCACGCGGTCTTTTCGAGCAATTCCTGGTAGTCCCTGGCATAGCCGCTGCTCACCAGATAACACGGACCTGCCCATCCCTCGGGCCCGTACACCGGGCTCGCCCATGCGCAGCAATCCAACTCGCGTTCGCCGCACAAATACTCCAGATAAATCGGCGAAATCAACAGGTTGAACTCAGCAAGCCGCTCGCTGGCCGCGCGAAATCTCTCACGCATCTTCTTGCGGAACTCGGCGCTACCGTCGCGGCACAGCTTCTCTTTCGGATAGTGCGGAACCAGCATGTATCCGTCGACATGAGTCGCGTGCAGCCTTTCAAACAGCTGGCGCACGTCTTCAACGTCGGTATCCGGATAAATCACGGTCGTCACCAGCACGAAGAAACCCGCGTTCTTCGCGGCCCTAATTCCGTCCAGCGCTTCCAGAAACAGGCCCGGCCGGGTGGCCCTTCGGTCATGCTCCGATTCCGTCCCGTCCAGCTTCACGTTCCAGAAAAAATTCGTCTCCGGTGGAATCAAGTGCATTCGGCGCCGAATCAGACCCCCGTCGGTGTGAATAAACAGGTGCTTTCCTCGCGCCAGGATCGCTCGCGCCAGAGCGCCGATCTCCGGGTACTCGAGTGGTTCTCCACCGCAAATCGACACCACCGGCGCGTCGCATTGCTCCAGCGCGGCCAGGCACTCGTCGACGCTAAGCATGTGCCGGCCTCCTTCGCTCGCGAGCCCCGGCCCGCAGCCGCACGGACCCGTCGACTGTCCCATGGGATCGAGCGACAAAATCAGTGCAAATTTCTTTTTTCCTCGAAGCTTCTTCCCTAGGAGGTGCTTTGCGGCATCAAAGACTAAGGCGAAGGGGTACCGCATCCTGTTTCAGCACGCGCGCTGTTCGCGCGCCGTGTAAACACCGCTGCGAAGCCGGAACTCGCTTGGCTGGAACTTCACCGCACAATATTCTTCTGTTTTCTTCGCCTGATTTCGGTACCGCGCCAGCGCATAGACCGGAAAAGAATTCTTATACAGGTGGTACTTCAGATAAAACACGCCCGGAAACCCCGTCCCGGTAAACTCTTCCTCGCTCCACGACCCGTTCGCGTTTTGCTGTTCGACCAGATAAGCCGTCGCCCGCGCGATGGCCGTATCGTTCCGGTCTGCTCCGGCGAGCAATCCAATCAGCCCCCAGGCCGTCTGCGATGGCGTGCTGTTTCCCTGCCCCTTCGTCGAAACAACCTCATAGCTATGCAACGATTCGCCAAAGCTTCCGTCTGCCTTCTGGACCTCTCTGAGCCAACCCACCGCCCGCGCGCAATAGCCTTGTGCCGTCAGCGACACCGTCTCGAGCGCCCGCAGCACGCCGCTCGTGCCATACACGTAATTGACGCCCCAACGCCCAAACCACGACCCGTCCTTCGACTGGTCTTTCTCGAGGAAGCCCACCGCCCGGCGCACCACCGGGTGCTCCGCAGGCCAGCCAAATCTTCCCAGGCATTCCAGCACGCGCGCCGTGACGTCGGCCGTCGAGGGATCGATCATCGCGTTATGATCGGCAAACGGAATATTGCAGAGCAACTGCCGGTCGTTGTCTCGGTCAAACGCGCCCCAGCCTCCGTCGCGATTCTGCATGCTCAGCAGCCACTGAATCCCCCGCCGGATCGCGCTTTCCATCCGCTTTTCGTCAGGAAACTTCACCCGCTGCAGGGCCATCAGCACAAACGCCGTATCGTCCACGTCCGGGTAGAAATCGTTCCGGTATTCAAATGCCCACCCGCCCGGCTCGGCGTCCTTGTTCTTCACCTGCCAATCGCCACCGCCGAGAATCTGTTTGCTTAGCAGCCACTCCGCCGCCCTCACCAACGCCGGATGGTCCGCGGGCAACCCAGCCTCCTCGAGCGCTACCATGGCGATGCACGTATCCCATACCGGCGAAACGCACGGCTGCAGCCGGATGGTGTCGTTGTCTTCGATTTCGAATCGCGCAAGCTCCTTGATCTCGCGAAACGTCAAGGGATCATCCGGTCCGTGCCCCAGCGCCATCAGCGCAAAAATCGAGTTCATCATCGAGGGGTAAATCGCCGCCAGGCCCTCGGTCCGCTCGAGGTGCTCCACCATCCACTGTTTCGCATCCTGAATCGCCTTCCGCCGCAACGGCTTCCAGGGAAGTTTCTCGTACAACTTCAATCCGCGGTCCACCGCCAAGAATACGTTTTTCCACGAAAGCAACTGCTTGCTCCAGTTGAATGCCGCCGTCTTCTGCGAAGGATCCTTGAACAGCTCATCCACGCGCGCGTGTTCGGGAAGCTCGAACTCCGGCCGCAACGAAAACAAAATCGCCAAGGGAATTACAATTCCGCGGGTCCAAGAAGACATTTCGTAGATGTTGAAGTAAAACCAGTTCGGCAGGAGCATCAGTTCCGGCGGGATCGCGGGTACCATTTCCCAGCCCACCGCGCCGACCAGCGCCAGGTAAAATCTCACATATGAATTGGTGTGTTCCAGGCCGCCAAGACGATGCACCGTCTCGCGGGCCTTCACCATGTGGGTGGCTGCCGGCGAATCGCCCGCCAGCTTCAGCGCAAAATACGCCTTGCTGGTGGCGTTCAGCTCCGAAGGCCCGCCTGGATAGATCGACCAGCCGCCATCCTCGAGCTGCCGGCGCCGTACATAATTCGCCAGCTTGGCCACGCGTTCGGGATCGGCCTTCCCCAAAACGTGCAGGTAGTAGATGTAATCGGATTCGAGCGTGGTATCGGCTTCCAATTCCCCGTGCCAATACCCTTCTTCCGTTTGCATCGAAAGGAGATATTCCGTGCCCTTGTTGACGGCTTTCTCTACTCGCTCGGCCCAGTCTTGCTGACGCCAGGGAACTGGAGCGGGTGCAACCGCCAAATCCTCTCTCAAACGCACGAACGAGGCCATCTCGGCTCCCCCTCGAGTGAACCAACCTAGGGCCTCGATACACCCCAAGCGGCCCTTTGGAAAACGTCTTAACTTCCCTGCTTCCTTGAACTTCCAATTACCCCACGGCGGCAGGTCGAGCACCCCAGTACGGTGATATTATGGCTGGCCGGGAAAGTGGGGTCAACGCCTAAGATGCCGTATCAGGAACCCTTCCCTGCTACACCGTCATAGCCTGACGCCCGCCGGCTGCTGCAAGATTCGATGCACCAGTTCCCACAAGGGTTCGGGTAGTTTCTCTCCTTCGCGCTGGAGCACCGAAGCTTTTTCTTTCAGCAGCTGTCGAGGCAGTTTCATCCAAAGGGGCGCGGGTGGCTCGTCCCCTCCCAGCTTTCCCCGCAGCACCAGGGCCTGCGCTCGGTCCAGTGCCAGTTGCGCCGACTTCTTGAAATCTTCCTTCAACGGGTCCAGCACCGCAAAATAGAGCGACGGCTTCAGAAACTGCATCAACGAATTGCTCTCCACAATCACCGCGCGGCTCGCTGTGCCGGTCGTCTGACTCTCACCGAGCCCTGGCCGCTGAGGGACCGTTGCTTTTTCGTCCACCTCAGCGAGAGCCCGCCGCAACAACGGCAGCCCTTCTGCCAAATACCCCTGCTTCGTCCGCAACCAGAACGCCCGTCTTGCTCCCGCGGCAAGAAATCTCGAGCTATCGGTCCCCGTATCGGCTCGCGTCTCCCAGTCGAGCGCGCAAGCATGTTCGCTCGGAGCGCAATCGCAATTCTCGCCGTTCTGCGCGCACACGCCATGCCCATATTGCGTAATCTTGCCGGCAATCCACTCGGTTCGGGGAAACGCCTGGATTACATCGCACACCAGTTGTGTCTTTCCGATACTCCGTGTGTGGCCGCCCACCACAATCAATCGCCACAACCGCTGCTCTCGCGCTTCGCTGCTCGCCATATTTTTCTGATCCCCAAGGATGCTGGACCCGTCACTCCGAACGGAGTGGGGCAGCGAGGAATCCGCTCTTCACCGAGCTTTCTCCTCCAACTCTTTCACCCGCGCCCCTAGCTCCGGCAATCGCGCGAACCACGCATACGCCTCTTTGAACTTCGCCAGCGGCCGCGCCGGTGTCCCCCACACCACCTGCCCCCTCGGCACTGTCTTCCCGTTCAGAATGCCCGCTTGCCCTCCGATGACCACTCCATCCTCAACGATGCAGTGTTCTCCGAATCCCGCCTGTCCACCAATCACCACGTGACGCCCTAACGCACACGAGCCGGATATCCCCGTCTGCGCCGCAATTACCGTGTGTGCCCCGATCTTCACGTTATGGCCGACGTGCACCAGATTGTCGAGTTTCACTCCTTCTCCAATTTGCGTATCGTCGAGCGACCCCCGATCAATCGTTACATTGGCTCCAATTTCCGTGTCCGCTCCAACCTCCACGATCCCCGCCTGCGGAAATTTCCAGTACCGCTCTCCGTCAAACGCGTACCCAAATCCATCCGCTCCGAGCACCGCTCCCGCATGAATCTCCGTGCGATTTCCGACTCGTACCCCCGAATACAGCGTCACCCGCGGGTGTATGCGGCAGTGCGTGCCAATCCAGCAGCCCGCTCCGATCACCGAGTGCGCCCCGATCTGCGTCCCCTCGCCAATATGCACGTCTTCGGCGATCACGGCATAGGGGCCGATACCCACATTCTCGCCGAGGCGCGCGAGCGGAGCTACACTAGCCGTTGGATGCACGCCATTGGCGATCGGCACGCGCTCGAGCAAGAGCATCGCCGCTTTCGCAAACGCCGCCTTTGGCCGCTCGCTGCGCAGAATCACCTTCCCGGGAAGCGCAAGTCCACTTTTCGCCACGACGCATATGGCTTCCGACGCCGCGGCCCGCTCCAGGTATTTTGCGGCCTCCACATAGATCAGATCCTTCTTCCCCGCGCGCTCGGGCGCCGCCACTCCGGTCAGTTCGAACGTCCCTTCTCCCTCCACCGTCGCCCCGATTTTCTCCGCTACTTCCCTCGCTGTCAGCTTCATGGCTTGCCCTCTTCTCTCTTCCTTCTTGGTGCGTTAGAGCGCCCTCTTTGGCGAAAATGCTTTTATCCCAAGAAATCGTAGATTGGCGGTTCCCCTTTCGGCCGGTTCTTCCACCGGGCATGAATCCAAGCCCATTGCTCGGGGTGTTTCCGGATAATCTCTTCGATCACCTTCGCAAACCGTCGGGTATTCTCTAAAATGTCACGCTCCATGTCACCGCTCCGGACCAACTCCACCGGTGGCTCAAACCGCAGCCGGTACCTCTTGAGATTCTCGTCCCAATAGGCGTACCCCGGGACAACCGCCGCCCCCGAGTGCAACGCCACGCGCGCGATTCCGGTCGTTGTGCACGCCGGCGTGCCGAAAAAGTCCACCCACAGACCCTCTTCCGGCATGGTGTTCTGGTCGGCCAGAATCCCGATGGTTCCCGCCTCCTTCAGGACGCGCAGCACTTGCCGCGCCGACTCGTTTTTGAAAATCGGCCGATTCCCGGAGAGACCTCGGTACTTGTTTACGAGCGCGTCGAGCAGCCCGTTATCGAGCGGCCGCGCCATGTAATGCAGCGGGAATCCATACAAGGCATGCGCAAACGAAGAAAGCTCCCACGCGCCGATGTGCCCTGTCAGGTAAAGCACGCCTTTGCCGCGGCTCTGGCCCGCCAGAAAATTCTCGTGCCCGTCCAGAATCACGACGCTTTCGATGTTTTCCGCCGTGTACCGCGGAAACCGCGCGAATTCCGCGGCCATCCATCCGAGATGGCGCGGCATCGCCTTCATAACGGCATTTCGTTCGGACTCGTTCCAGTCAGGAAACGCCAGCTTCAGATTGAACTCCGCCGTCTTCCGGAGCTTCGGTCGCAGGAACAGCAATGCCCGCGCCCCCGCCGCGCCCAGGCTCCGCGCCACCGTTCGCGGCAGTGCACCCAGCGTTTTCACGAACGTCCACGCCACCACATATTGCAGCCATTCAATCATTCAACTTGTCTACCGCGCACGAACGCAAATTGGCGGAATTGCATGCATGCGTCCGAGTCGGGCCAGCATCCCCGACTCCGCCATTCCACGATACACTTAGAATGCTAGACTCAACGTTCCGTGGCGCAAATCGACAACTCCTTCCTCGAGCGCAACTCTCCGTCCCTCGCCTCGCGTCTTGCTTTCATGGCCCTGATCCTCGCTGCTCTGTACCTCTCCTACTTCCATAACCTCGGTGCCATTGGCCTGGTGGGTCCCGACGAGCCGCGTTACGCGTGGATCGCGCGCGACATGATGGAAACCGGGGACTGGGTCACGCCGCGCCTCTACGGTAAGCCCTGGTTCGAAAAACCCGTGCTCTATTATTGGGGCGCCGCTCTGAGCTTCAAGCTCTTTGGCGTCAACGAAGCCGCCGCTCGGTTTCCGAGCGCCGCCTCCGCATTGCTCGCGACTCTCGCCCTCGCGTGGCTTGCCGGGCGCCTCTACGGCGCCGAAACGGCCCGATGGTTGCTGCTCCTCTTGCCCACCACCGTCGGCATGATCGGTTTCTCTCACGCTGCGTCCACAGACATGCCCTTCTCGGCGATGCTCACCATCGCCATGGTTTCGGCGGCGTTTGTCCTCGGACTCGTGCGCGACGAATACACGCCCATCCTGCCGCGAACTCCCTGGCTGGCCCTCGTGCTCTTGGGCTTTTTCCTTGGCCTCGCCGTTCTCGCGAAAGGCCCCGCCGCGATCGTCCTCTCGTCGGGCGCGCTTCTTCCCTGGGCCATCTTGAGCAAACGCTGGCGCGACGCCTTTCGCTGCCTTCATCCCGTGGCCATCACGAGCTTCTGCCTCACTGCTCTCCCCTGGTACCTTCTCTGCGCCCGCCGCAATCCCGACTTCTTTCGCGTCTTCATCATCGAGCACAATTTCAAGCGCTATCTCACACCTGAATTCCAGCACATCCAGCCCTTCTGGTTCTACCTTCCCGTAACGTTGCTCGCGGTTTTTCCCTGGACAATCCTGCTCGTTCCCGCTTCCAAGCAAGCGCTTCGAGTCATTCGTGGCCGGCACCCCGAACGGGACTCCACCCTCTTCCTCCTATGCTGGGTCGCCTTCCCCCTGGTGTTCTTTTCTGTGTCCAAGTCAAAACTCCCGGGCTACATTCTCCCGGCGATCCCGCCCCTGGTGCTCTTGCTCGCAGCATCGCTCGGGTCCAGGCTACGGCCCGCGGAGAAGCCGGCACGTTGGCTCGTCGCGGCGCTCGGGGCTGGCTTGCTCGGTCTTGCGATCGCCGTGTACGCCTTTTCCGGCAAGTGGACCGCGCCTAGCGGAATCTTGCCGCTACGGGACGTCCGTTTTCTCGCGTTCATGGCTGCGTTCGCTGGCGTTGCGGTCATCGTTCTTGCCCTGCTTCGCGGCGCCCGCGTTGCGCTTTTCGCGCTGGTTTTCTTCCTTCTTCTTTTGCTAGTAAAAACCGGCGACCTGCTCGGCAAGCTCGATGCAGCGCTAACGGCGCGGAGCGCCCTTTCCGAGGCCAGCCGGAACTGGCCGGAATTTTCTCCGCGAGCCGCGGCTACCT
Source organism: Candidatus Acidiferrum sp. (assembly GCA_035262325.1). Classification (GTDB taxonomy): domain Bacteria; phylum Acidobacteriota; class Terriglobia; order Acidiferrales; family UBA7541; genus Acidiferrum. The sequence goes on from DATFTB010000031.1 coordinate 25,121, forward strand.
GGGGACTCACGCGCTCCGAAGCCTACCAGCTGAACTTCTACACGCATTCCGTTCTGCCCGAGTGGCAACCCGGAGACCCTAAACCTAGCTGGCTTTTTCTGAATCCGAGAGAACGTCCGCAACTGGACACTTCGAGCTTTGAATGCCTCGCCTATCGGATCTATCCCGCTGTGATTCCTTGCAGGAACACCGCCTCAGTGGGCGGACTTGGTGTTCTTGGAGGGAGCCGCGACGATCGCGTCCGCGATGGGCAACCTCGTTAGGAAGAAGCTCACCACGCGGTTTTCATACGCGCGCTTTTCGTCATCCGTGAGATTCACAAAATTTCCGTGTGCAATAATGGCTTGCTCGCGCGGTTCCGACGCCTTCACGAACATCTCCCGTGTGATGGTTCCCAATTCCGGGTCGTCGGTCGCCTGGATGAACAGGATCGGTACACCTACGAGCTGCTTCTGCCGAGACGAAAGCGGCGGATCATCTTTATACGCGTAGTTCAGCCACTCGAAGGCCGTCTGCGCCGATTTCACCATCAACGGGAATCCCCCCACGCCGGTCTTCTCCACGCCGATCCGCACCATCTGCTTCGGATAGTCGTACACCGAATCGAGCACCAGTGCGCGCACGCGATTGTCCCGTTCCGCCTCTCGCAGCGCCGCGTACGCCCCGAGGTTGTATCCCCACAAGCCAAAGCGCGTCGGGTCAACGTCGTTTCGTTTCGCCAGTACGTCGATTGCTGCGCGCACTTCATCCGCTTCGCGGTACCCGAAGGTTGTCACCCCGTCATTCGCGCCGTGCGCGGCAAAGTCGAACACGAACACGTTGTACTGGTGATCCTGCAGCGCTGAAACCAGCGTCAGCAGTTCGCCGCGGCTCGACTGGTATCCGTGGCACAACACAATCGTGGGTGCCCCCCTCAATCCCGGAAAGAACCAGCCCTTCCTTCCCGCCGGCTTTAATCCCGAGGTGCTAAACTCCACCTCGTCCGGTCGTCCCGGAAAGCTCTCCATGTTGATCTCGGAACTGGTTCGCTGCGGCTTCACGATCCAGTAGGTCAGCACCCCGGCGATCACCACCGTTGACAACCCGGCAAAAAAAATCAGCGCCAGCAAGACGGTGATGAGCTTCGTGTACCAGCGCCTTGGATAACGCAGTTCGTCGAGAATCGACATGGGCTGAGCGCTCAAGGGCCACGCCATTGGCAAGCGAATACCTACCTTCCCTGCGATAGTTACTGGAATCAAGAAAATGCTAGCACGGGCCTTGTCGGGTGATTCGGTCTTCTCTTGCCATTGTGTCTGATTTATATCGGTCCTCGCGGCCGGATTTGGCGGTCCCTCCCGCGAATCGGCTATCATGGCAGTGAAGCCGGGGCCCCCGGGTAAGGCCCGCCCAATGAACATCATCGACCTGCGCCAGACGTCCGTCCGCCAGCTTGAGCCGCTTTTGCTCGAAGAGGCCAGCCATTGGCGCGACGAGCTTCACTGGGACTATCGCAGCGCTCTCGATCTGATCAAGCGCTTCCTCGACGCCCATGCGCTCTCCGGCTGCGTGGCCATCGAAAACAACATGGCCGTCGGATACAGCTTCTATGTCCTCGAGGACTACAAAGGCTTGATCGGCGGCTTGTACGTTTCCACCAGCCAGAACCAGGAAGCCGTCGGGCGGCGGCTGCTCGAAGAAATGCTTGGCGGCATGCGCGCGCTACCGCAAATGCATCGCATCGAAGCGCAGCTCATGCCGTTCGGTGGCCCTGTCGACGCGGCTCTCCGCGACCAGGGATTTCGCCTGCACACACGCCAGTTCATGTTGCTCGACCTCTCGAAGCATCAGGAGACCGCCCCATCCACGAATTCGGGACTGCGGCTTGACCGCTGGCACGACCGCTACTTTGAGCCATGCGCCAAGCTGATTTATCTCGCTTACGCGAATCACATCGACGGCGACATCAACGATCAGTACCGTTCGAGGCACGGCGCTCTGAAGTTTCTTAAGAACATCATCCTGTTGCCCGGTTGCGGACAGTTTCAACCCAATGCCTCGTTTGTGCTGCGTCATCCCGGGAGCGATGATCTCGTGGGCGCGGTACTGACCAGCGAAGTTTCCGCGGGCGTCGGCCACACGACGCAAATCTGTGTCCAGCCCGGATTCCAGGGTCATGGACTCGGACGCATTCTGATGCAGACAGCCGCCGAGGCCCTGCGCGCGCAGCATTTCAAGGAACTCTCCCTCACCGTCACCGCCGACAACCGCACCGCCGTTCATCTCTACGAGCGGCTGGGCTTCAACATCATCCGGTCCTTCACCGCTGGCGTCTGGCCTCGCTGAACCGGTCATCCGTTCTACGTCCTGCCAGGCTTTCAACGTCATTCCGGGTGCAGCGAGGAACCCCTTATTTCGCTGCCTCGGTTTTTCCAGCCTTCTCAAATTCGTCGCCGGGTAGCCACGCCGGTGCCGCGTTGGCGCTGGCGGCTTTCTTGCCGAGCACGTAACCGAATTCAGCCATCACCGCATCGCCGCTAAAATCCATCTCCGGTTTGTATTCGTCGGTCGGCTGATGGTAGCGCTGCTCGACAAACTCTTTGGCTTGGGCTTGGCCCCACGCCGTGTCGTGGCCCTGGTATTTCATCCCTTCGTTGATCGAAAACGCTGGAATGCCCACGCGGCTCAGGCTGAAGTGGTCCGAACGATAGTAGTGGCCGGCTTCGGGCCGTGAGTCCGGGCGAATGGCCAGTCTGAACTCTTTTGCCGTTTCCTCGACCGTCGGATAAAACGTGGTCCTCTCCGCGCCGCTCACTTCCACCTCTTCCGGAATGCCGAGCGGCGGCAAATCGTCGTAGTTCAAATCCAGGATTAGCTTCGCTCCAAACACCGCTCGGTGCCTCCCGAGATATTGCGAACCAAGCAATCCTTGCTCCTCGGCCGTAACCGCCGCAAACAGAATCGAACGAGGCGGCGGGGGTTTTGTCGCGGCCCACACCCGCGCCAGTTCCAGCAGAATGCCGCAGCCAGTGGCGTTATCCGCTGCGCCGTGATAGATGTTGGCCCCCGCCGGCTTGGTCTCATCAATGCCGAAGTGATCGTAATGCGCGGTGTAGAGAACTGCTTCAGCCTCTCGCGCTCGATCGGCGCCTCTCACCGCCCCGATCACGTTGCGCGAGTTGAACGGGCGTACCGAACTCACGACGTGCGCCTTCAGCCTCACCGGCAGCTCGATGGGTCTGAACGCGCGCGATTGTGCCAGCTCGAACAGCTTGTCCAGGTCCAGCCCGGCCATCGACACCAGCTTGCGCGCCACTTCCAGTTGAATCCACGAAGCCGCTTTCAGCTTCGCTGTGCCGTCGAGTTTCAAAAACGACTTTTCCCCGCCCCAGGAGTTGCGCACCACGGTCCACGGATAGCTCGCCAGGTCCTCGCGGTGAATGATCAGCGTGGCAATCGCGCCGCGACGCGCGGTCTCTTCAAACTTGTAGGTCCACCGGCCGTAGTAGGTGAGCGCTTTGCCTTTGAAAAAGTTCGGGTCATCAGACCTGGGTTGATTCACAAAGAGCAGTGCGACCCGGCCCTTCAGGTCGTAGCCCTTATAGTCGTCCCAGCGGTATTCCGGCGCGGTAATGCCGTAGCCAACGAAGACGATGGGCGCATCGATTACGGCGGATTCCGTCTGTTGCTCGTTCGCGGTGACATAATCGTCCAATAGCTTCAAGGGCATTTCCTCGCCGTTCGCCGGAGCGAGAACGAATGCGGTTTCCGGCAGCGTCTTGACGCCAACCATCGGAACGTTCTGGAAATAAGTGCCGTTTTCGCCAGCTGGCAACAAACCATAGCTGCTGAACTCCTGTGCAACGTACGCCGCGGCCCTTTCGCCGCCCTTTTGTCCCGTGCCGCGGCCCTCGAGTTCATCGCTTGCGAGATACTTCACATGCACGCGTATCCTCTCTGCGTCCACCTTGGGCGGGCGTGCCTTCGAAGCCCAGAGCACGCCGGTAGCCAGCGCAATCACCGCAACCGCGATCCACAACCTAGACATACCCTCCTCCAAGAGATGGTGTCTCGTCGAAACGTAGCACGGGACTGGGAGCCGCGGCCGAGGGCTTCTTGGTTTGCTGAAAAGCAATCTACCGTCGTTCGGCAGCCTGCCGAGGAACGGCCCTCCGGCCAGTTTTTACGGTCTGCGGTAGATGCTGCCGCCCTTCATGACGAAGGCCACGCGGGTAAGCACACCGATGTCGTCGAGGGGATTGCCGGGAACGGCGACGATGTCGGCGAAGTAGCCGGGCTTCAGCGCACCAATCTCGTCGGGCCAGCCGAGCAGCTTGGCGCCGTTCAGCAGGCCGGCGCGCAGCGCGTCCAGGGGCTTCATGCCGAATTTCACCATGAGCACGAATTCGCGCGCTTGCGTGCCGTGCGGGAAGGGGCCGACGTCCGAGCCGGCGGCAATGGGCACACCCGCGGAAAGCTGTTTACGGAATTCGGCGGCGTGCAAATCGAGCAACTGGCGCTCCCTCGGGCCTTGTTCGGGCGTGACCGGGTGCTCCGCAAAATATTCGGAGATGCTGAAGGTGGGCACGGCAAAGATTCCCTTCTCTTTCATGAGCCGCATGGTTTCGACGCTGAGCTCGATGGCATGCTCGATCGAGGCGACGCCGGCCTCGGCGGCATAGAGCGTGCCAGGGTCGCCGGTGGCGTGAACCGCCACATGCGTTCCGCGGCGAGCGGTTTCCTCGACGGCGGCGCGGAGTTCCGCTTCTGTGTATTGATAGGGCGTAAACAGGCGGCCGTCGCGAATGGAATCGCGCCCTGTCTGGTAAATCTTGATGAAGTCCGCTCCCTCCTTCAGTTGCGCGCGAATGACGCTGACCAATTCGTCCGCGGAATTTGCGTAGGTTGCGTTCGAGAAAATATGCTGCGCCGGGTTGTAGTCGAGGGCGTCTTCGTGGCCGCCGAGAATGTCGATGGCGTTTCCGCTGATGCGCAAGCGAGGTCCGGGGAACAGGCCGTGGTTGACGGCGTCGCGCACGGCCGTATCCGCCGAACCGGCCCCTTCTGTGCCGAGATCGCGCTCGGCGGTAAAACCAGCCATCAGGTCATCGCGAGCGGCAACCAGGGCCGCGATGGTGCGCTGCGGCACCGACTCCTGAATGGTTTGCAAGTCCTCAGCGCCCGGATGCAGGAAAAGGTGGACGTGCGCGTCGATCAAGCCGGGCAAGAGCGTTGTGTCGCCGAGGTCGATAATCTGCGCTCCGGCCGGATGCTTTACGGTCGAGCCAACCTCTACGATGCGCTCGCCCCGTACCGAGACTTCACCGGGAGCGACGATCTTTCCGGTGTCGATCTCAAGAAGTCGCGCCGCGTGCAGCACGATGAGTGAACCCGCAGCGGGTGCCGATTGGGACAAGACCAAACCAGGAGCCAGCACGGCAAGCGTCAAGAAAAGCCACAGTCGGGATGGGTCAAATCGCCTGAGCATAATGCGCCGATCATATCACCCCGGCCGCAAAGCCGAGCTTCGCGCGAGAAGGCCCCGGTGCTTCCGCGCCGGGCTCGATCCGCACCTGCGGCGTTCAGCCGTTTTCGCGCCAGATTGATGAATTTTGCTGGGACCTCGGAAGACTCGAGTAGAATGCCGCGGGGGAACAAGCATGAGAAAAACGAGAAGAGCGTTTTTGGCGGAAACAACCATGCGCGCGGCTGCTGGAGTGATGGGCTTGAGCGTAGCGCCGACGGCTGAAGTCGAGATCGGACACGACACGCCTTGTGACCTGCGGCCGGATCCATCCGAACAACAGCCCGCCGGAGCACCGCCGGCATTTGGTACCGGG
>DATFTB010000032.1:0-14751 GCA_035262325.1 Candidatus Acidiferrum sp.
ATCTTCGAGAAACTCGGATTCCTGAAAATAGCGGATCCCTCCGGTCTGGCGCGTGGGGTCGAGCTTGTGGGCCAGGGCATTCGTGCGCGCATAGAAACCATGGTCGTCCTTCGATTCGTTGATGCGCACGCCCCAGAGCACTATGCTTGGGTGGTTCCAATCCCGTTCGATCATTCGTTTCACGTTGTCGACAGAGATTTGCTTCCAGTTCTCATCTCCGATGTGCTGCCAGCCCGGAATCTCTTCGAGCACCAGAAGGCCCATTTCGTCACAGGCGTCCAGGAAATGTCGTGACTGCGGATAGTGTGACGTGCGCACGATGTTGCAATGGAGTTTTTTTCGCAGGATCGCCGCGTCGGCCCGCTGCACCCGGCCGGGCATGGCCTGTCCGACGAACGGAAACGTCTGATGACGATCGAGACCACGCAGCTTGATGATTTTTCCGTTCAGTTCGAAACCGTGGTCGGTAAAAGATGCCTCGCGAAAGCCAATCCTCCGTGCATCCCCGTCGGCAACTTCCGACCCGCGGCGCAGGCTGACTTCGACGGTATAGAGATGCGGGCTCCCGAGATCCCAGGGCTTGACGCTACCCACATTGTCCAGAGCGACGGAATAAACGACCGGTTCGGTAACCGCAGCGGACGGAGCAACCGGCCGCGAGGCCTTGGCAAGAACCTGCTGGCCATCACGCAGTTCCACTTCGAGAGTCATCGGGTCGCGCAACTCCTCGAGGTGTTCGAGATGAACGTCCACCTCCACGCGAGGATGCGAGGTCATGCCGTCCTTCGGCCGCGCAAAGATATTGGAAACGAAAGTACCAGGCACGAGGCGCAGAGAAACTTCGCGGTATATTCCTCCGAAGGTTAGGTAGTCGACCTGGTGACCGAACGGTGGAATGTCCGGCCGCTCCGTGGAGTCCAGATCGACCACCAAGACGTTCTCGGCGGCGAAATCGATGTGCGGCGTCAAGTCAAAGGAGAACGGTGTATAACCGCCTTTGTATTCGCCAAGACAGACGCCGTTGATCCACACGGTAGAGGCCAGCATGGCGCCTTCAAAATCGACGAAAACGCGCCGCCCGTGCGCCTCAGGCGGAAGTTTGAATCGGCGGCGATACATGGATACAAATTCGTATGTCTTGTCGTCGAAACTGTGCCATGGCAGCGGCACGTTCGTGTGCGGCAGGACCACGCTTTCAAAGGCGGAGTCGTCGAAGTTCTTCTCATGTGCCGCCGCGACAACCGAACGGTTGTAACGCCAGTTGCGGTTGATCGGCAGAACGATTCGGCCGCTGGCCGTCGAAGCGCCGGAAGGTGCTGGATTTCCTTTCGCGGTTCCCTGCCCGAGCGTCGCACCAGCCAGCACGGTTCCGGTTGTTATCAGGAAATCTCGTCGGTTCATATTCTTCCTCTTTGTCTTCGAGTGTAAAGGCGAGCGGGGCGGGCCATCTTCTAAAAATCTTAGCAGGTTTACGAGCCACTTGCAGGCGGCCCGAAAACCGCGTACTAAACCGGTTGAGAGCGACTTCTGCATTAAGAGCTGACCGTTTGATCTCTCGAGTGGAAAGAGTACCGCCCATGTCTCGCCGTAGGTTGGCGCTTGCGTGGCTGTCCGAGCTCCGGTCGAATGCATTCGAATCCATTTCGGAGCCAAACGGCCACCCCACGGTTCGGAACCTCCGAAGCCGTGACTATCCAGCATTGGCACGAGCCGCGCTGGATCGCTTCTCGGAATACCTGGGCTGTAGCCCGGGACGACCGCGACAGTAGACGAACAGATCGGTCGAACGCACGACAATCAAGGTGTATTATCGGTGCCTGTAAGTTCACGTAGGTGCTGCGATCGAGGCGCTGGCACCGGGAGATCCCGCCATGACGACCAAGCTGCCGGAAGAGGAGTACGAAGGCCTCCGGGTGCGGCGGCCTCGTTCGATGAGGATCGTTGGCGCATGGGGGATTGTGCTGCTCTCCTTGGCTATGGGTTGTTCGCGGAAATCCTCGCCCGAACCGCCCACGGTCACATTTCTCGATATTGAGTACGACGCCCCTGATCGGCTGCCTGGATTAGCTCGAGACCTCGAGGCCTTCACACGAGAAACGGGAATCCAGGTCAAGCGACTTCCTCGCCCGGATGGTTCTCTCCGGCAACTGGCCTTGTGGCGAGAGTTACTTCAGAAAGGCGGCGCTACGCCCGACGTGTACGGCATTGACGTCATCTGGTCCGGAATATTCAACCGGTATCTCATGGATCTAAAGCCCTACTTCACCTCAGAACTTTCCTCGCAATATCCGGTGGTGCTCGCGAGCTACACTGTGGGCGACAAAGTCGTGGCCATACCGCGTCACGCCTACGTGGGTGTCTTACTTTATCGCTCGGACCTTCTGCGAAAGTACGGCTATCCTGAGCCGCCTAAAACTTGGAATGAACTCGAAGCCATGGCCGCGCGGATTCAAGCGGGTGAACGCGCCAAAGGCCAGAAAGACTTTTGGGGTTACGCGTGGGAAGGCGGTATGAACGAAGATTTGACCTGCTCGGGTTTGGAATGGCAGGTAAGCGAAGGCGGCGGACGCATTATCGAAGAAGACGGGACGATCAGTGTAAACAACCCGATCGCCATCCGCACATGGCAGCGCGCAGCGCACTGGGTGGGTTCCATTTCACCACCCGGTGTGGTGGCCTACGAGAAGTGGGACGCCGAAAACATGTGGAACGCAGGAAAAGCAGCCTTCTATCGGGGTTGGACATCGGACTATAGCCTGATCACTTTCCCCGGTCGTCCAGAAAACGTCGCGCAATTTGGCATAACCAGTCTTCCGGCGGGCCGCGCCGGGAGTGCCAATGCATTGGGTGGAAATGGTCTGGCAGTTTCCCGAACATCGGGGCATTCGCGGGAAGCGCTGGAGCTGATCCGCTTTCTTCTCCGCCGGGACGCTCAACTGCTAAATGCCGCAGAGCATGCGGAGATCCCCAAAGAACGGGAGCTTTACGAATTACCGGATATCCTGCGACCGTATCCTCAGCTGGCCAAATTGCGGGAAGAGGGAGGCCGTGTGGTGGCGCGTCCATCGATCGTGTCCGGCGAGAAATACGAGGAAGTCTCAAGAGCGTATATCGGGGCTTTGCATGCGGTGCTGACAGGCGAAAAGAGTGCGCCAGTGGCGGCGGCAGAGTTAGAGAAAGAATTGGTTCAAATAACTGGTTTGAGGCCCGGACCACCGTCGAAGCGAGATTCACAGTTCGGTGATAAAACTCTTTGAGCACATGGATCGCAATTGTTTCCGCGGGTTTCGATTGGGGATCGGCTTCCTGTCGTTTGAGACAAGCGATTGGGAGTAACGTGTGACGGTCGTGAAACTTGCCAGACGGTCGAAAGAGGTTAGCGAGAGCAACTTTCAACTGGACCGTCTCAATATCGGCCCTCGCCTGACACTCTGTTTTCTCTCCATCATATTGGTGCTTTTGCTGGGAAATGCGGTCCTGCTTTGGCAATTCCACCAGGCGCGCGCACAAGCCGAGCGTCTGAGGGGTGTGGACCAAGAGTTGATTGCCGTGCTGCAGTCGCATGTCAGTCTCATGTCGTTTTATGAGAAGCTCGAGGCGCTCACGCATTCCGAAAACACGGGCGATCTGTTAAACGAAGCGCAAACCATTCGTAACGCCCTGCTCGAAAACAGCCGGCGCACGAGAGATGCCCTCGGCCAATTGCCCCCAGAAGTGAAACTTGACCCGGCGCTGCTGCCGACCCTTTTGACGATTCAGGACACGCTACCGGCGGAGCTCGAGGAAATCACCGCCTTGGCGCAATCGAGAGACTGGGAGGCGGTGCGCTTGCGCTTAACCAGGCAGCTGCGGCCGTTGGAATCGAGGAGTGCGGAACTGGTCGAGAGCATTGACCGCCAAGTCGGCGAGGAGCGAGTGCAAGCCGTTTTGAATATAGCGCGGGTGCAAAGGAAGATTTTCTTCATTGTGCCCATAACGGCCATGTTGACGCTGCTGTTCGCGGCTCTCCTGGGCTTGGCCGTCACGCGCAGCATCACTCAGCCACTCGGGCGGTTGATGCAAGGCTCCAGGGCTTTGGCGCAAGGTGATTTCACTCACCGGGTCCCGGCCGTCGGGAAGGATGAAATCGGGCGGCTCGGCAAGGTCTTCAACGACATGATTGTAAGACTCCAAGAGCTCTACCGCGAGCTACAGAGAAAGGAGTCCTACCTTGCCGAGGCTCAGCTACTGAGCCACACCGGCAGCTTCGGCTGGGAAGTTTCTAGCGGAAGGATTCAATGGTCGCTTGAGACCTTTCGGATTTTTGAATATCCGCCCGGCAGCGAGCCCACGATCGAAGCGGTGATGGAACGAACGCACCCGGAAGACAGGTCGAGTGTGCAGCAATTCGTGGAGCGCGTTTCCCACGAGGGCGAAGAGTTCGACTTTGAACACAGGTTGCTCATGCCGGACGGGACGGTCAAGTATCTGCACGTCGTGGGCCGTCCCTCAACCGACGAGTTGGGTCGCTTCGAGTTTGTGGGCGCCGTCACAGATATCACCGAGCGCAAGCGGGCGGAGGCGGCCCTGCAGCGAAGCGGCCAGCAGCTGGCTGAACAAAGGGCACAGCTCGATGAGCTGTTTGAACAGGCGCCGGAAGGTGTCGCTCTTCTCGACGTGGACGACCGCGTGCTGCGCATTAACACGGAGTTCACCAGGATCTTCGGCTATGCACCCGAGGAGGCCATCGGACGTGCGATTAATGATCTTATTGCGCCCGAAGAACTGCGCGGCGAAGCGGAGGAGTACAGCCATCGGTTAACCCACGGAAAGCCTGTGAATGCGGAGACCATCCGCCGCCGGAAAGACGGCAGCCGTGTGCATGTTTCACTGCTGGCCGTTCCCATCTCCGTACCGGGCGGACAGATCGCGGAATATGCCATCTATCGCGATATGACGAAGCACCGGATGGTTGAAGGCGAACTGGCGAAGCAAAGGGCTCACCTCGATGAACTCTTCGAGACCGTACCGGAAGCGATTGCACTGGTGGATTTGACGGACGCGATCGTTCGTGTGAATCGGGAATTCTCGAAGATTTTCGGGTATTCACGCGACGAGGCCGTGGGACGCCCGCTCAACGAGTTGGTGGCCCCCGGAGAACTTCGCGAGGAGGCCGAAGAGTTCACCAAGCTGGTCACCGGACGTGGCGAGACCTTGAATGTGGAAACAATTCGTGGGCGGAAAGATGGCTCGCGTTTTCCGGTCTCGATCCTCGGCGTACCGGTGTCAATTGGCGGAAGCCAGGTTGCCGAGTACGCCATCTATCGCGACATTACCGAACGTAAGCGGGCAGAGCAGGAACTTCAGCAACTTGTGGATCTCGTCCCTCAGGTGATTGTGGTGTTGGACCCGGACGGCAAGTTGGTTCATGCAAATCGCATCGCCCGTGAATACGCAGGTCTGCCACTTGAGGAGTTTCGGTCCCTAGGTTTAGTCGGCAGGATCAGTCATCCCGACGACGTGGAGAGGGCGCTAGCCGCACGCCAGCGTGGGCTTGCCGGGGGTGAGCCGTTTGAACTTGAGGCAAGATTGCTTGGAGCGGATGGCGTCTACCGATGGTTCCTGTTTCGCTACAATCCGTTGGTGGAGGAAGGCCGCGTCAAAAGATGGTACGGGACCGCCACGGAAATTGAGTCGCGGAAAAAGCAGGAAGAGCGGGTCCGTCAGGAAAACGTGCTCCTCGAAGAACGCAGCCGAATTGCCCAAGAACTCCACGACACCCTGCTCCAGAGCTTCCTCGGCGCCTCGATGCAGCTCGGTGGGGCCATGAAGAGCCTGGCATCCGATTCCCCGGTCAAGCCCAAGTTAGAGCAAGTTCTTGAGCTCATGGAGCAGGGGATAGAGGAAGGCCGGGCTACGATTCAGGGTCTGCGTTCGTCCGACTCTCGCCCCTGGGACCTCGTTCTGGCGCTGTCCGGGGTTCAGCAGGAACTAGAGGTGCCGTCCGATATCGACTTTCGTGTCAGCGTCGAAGGCCGCGAGCAACCGCTGCGGCCAGCCATCCGGCAAGAGATTTACCGCATTGGCAAAGAAGCGCTGGTCAACGCGTTTTGTCATTCCGGCGCCAAACGGATCGATTGCGAACTTGAATACACCGACAGTGACCTGCACATGCGCGTTCGCGACAACGGATGCGGGATCGATCCTCAAGTGCTCGACGCGGGGCGCGAGGGACACTGGGGTCTGTCTGGCATGCGCGAGCGGGCTACAAGAATTGGGGCCGTGCTTAAAATCTCGAGCAGCGCAAGTGCCGGGACCGAGATCCAGCTGTCCATCCCTAGCCATATTGCGTTCAATCCGTCACCTAGCGAATCTCCTTTCGTGAATGATTGACCTTGTCTCGGTCCCCTCGCCCTGGTGCGAGCGGGACTCACGTCAAATCATCCACGCAGCCGGTCTCTGCCGGGCGGTGCTCGGTGGCTCACCGTGCAAAGCGTTCAGACATCACTTAGGATGACGGCGCTTTACGCGCAGTTGTGCCAGTGAGCGAGCTAGAGCACTGTTGACGGAAGCCACTTCCGCAGAAGAGATCTTTTCGCGGAGGCGTGCGGCCGCACGTTGGCGTGCTTCTTCGGCTTTTGCTTCGTCGATGTTCTCGGTCGCCACCGCCATGTCGGTCACGATCGACACGCGGTCTCCGGTGACTTCGACAAGCCCCTGGCCCACGGCCAGAAAACGAACTTGCCCGTTTTTGCGCACAATCATTTCGCCCGGCACCAATTGCGTCATTAGCCGGACATGGTGCGGAAGAATCCCCATCTGGCCTTCGGCACCCGGTAGCGTGACCATGTCCACGTCTTCGGAGTAAACCGTGGCTTGCGGCGTCACAATCTCCAATTTTATGGTATTTGCCATGTTTCGATCCGTGTTGCGCTGGCGTTCCAACCTTAATGCGAAACGCTATTTGATTTCCTCAATTGCGCCCTTCATGTAGAAGTTGCCTTCTGGTACGTCATCGTGCTTGCCGTCCAGAATTTCCTTAAAGCCTCGCACCGTGTCAGCGAGAGCAACCTGCTTGCCCTCGTGGCCGGTAAACACCTGAGCCACGCTGAACGGCTGGCTCAGGAAGCGCTGAACCTTGCGCGCTCGTAACACCGTTAGTTTGTCCTCCGCTGATAGCTCATCCATACCCAGAATCGCGATTATGTCCTGCAGGTCCTTGTAACGCTGCAGCACGTTCTGCACTCCGCGCGCTACCTCGTAATGCTCCTTGCCGACGATTTCCGGCGCGAGGGCACGGGAGGTCGAAGCCAGGGGATCGACCGCCGGATAGATGCCCAGTTCAGCGATGGCGCGGTCGAGGACAATCGTGGCGTCCAGGTGCGCGAAGGTCGTGGCGGGCGCAGGATCCGTCAGGTCATCGGCCGGAACATACACGGCTTGAAAGGATGTGATCGAGCCCTTCTTCGTAGAGGTAATACGCTCTTGAAGGGCTCCCATCTCGGCGGCGAGTGTCGGCTGGTAACCGACGGCGCTGGCGGTGCGGCCGAGCAAAGCCGACACCTCTGATCCGGCCTGAGAAAAACGGAAGATGTTGTCAATGAATAGCAAAACATCCTGGTTCTTCTCGTCGCGAAAATACTCGGTGATCGCGAGTCCGGAGAGAGCCACGCGGAGGCGGGCGCCGGGCGATTCGTTCATCTGGCCATAGACCAGGGCGATTTTGGACTCACCCAGGTTGTCCTGCTTGATGACTCCAGCGTCGGACATATCGTGATAGAGATCGTTACCTTCCCGGGTGCGCTCGCCTACACCCGCGAAGACCGACACGCCGCCATGAAGCTTGGCGATATTATTGATCAACTCCATGATGACCACGGTCTTGCCCACTCCCGCGCCGCCGAACGCGCCCACCTTGCCGCCTTTCAAGAAAGGGCAGATCAAATCAATGACCTTGATGCCGGTAGGAAGCAACTGCGGCGAAGTCGACTGGTCCTCGAGAGCTGGCGCAGGGCGATGGATCGGATAGTATTTTTCCGCCTTGACCGGTCCGCGCTCATCCACCGGGTCTCCGGTCACGTTGAAGATACGGCCCATAACCCCTTCACCCACGGGCATGGATATGGGCGCGCCGCTGTCCGTCACCTCGAAGCCGCGTTTAAGGCCTTCGGTGCCCGACATCGAGATGGCCCTGACCGACTTGTCCCCGAGGTGCTGTTGCACTTCGAGCGTCAGCTTGGTGGGCTGCCCTTGAACCTTCGATTCAACGGTCAACGCGCTATAGATCGCGGGAACGGTTTCCGGGAATTCGACGTCGACCACCGGTCCCACGACTTTCACGATTTTTCCTTTGTTTATATTCATAGATTCATACCTTATCTCAATCGGTTTACCAAATGATGCTGCTTCAATCGGACTGGCCTCCGGCAATCTCGAGCAATTCCCTCGTGATGTTGCCCTGACGCAGATTGTTGTATTCGAGAGTCAGGTGCTTGATCAGGCCGTCGGCATTGTCGGTGGCGTTCTTCATCGATACCATGCGGGCGCTTTGTTCACTGGCCCTGGCATTCAGCAAAGCCTGATAAATGTAAATGTTCAGATAATGCGAGAGAAGATAGGCGAGGAGAACCTCCGGGCTGGGCTCAAAAACGGATTCTCTGGTGTCGGCTGGGAGCTTCTCTTCCGCTTCCGCTCCCGGGATCTTCAGCCCCTTGATTTCGCCCACGGGAAGGTATTCCAGGGATACGGGACGCTGCGTGAGTGTGTTGACAAATTCGGTAGCGACAATCCTCACCTGATCCACTTCTCGCTTCAAGAACAGGTCGCGGGCAAGGGAAGCAATCGCGCTGGCTTCCGGGAATTTGGGCTCGTCCCCATAGGCAAACTCGGCGACAAGCTTCCGCCCGGTGCGGGCGACGAACTGGGCTGCCTTGCGCCCGGCGGTGATGAAGACGGTTGAGGCGGGGTCGAACTGCGCGGCCAGGCGAAACAGGTTAGCGTTGAGGGCCCCACACAAACCCTTGTCCGAGCTGATTAAGATGACGGCCCGTTTGCGGACTTCGCGTACTTCGAGCAGCGGATGGCGGAAGTCGCCCATACGGGTGGTCGCTTCGCGCTGAATGCGGTACAGGAGGCGCGCGAAAGGACGCCCGGCGACAACCGCCTCTTGCGCTTTGCGCATCTTGGACGCCGCCACCATTTGCATGGCCTTGGTGATCTGCGCGGTGCTACCGATGGACCTGATCCGTCGGCGTAAGTCGTGTAGGCTGTGCATGGCTATCGACCGTTCACTTCCAGGTCTCTTTGAACTGATCGGCTGCGGCCTTCAAGTCGGCCGTCAAGGCGGTACTAAGGGCCTTCTCTTCGGCGATCTTCCGGAGCAGCTCGGCTTTGCGCGTGGTCAGGAACTCCGTCAGGCTGGCTTGGAACTCCTTGATCCGGTCCACGGGTACATGGTCTACGTATCCATTCTGAACCCCCCAAAGCACCGCTACCTGCACTTCGACAGGGACCGGGTTGTATTGGGGTTGCTTGAAGATTTCCATGATGCGCTTGCCGCGGTCGATCTGCGCCTGCGTTTTGGCATCGAGTTCCGAACCGAATTGTGCGAATGCCGCCAGCTCCCGAAACTGCGCGAGCTCCCCCTTGAGCTGCCCGGCGACCTGCTTCATGGCTTTGAGTTGTGCCGCTGAGCCGACGCGGGAGACGGAAATACCGACGGAAATCGCAGGGCGCACCCCCTGGTAAAACAAGTCGGTTTCCAAGAAAATCTGCCCGTCCGTGATCGAGATGACGTTGGTGGGGATGTAAGCAGAGACGTCACCGGCCTGAGTTTCAATGATCGGCAGGGCCGTGAGCGAACCGTTGCCATACTTTTCCCCGACGCGCGCCGCCCGTTCGAGCAATCGGCTGTGGAGGTAGAACACGTCGCCCGGATACGCTTCGCGACCCGAGGGGCGCTTTAACACCAGGGAGACCTGCCGGTAAGCCACCGCGTGCTTGGACAAATCATCGAAGATAATCAGCGCGTCCATCCCGTTGTCCATAAACCACTCGCCCATGGCCGTGCCCGCGAACGGTGCCAGATACTGACTGGTCGCCGAATCGGAAGCAGGGGAAGCAACGATGATCGTGTAGGGCATGGCCCCGGCTTGTTCGAGAGTGGCGATGATTCGCGCGATTGTGGATTGTTTCTGACCAACGGCGACGTAGATGGAGTAGAGCGGGCGATAGTCCTTGTCGCCGGCCGCTTCGGCCGCTTTGTTGAGACGAGCTTGGCTGATGATGGTGTCGATACCGATGGTCGTTTTGCCCGTCGAACGGTCACCGATAATCAATTCGCGCTGGCCGCGGCCGATCGGAATCATCGCGTCGATGGCCATGATGCCGGTTTGCACGGGTTGGCTGACGGGACGACGCCGGATGATTCCGGGAGCGATTTTCTCGACCGGATAGGCGACGTCACTCTCGACGGGCCCCTTGCCGTCGAGGGGCTCTCCGAGCGTATTCACGACTCGCCCCAACAATCCCTTTCCGACGGGGACCTGCAACAGTTTTCCCGTAGCGCGGACTTCGTCTCCCTCCTGGAGTTGGGTGTAGTCGCCTAGAATGATCACTCCGACTTCCGTCTCATCGAGGTCCAACGCCAACCCCGTGATGCCGTGGCCGAGGTCGATCATCTCGTTGAGCATCGCATCGGCAAGTCCTTCAACTTTCGCGACGCCATCGCCGATCTCACGGATGGTGCCCACATTCTGTTTACCGCTAGTTGCCTTCGCAGCGGTGATTTGCGCTTCGATTTCCTGCAATAGGTCGGCCATAAATCCTTCACCCCAATCTATCCATTTATGTAGGTCCAATCCCCTCGGGGATCAGGACGCAGTGCTTCCCGATTTCAAAAGCTTCTCTCGAGGGCGGCCAGCCCGGACTGAACGCTGCCGTCATAGACGTCGCTGCCCACTTTCACCCGAATGCCTCCGATCAGCGACGGGCGGACTGCGAATTGGATGTCAATCCGAGGGCCGTATAGCCTCTCGAGGCCAGCTTGGATGCTCGACCGCAAGTCTGCGGGCAATGCCGTGGCGCTCTCGACTTCGGCTGTGCGCCGCTCTTGGTCTAGTTTCACCAACCGCCGAAAGCGCGACAGCACGACGAGGTAACCCCGGTATTGCAATTGGATGACTCGCTCTACCACCTGGCGGACGCGGCCCTCATCGAGCAATCCATTCAAGACACACAAGCGGAACAACTGCTTGGCCTCGCGCGCGGCTTGCTTATTCGTTTTCATACGGTTCGTGTCCCTACGCCTCCACTTGCTTGGCCGTCTCCTCCGCTAGGCGCCGTTGATCGTCGGGCGTCAGAATCTTGCCCGTGACCGCACTGGCCGTGTGCACCACCAGCCGCCCGACTTCACGCTTGAGTTCGGCGAGCATGCGTCTGTAGTCCTCGGCAGCCGCGTCCCGCGACTTGACAATGATCTGCTCGGCCGCGGCGATGGCTTTCTGGGTTTCCTGCTCCTGCACTTGGGCGGCCGCCATGCGACCTTCCTCGATGAGTCGAGTCACCTTGGCGTTGGCCTCGGTCATCACTTCCTGACGCTGGGCCTCGGTGCGCGCCAGTTCGGCCTTTACTTTTTCCGAGTTCGCCAGCCCTTCTGCGATTTGTCGACGCCGCTCCTCGAGCATCGCGAGAACGGGCCGGTAGGCAAACCGATAAAGGAGAGCACAAACGATAGAAAAGCTGATGATCTGAGCCGTCAGGTGAGACCAGTCCACACCGAACGTGCGGGCGATCGTCTCCATCTGCCCCGTAGGTTCCGCTTGCAACAGCAAAACGAGAATATTCATATCGAGCTCATCGGGTGCGGATGACGCACCCGACCTTTCTCCTATCTCACAAGGAATAGCGCGTAGAACACGATGGCTTCAGCGAAGGCTATGGCCAGAATGGACTGGACCAGAACCTTTGTGGAGGCGTCGGGATTCCGTCCCACGGCATCCGAAGCCTTCATGCCGATCAACCCCACTCCAAGAGCTGCGCCGAGCGCCGCCAGACCAACCGTCAAGTTACCCGTCATATCGTTATTGTTCCTTTCTTTGCGGCTCCTGCCGTTCGCACGGTCAAGCCGAAATTTGTCGTTCGATCGTGCCCGGTCGAGGGCCTTCTTCCCGCTGACAAATCAGCAGGGTGAACACAGCCGTCAACAGCATGAACACCAGCGCCTGGACTAGCCCCATCAGCAGTTCCAGGAAATAAAATGGGATCGGCACCAACCAGCCAAAGCCGGGGACCAGCCTGGCCATGGCTTCCATCATGTTTTCTCCGGCAAAGATGTTGCCGTAGAGGCGAAAACTCAAAGAGATCGGCCGGAACAGGATCGAGACAATCTCGAGGCAGCCAGCTGCGAAAAACACCAACACCATGAGCAGCTTTAGCAGACCGGTGGTCTCACCCTTGGGCGCAAAAAGCTCCTTTAGAAAGCCCAGCGGGCCAACTTCCTCCAGCGCCCAGACAATCCAGCAAGCGAAGAAGACCAACGCCATCGCGAACGTCATGTTGACGTCGGCATTCGCACCGCGCAACAAGGGCTGGTCGATCTGGAAACCATGCGCGCTCGCATGCCCCCACCCGAGCGACCCCATTCCGGGAATGAGTCCTACCCAATTTGCAGCCACAATAAAAATGAAAATGGTCGCGAAAAACCAAAATGTGCGTCGGGCTAAATGCGGGCCAACAATATCCTCGAGGAACTTGTACAAGCCCTCAACCAGCCATTCGAGGAAATTTTGGGCCCCTTCCGGTACTCGCCTCATGTTGCGGGTAGCAACCTGCGCGAAGACGATGAGACCGAGGGCCACAACCCAGCTGACGATCATCGAGTTGGTTATCGGTAAACCGAAGACGCGTGTAATCTCGACGGCCTTTTGCGTGAGGCTGTGGTCCTCCTGTCCTGGAGTTACCGCCGGCAACTGCCCCGCTTCTGGGGCGCTCGGACTGGCCGCCAATGCCACGGCAGAGGCTCCCGTTGGGGCGGCGGAAGCAGGTGTCAGGTTGGCCGAAAGACCCACAAACGAAACAAAAAGCAGCACGGCCAATTTGCTGTGCAGTTTGGCGACGATTCCCCTCTGCGGAGAACCTAGAGTTGGTTCGAGTCTTCGGTTCGACATATCGATCATTGCCATATTCGCGTTCGACACCGCTTTTACATATCCCGCCGCGTTCGCGGCTTCCTTTGGCACATAGAGCTTAGGCATTTGAATCGCCAGCGCCGCGTCCCTGTTCGGCTCTTGCCATCGGCTTAAGAAATAAGCCACTTGGACCGCCGGGGGCGTTTTGCTCGAGAAGGCCAAGCCTCGGCGGAGCCGAAGTGACGACCAACTCGTCAAGCCTTCGACCTTCACCGCAATCCTTGTAAGCAGCCATTCCCGCACCTTCCTCGAGAAATCCCTGGTTCCTGCGCGCCATGTTTTTCCGAACACGCCTCAATGGATGAGCTTCCGGGTGTGCCGCGCGATCATGAGTTCCTCGTTGGTCGGAATCGACCAGGCCGAAACTCTTGACGCCGGCACACTGATTCGTGGACCGCCTAGAGCGTTCGCCGCCGAGTCGAGCTCGACGCCGAGCCAGGCCATATCCCCGCATACGCGCCCACGGATGGCGGCTGAGTTTTCGCCAATGCCGCCGGTGAACACGATTGCGTCTAGCCCGCCAAGCGCGGCAGCCAGCGAGCCGACTTCACGTCGAATGCGATAGCAAAAAAGGTCAATCGCCAGCTTGGCCCGCTGATCCCTCGAGGCCAACAGCGTGCGCATGTCGCTCGAGATGCCCGATACACCAAGCAGCCCCGATTGGTGGTAGAGGAGCGTCTCGATGGCGCGCACATCCATGCCGCGCTGATTCATCAGGTACAAGATCACGCCCGGATCGAGCGAGCCCGAGCGCGTGCCCATGGCCAGTCCTTCGAGCGCGCTAAAGCCCATGGTGGTCGCGACGCTCTGGCCGGCCTTGATGGCGCACAAGCTTGAGCCGTTTCCGAGGTGCAGCACGACCACCCTGCCCCGGGCGGCTTTCGCATCGAAGTCAGCCAGCACCGAGGCGATGTATTCATACGATAGACCGTGGAATCCGTAGCGCCGTATGCCAGCTTCGTGGAGCTCTTCGGGCAAAGCGAAACGGCGGGCGAGATCGGGATTCGTACTGTGGAAGGAAGTGTCGAAGCAAGCGACTTGCGGCAAGTCGGGCACACGATCGAGAAGACGCCGGATCGGCGCGAGATTGTGCGGCTGGTGCAGGGGAGCGAGTGGAACCAACTTCTCGAGTGCCGTCGCCACGCCCGCATCAATACGTACCGGCGCTTTATAGTCGAGCCCGCCGTGCAAAACGCGATGTCCAACCCCGATGAGATGGTCATCGGCGAGTTCGGCGCGCAGAAACGCCACCAGGTGATCGAGCGCGCCATCGTGGCCGAGCTTCGAGCCCTCAGCCCAGAACTTCTCGACTGCCGTCGTCCCGCCGTGCCTTTTCGCGATGAAGTGCGGTGTGCTGTAGACGCTTTCGACCTGGCCGTGCAGCTCGAGTTCGAGTTCAGCGCGGCGCGCGACGAATAGGGAGAACTTAATACTGGATGAGCCGGCGTTCAGGACGACAATTGCGTCGGCCATAGTGCCCTCCTCAGTCAACCGCCGTTCGACGGGCCTTCGATGGCGACTTTTGCGAGCTGCCCGCAACCGGGCACGAAGCGAGTCGAAAGTGCAACCCGCCTGCCAAATGGGT
>DATFTB010000033.1:0-3451 GCA_035262325.1 Candidatus Acidiferrum sp.
CGTCTTCGACGCATTTCCCTTGTTGATCCCCACTTCCAGATATCCACCGGAGCCGATGTATGCGACTGCCTCTCCGGCGTTGCCGCTCGCAAACGTGGGCACAATCTTGGTTATCGAGTGGCTGGCCAACTGCAACTTCACCTCGCCCTTCTCGAGTGCGTCTGCTGGCAAATCCTCCGCGCGGAACGTGGTGAGCAGGTTGCCGAAGGAGTCGACCTTCATCACGACTCCGTTCATTCCCCCGTCACCTTGCTTGGGCCTTGGCATTGCAAACCGCTTGAAATCGGTGATCTCTTCGCCCATGCTGCCCGGTTGCCAGTTCTTCGAAAGCCAGCCCGCCACCGGGGCAAATACGTCGCGTCCGTGAAAGGTTTTGCTGAGCGGTTGGAGAAAATAGTGTTCGCTCGTCAGATGGCGCACGACGAAATTCTGCTCTTTCTCAAAAATCCCCGAAAGCACACCGTTGTCTGGCGCAATAAAATACTGGTTCTGGCCGCTCACGAGCAACGGCCGCCGTTCCGTGCCAACACCCGGGTCGACCACCACAACGTGAATCGTGCGCGGGGGAAAGTAGGCATAAGCCGAGGCAATCGCCAGTGCGCCATCCAGCAAGTCAAACGGCGTCACCTGGTGAGTGATGTCTACGATCTGCACTTCTGGATTGATTTTGAGGATTACGCCTTTCAGAACGGCCACCAAGTGATCGCTCGTGCCGTAGTCCGTTGTCAGTGTAACAATTGGATTCGCCAAGTCTCTCTCCCCCCTTGGGGTTCCTTGCCTCTTCTGCTGCCGGGATGGAGAGGCACGCGGTCTCTTCTGACGCTATCGGACCGCGCGCCGGATAGCAAGAAATCGCATTTCATAGCGCTACCGAACCGCCAACGTCAGCCTCTTTACACATTGCCAATGCATTTGCCCACAATTAGGGTGATGTCGTCCTGCTGTTCCTGTGGGCTGAATTGCCGAACTTCGTCGACGACCGCGGCCAGCATAGCCTGCGGGCCCAACTCCTTGTGTCGACATAGTGCCTGCACCAGTCGCTCCTCCCCAAACTGTTCGCCGGCAGCATTGAACGGCTCCGTGATTCCGTCGGTGTACAATGCAAGAGTATCCCCCGGCATCAGCTGGGTCTCCGCAATTTCACATTCCCATTTCTTGAATGCGCCCAGGATGGTGGCTGTGGAGTCGAGCCGCTCCACAAAATTGTCCCGGCGAAGAAGCAACCCGCACAAATGGCCGCAATTCGCATAGCGCACACGGCGGGCCGCATCGTCGTATTCCGCGAAGAACAATGTTGCGAAGGAGCCGTCGGTTATGTTCTCGCAAAAAAGCTGGTTTACCGCGCAAAGTAGCCGCTCGGGCCGATCAAGCGCGATGGCGCACTGGCTCCGCACATTGGCCTGGAGATTGGCCATCAGCAGGGCTGCCGCGATCCCCTTGCCAGAGATGTCGCCGATAACCAGACCAACCCGGCCCCCACCCAGGTCTAGAAAATCGTAATAATCGCCGCCGACCTGGCGGGCTTGATGGCATGTGCCGGCGTATTCGAGCGTCTCGAGATGCGGCATCGTCCGCGGGAAAAGCCGAGACTGTACTTGTTTGGCGATCTCAAGCTCCTGAGCTGCTCGCCGCTCCGATTCGAGCTTCTCAGCGATCGCGCGGCGTTGCGCTTCGACCGCATTCGTGACCTCGTCGAAGCTCACCAGCGAGAACAAATTGCCGTCCAGATCCCTGAAACGCGTGAACACTCCGCCCCAGATCGGTCCGGATTCCTTTCCTGGTGAGGCCGAATCGGCAGAATTCGAAGTGTGCACCGGCACCCCATGCTTGAGACGCCGCAGCCTCGGTGTGAACTGGAAGCGAACTCCCAACTTGCTCCATTCCCGGAACTTGGCAATGACGTTCTCCGTTACGAAGGTTATGTGGGTTGGCCGTCCAATCAGCTTGTAATCCTCGGAATCCGGCTCAGGCATCACCAGCGTCAAATTGGCCGCCCCATCCGGCGGAGCGACCGTGACCCAGTGGCGTCCCGGTTCGACTCGCGCGTCAAACACCAGCTGGAACCCTAACTGGCGACAGTAAAACTCCAAGCTTTGTTCCAAGTCGCGAACGAAGACTGTGACCGACTGCAGTCGCAGGTAAGGATTCTCCCGGTCCAGCCGGACAGTGAACCCATCCGCCGATTCGCGGGTCACGCTGCTCATGTCCAGCATTATACGGCGTCACATCACGGTTCGGAGACCCGAGCCCGACGGCGAAGGTTAGCGACACGGGGTCTTCCTGACGACCTCCCCTCGGCAGTTGCTTGCGTTCGCTCGTGGCCCATCGTACGATTTCAAATTGGTGTGTGTCAGGGATTTTGTTCCGTAGATCTCTGTCCACCGGAAGAGTTTCCACAGGCTTCCGTGTGGTTCGGTCTTGGCCAGGAGAGCCTCTCGATGAAATCGGTCGTCGTGGTAGGCGCGCAGTGGGGCGATGAAGGCAAAGGAAAGGTCGTCGATTATCTTGCCGGTTCGTTCGATTACATCGCTCGTGTTGCGGGAGGTCATAACGCTGGGCACACGGTCATCATTGGCAGAGACCGTTTCGTTCTGCAGCTTATCCCCTGCGGCATCCTCCGCCCGAAACGACACGCCATTATCGGTGCTGGCGTGGTCGTTGATCCCGCCGCGCTTGTCCAGGAAATCGAAATGCTCGCCAAAGCCGGCCTCGAGGTTACCGGCCGGCTTCACATCAGCAACCGTGCGCACTTGATTTTTCCCTACCACCGCGAACTCGACCTCGCCGCCGAAACCGCCCGGGGCGCCAACAAAATCGGGACCACCTCACGCGGCATCGGTCCTGCCTATGAGGACAAGATGGCTCGCCGCGGCCTCCGCGTGGCCGACCTGCTCGATCCCGCGCTCTTCCGCGAAAAAGCCGCGCGCGTCATCGCAGAGAAAAATCGCATCGCACAGGGCGCTTATGGTGCCACGGTCGATTTCTCCCCGGAAGTCGAAACCACCCTGCAGCTCGGCGAAAAAATCAAAACTTTTATCTGTGACACCGCTGAGCTCACCAATCGGGCGCTCGAAGAAGGCAAATCGGTCCTCTTTGAAGGCGCGCAGGGCACCATGCTCGACATCGACCACGGCACGTACCCCTTCGTCACTTCCTCGAGCGCAACCTCTGGCGGCGCCACCACAGGCATGGGTGTGCCTCCCACAAAGATCCGCAACATTCTCGGCGTCTCCAAGGCTTACACAACCCGCGTGGGCGGCGGCCCGTTTCCAACGGAAATGCCCGACCTCGAGGCCAAGGAAGTCCGCGAACGTGGCAAGGAATTTGGCGCCGTCACTGGCCGGCCGCGCCGTTGCGGTTGGCTGGACCTCGCCGAACTTCGTTACGCAAAGATGATCAACGGCATGGACTCCTTGGTTATCACCAAGCTCGATGTATTCGACACGCAGCG
>DATFTB010000034.1:0-10810 GCA_035262325.1 Candidatus Acidiferrum sp.
AGCCGGAGCCGTCGCAGGCTTGTTGGTATCGAAGTTCACCCTAGGAGCCTGCCGCGCCCCTTCTTCGGTCTTGAAATACGCATCGTTGCGCGTGAACCCGGCAAACCCCGCGATCAGGCTGTTCGGGAACAACGAAATATAGGTGTTGTAGTCCTGCACGGCCTGGTTGTACCGGCGCCGCTCCACGGCAATCCGGTTTTCCGTCCCTGCCAGTTCGTCCTGCAAACGCATGAAATTTTCATTGGACCTCAATTGCGGGTAATTCTCCACCACCACCAGCAAACGGCTCAGCGCTGAGTCCAACTGGCCGTTTGCGGCGATCTTGTCTGCCGGTGTTTTGGCTCCAATCAAAGCCGCCCGCGCTGCCGCGATGTCTCCAAACACCTTTTGTTCCTGGGCCGCGATGCCTTTCACCGTTTCCACCAGGTTTGGGATCAGGTCGGCGCGCCGCTGCAGCACCACATCCACCTGAGCCCACGCCGCGTTCACCGCCTCACGCTTAATCGCCATCTGGTTTCGCCGGCCGACATAGGTCGAGCCAAACAGGAACGCCAGAATCAGAATCAGCACCACAACAATGATCGCCGCCTTCATAGCCACCTCGATGGTTTCATTCTCAACTTCTACACCGCCACTCGCCGCCATTCCTTCTTCGGAACCATTCCATCCAGCGCAATGATTACTTTCTCGAGCGCATGAATGTATCCGTCATACGCCATAAACACGTGAGCGCCCGCCACACTCTTTTCCCGAAAGTCGTACACCGCCTGAAACGCCTGGGCTTCTGCGTTGGTCACCGCCGCAATGCGCGCAAAAATCCCACGGGGCTCGGCCGGCGGTTCCTCCCCGAACGCCAGGAGGGTGTGACGCAACAGCGCCAGTACACCCGAGATCGTCTTTTTCAGCACTGCCGTGGCCTCCATTTCATTGCGTCCGGCATGCAGAATATGCTGCCGCAGTCGCAGCAGCGTCATCCGTAGGTCGCGCTCCACCTCCACGCGATGCAGGTTCATCGGCACTTCCAGGTTTGCCACCGGATCTTTTCCGAACAGCACCCGATGAGCCCTCTTGATGTCCAGACTCTCGATTGCAAACACGTCCGTTGAGCGCTCCAATTCCTCCGTCAGGAAAAACAATGGAGCCGGCTCCTTCATCTCGTGCGTCCACCAGTTCACCACGGGTGACAGCAACTGAAGTTCATTCACATCGATCGTCACCAGCGTGCACAGCACGTTCAGGTCAGACGCGCCCGGTTTGTAAGTCCCCCGCGCCGCCGACCCGTACAGGATCACAGACTCAAGGTTTTTCCCCGCCGCTTCCTTCAAACGACTCACCAGCTCGCTGAGTTTTCCTTCCATGGTGCCGCCTTTGCCCGTTGCCAGCATGTCACTGAATGAACACGAATCCGTCATTCCGAACGAGGTCTGCGAAGTAAGGAATCTTTCTTTCCCGGACCGTCGCAGGGCGACGCCTCGCTTCGTTCGGAATCCGGGAAAGCTTTTTCCTACGCGTCAAGTTGTTTTCACCAACTGCCCCCGGCTCCGCCTCCGCCGCTCGATCCACCGCCAAATCCTCCGAATCCGCCTCCGCCACCACCCCAGCCACCTCCTCCGCCCCAGCCGCCTCGGCTCCCGCCCCAGCCTCCACCGATCACAGGCCCGATCCACCAGCCGCCGCCCATGCCCCCGCCTCGGCTGATATTCCCGCGCGAGCCACCGGATCGCGACATCAGCACGACCAGCAGAACAATTCCCAGCAAAATCCAGATTCCGATGCCACCTGAATCTCTTTGTGGCGGAGCCCGCAATTGCGGTGCTCCCGTCAGGGTTACACCCTTATCGTTGGCGATGTATTTCGCCAGTTGCCATGCCGCCGCCGTGATTCCGCTGCTGTAGTCGCCGTCTCGGAAGTATGGTTTCGCGAGTCGGCCTGCATCGCCGGCCCGCGCATCCGTGATGATGGGCTCAAGCCCATACCCCACTTCCGTCCAGTACTTCCGATCATTCGGCGCGACCAGCAAGAGCACTCCGTTTTCCTCTTTTTTCTTGCCAATCCCCAGCTGCTTGAACAGATTGTTTGCGTACGTCGCCGCATCGTTCCCGTCCAGCGATTTCACCGTCACGATCGCCATCTGGGCCCCGGTCTTCTGCTCCAACTCCGTTGCGAGGGCCTCCAACTGCTCCTTCGCCGCCGGCTTGATGATTCCCGCGAGATCCGTAACATACCCGGTAGGGCGAATCTGCTTGATGTCTTCCGCCCAAGTAATCCCGCTCACGGCCAGTGCGAGGCCGCCGATACACCACGCCAAGATCGGTCTGCTGCGTTTCATCGATTCCCGTGTAAACCCGGCGAGCATGCCTTTCCTGCACATTCTCGCAGAAAGAAAAACGAGGCGGAACTTCGGGCGGAAAAAGCGAACATCTGCGGCTGGCCACTCACCGCTCCGGCGAATTCTCTCACAAAACTCGCGCGAAAATCCCCATTGAATTTCTTTACACGACGACCACATCTCTCCTTCGAAACGCCTGCCGCCGTTTTCCTCGATCCACTTTCTCGGCGCTTCGCCTGCTCTCTTCCGTCCTCGCGAGGCGTCCTGACTTCGCAGGCGCCTCCTGGATTTTAGCGCCTCAAGTCATTGACCCGAGTGCCTTCGAATCTTACCCTGTACTGGGAATGCCCAACTCCGCGCCCAAATTCTCTTTGCGTTGGTGGACCCGTCTCCCGCGTCCATTTCTCTTTTCCGTTGCGGTCCTCTTTTGTGCGGCCACCATCTTGTTCGCTTTTACTTGGATGTACACTGTTCGCCGTCCGGCCTATCCCGTTGAAATTGGCTTCAATAAAAACCACGATGCTTCCTTCGATCCGGCGTCCTCCTCCATGCCCGTCCTCGATCTCGTCCCCGGAAGTCCCGCGGAGCGCGCTGGCCTGCGCGTTGGTGATCGAATCATCGCGATTAACGGCCAAAGCCTCACCTCCGATGCCCTCTTCCGCAGGGTGTGGAGCAACGCCCATCCCGGCGACCCCGTCGACATTGCTGTCCTCCGTTCGGGCGCACCTCAGCCTCTGAGCCTGCGGGCTTTTTTCCGCCCGGCCACCACAGACACTGCTCGGGAAGGTTCAGCACGGGCCTCCGCTCGCCATCTGACAAGCTTCTATCCGGTTTTCTTTTTGCTGGTGGGATTTTCAGTTCTATTTCTCCGCATTGACGATGTTAACGCCTGGCTGCTGGCCCTGTTGTTTGCCTGCTTCGTCGGTGCGCCGGCCTTTGGCGGCACCTATATGTTGCCGCACGCTCTGGTCATTTTCATGGACACCTACCGTGCGATCTTCCTCGGCCTGATCACCTCCGTGTTCTACATCTTCTTCGCCGTTTTCCCGGAAAGGTCCCCGCTCGAACGGCGCGCCCCATGGCTCAAGTGGCTGGCACTCGCAATTGGCGTCTCCCAGGTTTTGCCCGGGCTTGCCGGCGGCAATCCGCGCTGGCCCGTCTTCGTGGCGGATCGCATCGGCGTGGAAGCCTCCGATAACCTCCGGCACGCGCTGACCTACGGCATGATCGTACTCGGCATGGTCTCACTCGTCTGGAATTATCTCGGCAAGGAGACCTCCGCCGAATCTCGCCGCAAGTCGCGTGTGTTGCTATGGGGCACTTTCCTCGGAGTCTTCCCGATCATCGCGGAAAAAATCCTTGCCGACCTGTTCGGCTACCAGCCTTCTTTCTGGGTCGACATCACCCTCACGCTCCTCCTTCTTCTTTATCCCCTCTCTTTTGCTTACGCCGTCGTCAAACATCGCGTCCTCGAAATTCCCGTGCTCCTTCGCCGCAGCGCTCGCTACGTTCTCGTGCAGCGCGGCTATTTCCTTCTGCTGCTTTGCGGAGCCCTACTGGCCATTTTTCTTTTCACGCGGTTTTTCTCCGGATATTTCATGCAAAACTCGCAGTTCGGAATGGTCCTCAGCGCGGTGTTTGGTGTTGCCCTCGTGTGGGTTTCCGGACCCATTGTGAGGCGCGGTACCGACCGCATCGATCGCGCTTTCTTTCGAAGCTCCTACGACGCGCGCATCATCCTTCAGGATCTCGCCGAAAAGGCCCGCAGCGTCTCCGACCGCTTCGAACTCGCGAGATTGCTCGAACTCCACGTCGAAGGCGCTCTGCATCCTCAATCGCTCGCCTGTTATCTCGAAGCACGCGATGGACACCTCGTTGCCGAACGCAGCGCCGTTTCTGGCGGTGTTGCCCCTGCGCCACCCCGGCCGATGTTCCCTTTCCGTTTTGGCGCTCGCTTCGTTCTCCGCGAGGCGGACATTTTGCCGGCCACGCTTCCGCTGCTCGACGAACTCGCGCGTCGCGGAAAAGCCTGGGATGTCCCGTTGGCTGTCTCGGGCGACGCCGAGACTCAGAAGGCTTCGCCCCTCGCACCGGAATGCCTTGTCCCCATTCTCGGCCGCAACGGCAAATTGATTGGTTTGCTGGTTCTCGGCGGTCGGCTATCAGAAGAGCCCTACTCGGGTGAAGACAAATATCTGCTCGACTCGGTCGCGCGCCAGGCTGCCGTCTCTCTCGAAAACATGCGTCTCGCCGAGCTCATGGCCGATCGTATGGAACAGGACCGTCGCGCGGCCCACGAACTGCAGATCGCGCGCGAGGTCCAGTCCCGCCTTTTTCCGCAGGCCCTTCCCGTACTAAACACGCTCGACTACGTTGGGCGCTGTATTCAAGCCCGCCAGGTTGGCGGCGACTATTACGATTTCCTTGATCTTGGCTCTTCCCAGCGGCTCGATCGGGGAGCCACGCGAGCTCTCGATGCCGCTGCCTGGCATCTCGCGTTCGTGCTCGCCGATATTTCAGGGAAGGGAATCGCGGCCGCACTTCTGATGGCCAACCTGCAGGCCAACCTCCGTAGCCGCTACGCCCTCGCCCTCGACGATCTTCCCCGCCTGCTGAAATCCGTCAACCAGCTGTTCTACGAAAACACCCCCGACGACCGCTATGCCACGCTGTTTTTTGCTGTCTACGACGATCATTCGCGCGAACTCGAATACGCCAATTGCGGCCACAATCCCCCGTTGCTCTTTCGCGCCGACGGCTCCATCGAGAGCCTGGCCTCCACCTCCACAGTCATCGGCCTGTTTCCCGAATGGCACTGTGCCACGCGCCACATTACGCTCGCGCCCGGCGACCTGCTGGTCATTTACACCGACGGCGTCACGGAGGCCGCTGATGCCTCCGGCAACGAGTTCGGCGAAGCCCGCATCGTCGAAACCGTTCAGAGACACCTCCAGGATTCGCCACAACAACTTAGTTTGAACATTCAGGAAGCCGTCCAGAAATTCAGCGCCGGCGAGCAGTTCGACGATCTCACGCTCGTAATCGCCCGCTGCCGCTAAGATCCTTTTTGGGGTGCGGCAGCCCTGCTGCCACTTTTGGGATCGCCGGTTGGCGGGGGCGCGTGATCCTCGGTCGCCGGCGGCCCCAGCAGTTCCGTAAAGATGGGCTTCAACGCATCCGCCCAAATCTGGTAGGCCTTGAGTGTCGGATGCAACTGGTCGTTCATCATGCCCTCGTGCAACCTGCCGTTCCCGTCTCGAAGCTTCTCGTTAATATTCAAGTAGCGAATCCTCTTCCCATCGGCAAGCTGCGACAGATTGCTGTTGATCTTGTCTATCGTCGCCACCAGCGCCATCTCGTCATTCCTAGGAAATATGCCCATCAGGATGATGGTCGCCTCCGGCGCCTTGCTCCGCATCACACGCAGTATCGCCTCGATACCTCGCGTCGTGTCCGCAACCGTATCCTCATCGCGGGAGGATTTCGCGCTCGCGCCCACATTGTTCGTGCCCGCCAGCAGAACGATGACTTTGGGGTTGACTCCGTCCAACTCTCCATGCTCCAGCCGCCACAGGATGTTTTGCGTTTGATCGGCACCCCATCCGAAATCAGCCGCGTTCCATCCGAAGAAGTTCTGCCCCCAATTAGCCAGCAGTTCGGGATAGTCGGTTGCGCCCCAGCGCCGTACGATCGAGTCGCCCTCAAAATACACGTCGATCCGCCCGCTCTTCGCTTTCTCGAGCAGTTCGATGTGCGCTTTCTGGGAATTCTCATCGGTTCGGGGAGCGGCTTTGTCCGCCGGAATCCTCCCTGTCTCGCGAAACTCGGTAGGCGCCGCCGGCGTCCTGTTCAGGAACCGGTCGGCCCAGGCGATAAAATATTTCCAGTTGGGTCCGTCTGTATGCCCGCCGTCGTGCTGCCGCCAGGCGAGTTCGCCATCCAGCAGGCCCA
This sequence comes from Candidatus Acidiferrum sp., assembly GCA_035262325.1. Lineage (GTDB taxonomy): Bacteria > Acidobacteriota > Terriglobia > Acidiferrales > UBA7541 > Acidiferrum. Next base: position 6,281 of record DATFTB010000034.1, read on the forward strand.
CGTTCACGCGCGGCATCTCGGCCGAGTGATAGTCCTCCGACACCCCCAGGTCCCTCGCGCCCAAAAGCCGGAACGCCGGCCCCGCCGCTACTGTAGCCATGTAGCTGCCTTGTTGGTCCAGCCACTTGGCATCGCCCTTCTCGGGCACGCCGTAACTGATAAACGTCAAACGCGGAGCGCACAACGCGATCAGTTCATGTGCGTCGACCGGCAAATCCCCCGCGTTCTTGCTCCCAAACGTTGCCTCGGCGGCACCGTATTTCAGGAAACTGCCTGCCATCCAGTGATACTCCCCTGATCCAGTCAGGTTTTCTACTTCTTCGCCCCAATTGCGTCGCGACAGCTTTGCGCCGCCTTCGCCGGAGGAAGCCACGAGGACAAGAGCAAAACGGGTGTCGAACGCCATCGTCACGAGCGCTGCTTTGCCGTAGCGTGAAACGCCTTCAACCCCCACGCGGTTCGCGTCGACCGCCTTATCCGTTTCGAGGTAATCCAGTCCCCGCGACGCGCCCCACGCCCACGCTCGCAACGCGCCCCAGTCCTCCGGGCGCCGTGGCTGACCTTTGTTCACCAACCCGATAATCCCTTTGGTCAGCCCGACGCCGTTGTCCTCCTGAATGCTCGTCGTGTCCACGTATGCATAACCCCAACCGTCCGCGATCAACTGCTCCGTTGCCGATGGAGCGCCTCCAGCCGCTGCTCCTGGGCCAGCGGGTTGGGCGGCCGCGCCTCCGCGCTTGAACATCATCATCACCGGCACTGGAGCCGGCGCATTCGCCGGTGTCACCACCGTCATCTGGATGTTCACGCTCAACAAGGGATACGACGAATTGTCCACGTGACCCGTGAGCTGCTTCTCGATCACTTGGTGTGAACCACTCGCCGCCGCGCTAATGCTGCTGACCGCCCACGTTACTCTTGGCACGTTCTCTGGAATGCGTCCGTACATCTCGCGCTCAAAGTCTTCGACAATCTCCGGCCGGCGCTGGTTCCACCACATTTCCGCAGTCGTAACCTTTGTGCCGTTTTTCAACGTCAGGACATCCGGCAGATTTGGGAAGGGATTAGCCTTCGATTCGTCATAGTTGGCATGGTTCGGCGCGTTCTCATCGCCGCTGGGACCCGGCCGCAGCGCCCTGATCCCCAGTTGCTCCATCATGTTCTGGTGGTCCTGCTCTGCAGTCCAGTTCATCGGTTCTCTCAAGGCTGCCGTGGCCGGTCGATGCGCCTCAGGCGTCCCCGGGGCCCGTTGACCGCATGCACAACTCGCGTACAGCGACACCAGCGTCAAAAACCAGACAGACGCAACCGAGAAATGTCTTGCCGACCTCATCTTCAGCTCCCAAACAAAATACTATTCTTTGCTCCGGCAGCTTGGAAGTGACTGCCTGTCTTGGCGATATAATCAGCCGCGCCCTTTGGCGGTCCGACAAGGACCGCCCGCACTGAAGCGAGGAGTCTTCCATGTTCCTACCCAAAACCAAAAAGCCGACCGGCCATGTACGCCCGCGAACTCGTATTGGGCTTCTGCTGGCACTCCTCACTATTTCGCTGCCCGGTCTTGTCTTCGCCGAAGCCGATAAACTCACCGCGCTGCGACTGATCGCACTTGCCAACTCCAATAGCCCCGCCCTGCTCGACGCCATCAACGCCAGCATGGACGCCAAAGATTTGCGAAGCGGCACCGCATGGCTCGGCCATGGTCCGGACTTCTTCTTTGCCACGGAAGCGCCTTCAAAGCCCACGCTTATCATCGATGACGCCCCGGGCCCCCAGATGCAGCACGTTGCCAACTCCCATCTGTGGTACGCAGCGGCGCGCATCGCAGAGCTTGGGAAGCTGCACTCCTTCTACTACCTCGTCGATGAAGCCAAGTTCGGTGGCCTCCTCGACCTGCCCGCTTTTACGCCGGATTCCTACCAGCAACCCGGAGTTCCCTCGGGCACCCTCTCCGAAAAGCTCAGCCACACAAGCAAAATCTACGACGGAATGAAAAGCGAGTATTGGATTTACGTCCCGGCCCAGTACGACCGGAACACGCCCGCCGCGCTCATGGTCTTTCAGGACGGTGGGTGGTACCTCGATCGGAACGGAAAAATTCCTGTGCTGAACGTCATCGACAACTTGATTGCGCAGAAGAAAATCCCGGTTATGATCTGCGTGTTCATCAATCCGGGCGATATCGCCGATTCCCCGGGCACGCCCACCTACAAGTCAGTGAAAGCATATTCCGAGAAATGGCAACGTACTCTCAAGGATTCCATGCGCAGCACCCTGTACGACACGGTGAGTGACCGCTACTCTCGCTTTCTACGCGACGAGGTTCTTGCCGACGTCGCCGCAAAGTACAACCTCCGCAAGGACGCCTACAGCCGCGCCATCACCGGACTCTCCTCCGGTGGCATTTGCTCGTTCAACGCAGCCTGGCAGTTGCCCGATCAGTTCAGCCGTGTCATTTCCTGGATCGGCAGCTTCGCCGCCATCCAGTGGAAGGAAGACCCCACGGTCCCGGACGGTGGCCAGGACTACCCCGACAAAATCCTGCGTGAACCGCGACGCAACCTGCGCGTTTGGCTGCAAGACGGCTCCGGCGATTTGGAGCTTCGTTACGGCAGTTGGCCCCTCGCCAATCTTCGCATGGCCAATGCCCTCAAATTCCAGCAGTATGACTTCCGCTTCAGCTTCGGCGCAGGGACACACAATCCGGCCCATGGCGCCGCCGAGTTTCCCGCCGAGATGATTTGGCTGGTGGCGCGATTATGATCCCTCCAAGACCGAGCAAACCTACGAGCTCGATCCTTCGGAAAAATCCGAGCCACCGCTCCGCGTCAGCATAGCAAATCGCGCCCGCTAGACCGACAGCGAGGTCCCAAGTCCCACTTTCGCTGCGCCTACCTCAGCGCTGAATCTGCCCTGACCTCGAGCCCGCTGCAGGCGAGGGACCCTCTTGTCCGCCGTGATACAGTGCCCGTGCAGACTCTTTTGCCAGAGGCACCCCGATGAATAGACGCAACTTCATCAACGTCACCGCCCTCGCGGGATCTTCGTTGCCATTTCATCCCTTCGTGCTTCCCGCGCGGCAGGAACGCAAAACTCCTGTTGCCTATCCCGACCCAGCCGTCGAGATCATCGATCCGCGCTTCGCCAAATACAGAGTCGGTAACGCCGCCGTCGAGCGCCTTTATACCGGCGCGCGCTGGGCGGAGGGGCCCGTGTGGTTTGGCGACGGGCGCTACCTGCTGTTCAGCGACATCCCGAACAATCGCATCCTGCGCTGGCTCGAGGACACCGGAGAAGTCAGCGTGTTTCGCAGTCCGTCCAATTACAGCAATGGCAACTATCGCGACCGCCAGGGAAGACTTCTCACCTGCGAGCACGATTCCCGCCGCGTCACGCGCACCGAACACGACGGCGCCATCACCGTTCTCATCGATCGCTTTCAGGGCAAGCAACTCAACGCTCCGAACGACCTCGTGGTCCATTCCGATGGCGCCATCTGGTTCACAGATCCGGGCTACGGCATCATGTCCGATTACGAAGGCCACAAAGCGCCCTTCGAACTGCCCGCCAACCTCTACCGCCTGGACCCGAACTCGCGCCAGGCCACCGTTGTCGCCGGCGATATGGACAAGCCCAACGGACTTTGTTTTTCTCCCGACGAGAAGAAACTCTACGTCGTCGACACCGGTGTTCCAAAACACCCCGGCGATCCCCGCCCTATTCGCGTCTACGATGTCGAGGATGGCGCGCGCCTCAAAAATGGCCGTCTCTTTGCGAACATGTCGCCCGGCTCATCTGACGGCATTCGCTGCGATGTGGACGGCAACGTCTGGTCCGCTGCCGGATGGGCGGGCGAGGGTTTCAACGGCGTGCACGTTTTCGCGCCAGACGGCACGCTCATCGGCAAAATTCACCTTCCGGAAACCTGTGCCAACCTTTGCTTTGGCGGTGCCAAGCGAAACCGCCTGTTCATGGCCGCGAGCCAGTCTCTTTACGCGGTCTACGTTGACACCCAGGGCGCCCAGATGCCCTGAAACAAGTAACGTTTATTGGAACGCGGGAGCCGCAGGGCGAGAGCTCGGTCGGTTGGGGCGCAGAGCGATCCTCTCGGCCGTCTCGAAAAGGGTATGCTTGTGGAAGAATTTTGGCCCCAACGGCACTAGAAGGGGTGCGGCGGCTGCCGCACCCCTTCGTTCAAACCGTGACTCTCAACTACCCGATATGCCCCGGTTCAACAGGACCTTGACCTCGACTCGCCGGTTTTCCGCTCGTCCCGCGGCTGTCTCGTTTGAGGCTACCGGCGCCGCTTCGCCCATCGCTCCTGGCGCGATGACGTGGCGAACCGGTACGTTGCAGTCCTGGATCAGGAACGCGATCACATTCTGTGCTCGCTCCATGCTCAGCTTCTGGTTCATCGCAGCGTTGCCGCTCGAATCGGCAAAGCCCTTCACTTGGATGATGTACCCGGTCTGTTTGACGGCATCTTCAGCGAGCTTCTTGAGCGCTGCCTGATCCTCGGTGGAGATCTTC
>DATFTB010000035.1:0-2034 GCA_035262325.1 Candidatus Acidiferrum sp.
GGGCAGAGAACATTCATCATGTTTCTTTCCATGATCGCACCGTGGGAAACGGAAGATGCGATCGAAAGAGCGGAGGCTCGATTTCGGAAAATCAAAATACCTTTTTACACAGGATCCGGCGCGTACGCGTACACCTACAAGCTGCACTGGTTAGGCGCCCAGAACTATTTTCGGAACATCGACGCTCCCAAGAAGCTGCTGTTTGCGGGGCCTGCGCACCTAGAAAGGCCGTTCCACCAATTACATGACGAAATCATCCGCTGGTACGATCACTGGCTCAAGGGTATCGACAACGGCGTTATGCACGAGGAGCCGGTGCGGTACTGGCTCATGGGAGCCAACGAGTGGCGGACCGCCGCCGATTGGCCGTTGCCCGACACGAAGTGGGTGAAATTTTATCTCTGCGATTGGGGTCGGCTGTCGGAGGACGAGCCTGTCGCGGCAGAACTGGCCGGGGCAGCCGCTCTTGAGCCCGACGTTTTCACCCAGATGCCGCTGAAGAAGACAACCAAGGTGGAACGTCTTCGCTACATGACCGATCCGCTTCCGCGTGACCTGCAGGTAGTCGGGCCAATCTCGCTAACGATCTATGCTGCAATCGACAAGGAGGACACGAACTGGATCGTGATCTTGAAGGACATCGGGCCCGATGTGTCTGTACAAACGGCACGGGAGGGCGAACGGTCGCCTCCGGCCGACCTGCACGAACGCGAACTTACACGCGGGTGGCTCAAGGCTTCCTACCGTGCTGTGGATGAAAAGCGATCGAGACCCGGCGCGCCTTTTCACAAATTGACGCAATCGTCAATTGAGCCAGTGAGACCGGGCGAAGTCTACGAATATAAAATCCAAATCTTGGCGACCGCCAACTTGTTCAAGGCTGGGCATCGAATCTGCCTCGACATTACGAGCGTGGACGTCCCGACAGGGACGGGGGCAATGACTAATGTGGAATACATTCCTTACCATATTTGCTGCAGCGAGACGGTAACCCACCAGATCTATCACGACGCGCAACGGCCATCGCACCTCTTGCTACCCGCGATTTCCAATCGCCACCCATCTGGTTCCTAGGAGCGCTTCATGAAGACAATTCGCTTTGAACGCCAAGGGTCGATCGGCCACATCGTTCTTGCCAATCCACCGTACAACCGACTTGATCTGCAATTCTCGCATTGTCTGCGAGACGCGGTCCACGAAGCAAGTAGCAGCGATATACGGGCGTTGGTGGTTTCATCGGAAGGGGAGGACTTCAGTTTTGGCGGCGACGTGCGCGAGTGGCCAGGCAAGAACATCGATTGGTTCCGCACCTTCGTTGCTGAGGTGAACGCTTCCTACCGCGCCCTTGAGATTTTGCGCCTGCCGACGGTCGCGGCTGTAAGGGGTGTCGCCTTCGGAGGGGGGTTTGAACTCGCTCTGAGCTGCGATTTTCTGGTCGCGGCCGACAACGCCGTGTTCCGGTGCGTCGAAGTCACGACTGGATTTATCCCGATCGCCGGTGCGCTGCAACGCTTGGCAGAACGCGTGGGGCGTTCGCGGGCGTCCCGCTTCGCGATGCTCGGCGAGCCGATATCTGGCGCGCTCGCGGGCGACCTCGGTATTGCAACCCATGTGGTGCCGAGTTCGATGGTTGAGGGCACGGCGGCCGAACTTGCGGCGACTCTCGCAAACGGTCCGACGAAAGCCTATGCGGCGGTGCGCACTTTGTTGAAGGCATGGTCCGCGGGCGGGGTTCCAGCAGCCGACGCAGTCATGCTGGATATCACTATGCCGCTTCACGCCACCGAGGATGTGACACGCGGCTTCATAAACACCGCCAAGGCATTCGACGAGAACATCGAGCCCCCTGCGATGATTTTCCACGGGCGCTGAGTTCCCATCGTGATCTCTTATCGTCAATGCCCAACAGCAGCGTCGGATACGTTCCCTGTCATGTCTGGATCAGCAAGACGGGTACCCACAAAAATCGATCGGGATTGCGATCGCCCGTTTCCTCTCTCGCTGCGTCATTTCCGAACGGGAGGCGCCATCCCG
>DATFTB010000036.1:0-3522 GCA_035262325.1 Candidatus Acidiferrum sp.
GAAGGAGAAGTCTTCATCCTGAACGAGCGTGCGCGCAAATGCCTGGAGGCACGGGGCATCCGCGGCAAGAGTCCGCTGAACCTGTTTCAGGACGTGATGAATGAGGACGCCAAGGAGATCTCTCACCGGCTTTTGAACGGCGAGCACGAAATAGAACTCCGGAACGTCGCCGACGGCAATGCCTGTCGTGCCAGCTTGCGCTGGATTCCGGAATCCGATTGGCTCACGATCCAGATCGCGAGCGAGGAAAAGAACGCGGACGGAGACGCGGAACCGAATCAGCCGACCGTCCAGGAATTGCTGCAGGAGCGCGAGATCACTTACCGGAATCTCCTGGCTGCCTATCTGAAATTGCAGGAAGTGAACCGACAGAAAACCGTGTTTCTGGCTTCGGCGGCGCATGAATTGAAGACGCCGCTCGCCGTGATCAAGGGTTATTACGATTTGCTGCTGACCAGTTCGCTCGGAAAATTGACGGAAAAACAGCGCGACATTCTGGAGGAGTCCAAGGAAAGTTGCGAGCGGCTGGTTCGGCTCGTCTCCATGTTCCTGAACTATTCGGCGCTCGAAAGCGGGAAGCTGGTCCTGCAATTGAGGGAGAACGATCTGCGGGATTGTCTCGAGGAGACGGCCGCCCGGTGCCAGGAACGGTATCAACGCAAGGGCGTGAAGCTCGAAACGCAACTGGATCCTTCGATACCTACATTCAGGTTCGACTACCAAAAAGTGCAGCAGGTCGCGTTCAATCTGTTGGATAACGCGTTGAAGCACACGCCAAGCGGCGGCAACGTGGTGTTGCGCGCGCGCCCCCATTTCTGGGAGCGCCGCGTGACGCAAGTGACCCCGGTCGAGGAACGCAGGCGATTCCGGCTGCCGCGGCCGAACAGCGCCGAAGTGAGCGTAGCGGATTCGGGCGTGGGCATTGCGCCCGAACATCACCAGGAAATCTTCGAGGATTTCATGCGCGTGGACAAGAACACGTCCGGGATGGGCCTCGGCCTGGCGATCGCCAAACGCCTGATACAAGCGCATCGCGGAAAGATTTGGGTGGAAAGCGAGGCGCAAAAAGGAAGCACTTTCGCGTTTTTGTTGCCCATGGACCAGGGATAGCGGGCTGGGCAGCGAAGGATCGAGGACAAGGGGGAGATTATGCCAGTGAGCGTAAAAGAGAAAATTCTCGTCGTGGACGACGAGCCGAGCATCCGAAAATACCTGCAGACGCTACTGGAGGTCGACGGCTACGACGTCGAAACCGTGAGCAGCGGAAAAGAGGCCCTTACGCGGATCAACAAGGGTGAGCGTCCGGACTTCATCATCTTGGATGTGCTCATGGCGGAGATGAACGGGCTAGAAACCTTGCAGGAGTTGATGCACCTGGACCGCAGTTTGAATGTGATCATGCTTTCGTGCTCGAACGAGGTGGGCACGGTGGTCGAGGCCATCCGACTGGGAGCCCACGACTACTTGACCAAGCCGTTCGAAAAGACCGAGCTGGATGCGGCGATGCTGAAGTCGCGACAGAAGAAGCAGCTCACGCAGGAAAACCAAGCGCTGAAGGATTACTGCGATCAAGTAACCGAAGACCTGAGCTTCCTCGCGGCGAGCCCGCAAATGGTCAGGATCCGGCAGCAGATTCTGCAAATCGCGCCGGTGGACGTGCCGGTGTTCATCTGCGGAGAGAGCGGGGTGGGGAAGGAAGTGGTGTCGCGGATGATTCACCTGCGGTCAAAACGGCGGAACCAGCCGTTTGTGAAGGTGAATTGCGCCGCCCTGCCAGGCGAGCTGCTGGAGTCGGAGCTGTTCGGATTCGAGCAGGGGGCTTTCACTGGCGCCGTGCGGGCGAAGCCCGGAAAGTTCGAAATGGCCAACAAGGGGACGATCTTTCTCGATGAAATTGCGGAAATGCCGGTGCATCTGCAGGCGAAACTGCTGCACGTGCTACAGGATCATCAATATTCACGGCTCGGAGGACGGCACCTTGTGGAGACCGATGTTCGCGTCCTGGCGGCCACCAACGTGGATGTACAGGAGGCCATGAAGGACGGAAGATTTCGCGAAGATTTGTATTACCGGCTGAATGTGCTGTCGATTAACGTGCCGCCTCTGCGCGAGAGAGCCTCGGAGATACCGCTGCTCTTCCGGCATTTCCTCGAGAAATACAGCGAGAAATTCGGGAAACCGCTGCAGGAGCCCTCCAAGCATCTTGTGGATGCGGCCATGAATTATCCCTGGCCCGGCAACCTGCGCGAGCTGGAGAATTTCGTGAAACGGTTCGTGATCCTCCAAGACGACGAGGGCAGCCTGCGGGAACTGGTCGAAATGTCCGCAACCCGGCAGCGAACCTCGCCGCGGGAAGAGCCACGCGTGCCCAAAGAACAAGGGCTGAAGGCACTGGTCCGCGGATTGAAGGACGAAGCGGAGATGGAAGCCATCGCCGACGCGCTCGAGAAGACCCGCTGGTGCCGGAAAGACGCAGCCAAGATGCTCGGCATCAGCTATAAGGCGCTCCTCTACAAGATGCGACAGTTCAACCTCGACACGCCACGCTCGCGGCGGAACTCGGCAACGGGCAACGGCGACGGAGACGCTCCGGCGGCGGTGTAAGCCAAGGAGTTGCGGGTGAGCCCCTTCTTGAGGCCATGGTTCTTCCGACCGGGCACAAATTTCCAAAAAGAAAACTTGCGGTAGAATTATACGCAGGGTATCTTTCGCAGCGAAAAGGAAACCCAGCTCAATAGGGGCGCAACGGCGTTTTGGAAGGTGTTTTGCTTGGGACCAAACGTCTGAGCTCGTTTGAAGTTGAGGATTCTGAAACGGAAGAACCTGAAAAAATCGCCCTGGCCCGCGAGCGTGGGCCATGAACGGGAGTGACGAATGTCTTCGATGACAGAACGTCGAACGGCGCGACGCTACGATTTAACGCTCCCCGTTAGTATTCGCGCGGCCGCCGAGCTCGTGGCGGGGAGACAGGAAGGCAAGACCAGGGACATTTCCACCCGAGGCTTGTATTTCGTCGTCGGTCAGGAACTAGCGGCAGGCTCAGAACTTGATATTACTCTGACTCTGCCCGGCGAGATAACCCACGGCAGCGACGTGCTCGTGCGGGCCCAGGGAAAGGTCGTGCGGGTGGAGCCCCGGGTGGAGGACGGTGAAACCCGGATGGGGGTCGCGGCCGTCATCGAGCGCTACGACATCATCCGTAGAGAGAACCCCAAGGAAAAGACCTCCCCATGAGAGGCTGACCAGAGTGCCGCCGTTGCGTGAGAACAAATCTTCCACGGGAGAGACTTGAAAGTTCCCATAGTAGGCCATTCGTTTTCCTTGGAACCCACTATAGGTACTAAAACTATGCCGGGCATTCCTGTCTAGCCTATTGATAGAACGAATCTTACCCGATCGATAGCCGCTGTCTTACCCTTTGAGCCGCCTCGTCTTTTGGCCAAGCATGTGCTGCCGAGAGTTCCCGGTTGAGCCCATGCCCGGCCAAGATTCCATCAAGAAGGACCCGTGGGAGAGGTCGAA
>DATFTB010000037.1:0-5306 GCA_035262325.1 Candidatus Acidiferrum sp.
GAAGAGCGCGGCCGGCAGAATGTGGGCGAGAGTGAGGGGGCGATGGCCCGCGAAGTGCGCGTCCAGGGCGGCGGCCGGATTGTTCGGCGCGGTTGGCGTGCCTCGATGCAACAGCACAACCGCGCGCCGCGTGGCCACGGCGAGGCCAATGAACGCCAGGAGAATTACCGCCATCCACAGGAATCGTACGAGAGCAGGATTCGGTTGCATAGGCCAATCCCTCGCCTCCAGTAAAGCTATACGCAAGCGCACGCGGGTTTGTATCCGCAGAGAGATAGGAGGATAAAGGGCGAGAGAACCCCTCCGCTTGGCTGCCGCACTGCAAACGTGGCTCACGCTGGGTGCGCGGAATGTGGCAGAATAGGGGTTCAACGGGAGGGCCGTTTGCTTCGCAGGGCCACAATGAGCCGGGCTTGTCGTCACATAGCGAGCCGATGTACCGGTGCATCCAATCAAGTAGGGCGCGGTACGTTCGGCGGTAGAGGGCGATTCGAGACGGCACGCGGAGAAATGGGAAGTGGCGACGAAACGCACAGCAACGGTAATCGGTGTACCAGCTCCTTTCGATCGAGCGGGCACGGCGGGTGGGGGCCTCGCGCTGCTCGAGCTGATCGGTAATACCCCGCTGCTTCGTCTCACCCGGGTCGGCAGTGAATTCACCAACATAGAGTTTTACGCGAAGGCCGAGTGGTCGAACCCCGGCGGATCGGTGAAGGACCGTCCGGCGCTCAGCATGATTGAGGCGGGGCTTGCGAGCGGACGGCTGCAGCCGGGGAAGACGATCATCGACGCGACGAGCGGAAACACCGGCATTGCCTATGCGATGATCGGGGCGGCGCTTGGCTACAACGTGAAACTGTGTCTGCCCGAGAGCGCCTCGCACGAGCGGAAGCGAATTTTGCAGGCGTATGGCGCGGCGCTCGTGTTCACGCCCGGCGAAGAAGGGACCGACGGAGCGATCCGGCGCGTGCATGAGATCGTGGCGAAGAACCCTGACGAATACTTCTATCCCGATCAATATAGCAATCCGGCGAACTGGCAGGCGCATTTTCGAACGACGGCGAGGGAGATTTGGGAGCAGACGTCGGGCAGGGTGACGCATTTTGTGGCCGGTCTCGGCACGAGCGGGACATTCGTCGGGACGACGCGGCGGCTGCGGGAATTGAACCCAAGGATTCGCTGCGTGAGCTTGCAACCGGATGCGTCGTTTCACGGGCTGGAGGGCTGGAAGCACATGCCGAGCGCGATGCGTCCGGCGATTTATGACCCGGCGTTGGCCGATGAGAACGTGGAGGTCCGGACCGAAGCGGCGTACCGAATGGTCAAGCGGCTGGCGCGAGAGGAAGGGTTGCTCGTGAGTCCGAGTTCGGCGGCGGCGCTCGACGGGTGCTTTGTGGTCGCGAGGCGCATTCCGCGGGACGAACGGGCCGTGATCGTGACGGTGTTTCCGGATTCGGCGGCGAAGTATCTGAGCGAACGGTTCTGGGATGAAGGATGAGCATGAGCGATCCAATCCGGGTATGGATTCGCGCGGAGCTGGCGGAGAAGATCCGACGGCACGGGGAGGAAACCTATCCGCACGAATGCTGTGGAGCGCTGCTAGGGCGCGATGGCAATTCAGAGGGCCGGCCGGGGCGGGAGATTCTGGACCTGTATCCGCTGGTGAACCGGCGGGAAGATTCGCCACGGACCCGGTTTTCTGTGGCGCCCGGAGACGTGATGGATGCGGACAGGGCGGCCGAGGCGCGGGGGCTCGACGTGGTTGGGTGGTATCACTCGCACCCGGATCATCCGGCAAGGCCGAGCGAGTACGACCGCGAGCACGCCTGGCCGTGGTACAGCTACATCATCGTGAGCGTGCCAAAGGGGGTCGCGGGAGAGATGACTTCCTGGCGATTACAGGATGACCGGGCGGGATATGACCAGGAGAGGATTGAGGTTCGGACGGAGACGAGGGTTTGAGGATCCAGAAGGTAGGGCCCTTGGGTGAAGTGGACTGACCCACAAGGAGAGAGGAAGAGAAAAACATGGCTGTCAGAGTGTTGATACCGCCGCCACTTCGTCCGCACGCGGGTGGGCAGGTGGCCGCTGAATTCCCGGCGAGAAATGTCGCTGAGGCTCTCGATCGACTGACGAGCGAGTTTGCCGATTTGAAAAGACATTTGTTCACGGAAGAGGGAAGGTTGAGGAGCTTCGTGAACGTGTATGTGAATGGCGAAGATATAAGATACCTGGCAGAGGAAAAGACACCGACGAAGGACGGGGATACGATCAATATTATTCCCTCGATTGCGGGGGGAAAACGCTGAAGCGAAAGCGTCCGGGGGACGGATGGGCCGGACGGGGCGGAGGCGACAAAAGCGGCAGCCGGCCGGCTGGCGCTACACGAGGAAGGAGAGGTGAGGAGATGGCGACGAAGGTCGAAACACAGGCGGGGGTAAAGGCCACGGAGAACCTCACGAATGAAGAGATCCTGCGGTACAGCCGGCACCTCATCATGCCCGAGGTGGGCATGGAAGGGCAGTTGAAGCTGAAAAAGGCGAAAGTGCTGCTGATCGGGACTGGCGGGCTTGGCGCGCCGCTGGGCTTGTATCTCGCGGCAGCGGGCGTGGGCCAGTTGGGCCTCGTGGATTTCGACGTGGTGGATTTCACGAACCTGCAGCGGCAGGTGACGTTTGGCTCGAGTGACGTGGGCAAGCCGAAGAGCGAGGCGGCGCGAGCGCGACTATCGAATCTGAATCCAGATATTCAGGTGCAGGCGTTCGAAACAAAGCTCACCAGTGCTAACGCGCTCGAGCTGTTCAGGGATTTCGACATTATTGTCGACGGGACGGACAATTTTCCGACGCGGTACTTGGTAAACGACGCGTGCGTGCTTTTGGGCAAGCCAAACGTGTACGGCTCGATATTCCGCTTCGAGGGGCAGGTCACGATTTTTGGGATGCCAGGCGGGCCGTGTTACCGATGCTTGTATCCGGAGCCGCCCCCGCCGGGGCTGGTGCCGTCGTGCGCGGAAGGCGGAGTGCTGGGCGTGCTGCCGGGCATCGTGGGCTCGATTCAAGCCATGGAAACGATCAAGCTGATCCTCGGCAGCGGAAGAAATCTGACCGGCAGGCTGCTGCTGTTTGACGCACTCGAAATGGGCTTCCGCGAATTCAAGCTGCGGAAAAATCCCAAGTGCCCGATGTGCGGAGAACATCGCACCATCGACAAGCTCATCGACTATTACGAGTTCTGCGGCGTGCGCGGGGAAGAAGCGCCGGCGCCGGACCTGAAGGTGCCAGAGATTATGCCGCGGGAACTGAAGGCGCGGCTGGATCGCGGGGAGGACCTGTTCATCCTGGACGTGCGGGAGCCGCACGAATATCAGATCTGCAATTTGCGGGGACACCTGATTCCGCTCGGCGAATTGCCGAGGCGTGTGCATGAACTCGATTCTTCGCGAGAAATTGTGGCGCATTGCCGCAGCGGGAAGCGTTCGGCGGAAGCGGTGGATTTTCTGCGCAAGGCGGGTTTCCGGAAGATCTTGAATCTGAAAGGCGGGATACTGGCGTGGTCCGATGAGGTGGATCGGTCGGTTCCGAAATATTGAGTCTCGGCATAAACACCTGGCTCCTGACAGGCAGGCCAGCGCTGCGGGACTACGGAAGGTCGAGCTTGAGCTTGTAGAGGTCGCCGACGCGGCTCGAGGCTCGAACGAGTAGGGAACCGTCCGGGGCGAAGCCGAGAAAAGAGGAGCGGACTATGCCGCTATTCAGCAGGGGTTCAAAGCTAAACACACTCTCGATTGCAGAATCCTGCAGACGGACGCGGGATAAGGACTGACCGGGCGCTTCCGCATCCTGAAAATAGATGTATTTTGCATCCGGAGACCATACCGGGGGAGTGAGCTTCTTCCCCGTGGCGACAACCGACCAGCGGGCGCGGGGAATGTCGTAAAGCTTCAAGATGTCGGAGTCGGCGGAAACAGCGGCCAGATAGCGGCCATCCGGAGACCAGCAAGCCGCAAAGAGTCCGGCGGAGTCTGGCACCTTGGTGGTGCGACCGTTTTCCAATTCAAAAAAATAGACGCCGTTTTCGGCGGGATGTCCAGGCCGCGGCTCGTCGAGGATCGAGAACACCAGGCTCTTGCCGTCGGGCGACCAGCCGGGGCTATCGCGCAGGTGCTTCTCGTCGAGAATAGAGCGCGGAGCGCCGCCCTCGGCGGACACGAGATAAATCCGGTTTTTGCTCTCCTGCTGCTCGGAGAAAAGGACCAACCTCGAATCAGGGCGCCAGCGAGGATCGTGCAGGCTCGTGCCCGGAGAGTCGGCGGCCAGGCGGAGTCGATTGCTGCCGTCAGGACGGCTTCGCCAGAGGCCGTCGGCGGTGACGTAGAGCAGCCAGCGGCCGTCGGGGGAAAAGCCGACTTCTCTCGCGCCGCCTCCGGGAAGGAGTTGCGTGGTCGCGGAGCTTTTTGGGTCCACGCGAAGCACATCGAGCAATTCCCGGCCGCCGTGAGCGTAAAGCACGTTGCCTTGACTGGCCGGGAGCGCATCGCCATAAGAAATGGGACCGGAGGTAAGGCGCGAGGGTTTTAGGCGCGGCCAGGAAATGCCGAACGGCGGCTCTTTGAGGATCCACAGATCGCTGCGGCCATTCTGGGTTCCTGTGAAGACGAAGTAAGCGCCGTCCGGGGTCCAGCGCCCACAACACGCGGAGCCAATTTCGAGCGACGAAGGAAAGAGCAAGCGCAGATTTTGGCCTTCGGAAGTGACTTCGAAAATCAGCGAGCCGGCCGTGGGCTCCGCGTGAGTAAAGCGCAAAAGTCTGCCGTTGGGCGACCAGGCGATATGGTTGTTCTCGCCGGGAAGATATAGAAGGCGACGCAGATTTGAGCCATCGGTCTGCGCAAGGAAAATGCCGTCGGGCGTTGCAAGGGCGAGTTGCGTGCCGTCGGGCGAGTAGGTGACATCGTTGGCGACGAGGCCCGCGAGGCGCCGCGGAGTTCCGCCGACGAGGGGTAGGCTCCAGAGCGGCAGGCTGCCGCCGGGGGTAGTGAATGGTGCGACGAGCAGGCGGGAGGTATCGGGAGAAATCGCGAAGATTTTCGTGTTGGCAAACGGGACGGGAAAGGGCTGGCTCTCTCCGCCGACGGCAGCCGTCTGCAGGGTGATCCAATGATCAGCTTGGCGTTCGAGATAGAAGAGCCTCGAGCCATCGGAAACGATGCCTCCCCAGGGATCGACACGGCTCGATTGCGTCAGCTGATCGATGCGTAGGGCGCGAGGAAAATGCGGATAGAGGAGATGACGGACGAGAAAGCC
>DATFTB010000038.1:0-3792 GCA_035262325.1 Candidatus Acidiferrum sp.
AGCTTGGCGTTCGAGATAGAAGAGCCTCGAGCCATCGGAAACGATGCCTCCCCAGGGATCGACACGGCTCGATTGCGTCAGCTGATCGATGCGTAGGGCGCGAGGAAAATGCGGATAGAGGAGATGACGGACGAGAAAGCCTGAAAGGGAACCTAAGGCGACGAGCGCTGCAATCCAGAACCAACGCCGCGGGAACTTGGCATGCGGTGCCGGGATCGGGGGAGGAGCGGGATGCGGAGTGCTTCGGTCCGGCACACTCGCGTAAGGACCGATCGAAGGGAGTTGAAACGTTGCCGTGTCAATTACCGGAAACTCGTCCGAGGACTCGAGGGCGTCAGCCAACGGTTCGGTGCCGTTCTGGGGCTCGACCAGGGCGAGGAAGCGGTAACCGCGGCGGGGGAGAGTCTCGACAAAGCGGGGCTTTTCCGCATTGTCAGAGAGCGCCGCGCGAATCTGGTTGATCGAGAAGTTGATGCCGTGTTCGAAATCGACGAAGGTGGAGTGCGCCCAGAGGTGGAGGCGGATCTCTTCGCGAGAGACCACCCTGCCGGCGCGCTCAGCGAGAAGCTGAAGCAAGCGGAAGGGTTGAGGTTGCAGCCTGATGAGCGCGCCAGCCTTGCGGAGCTGGCCCGAACATGGATCGAGTTCAAACGGACCGAAGCGCATCCTGGGCGAGGTGGGAGGCAGCGGCATCGATTGACAGCCAAAGGAACAAGGAATGGCAGGATTCTAACAAGATTGCGAGCCCAAAGGCTAGAATTCTTCAAAACGTAACAATGCCGGTAAGGTACGCATTTTCATGGTCGTGAAGGCTAACCAAAAACTAATGCGCCGCGTACCGCGCCATCATTGAATGCCGAGACCCCGCAAGGCTAACTTTCAGGCAACATTCTGTTCCTGTCACGAGACGGGCAGGTTCACCGCCGAACGTGTTGGCCAGGTCTTGGCAGGCGAATCTGCCCGGTAAATTGGTAATCCGCGGGATTTCGAAGACGAGGTTCGGCGAAAGCCCTTTCGGCGAAATCGCTTTCGCTCGCGTTCCGATGTGGAGCGGAGTTTTCCTTTTGGGGGAGGAATGGCTACGCATAACCGGAGCGAGACCCCCATTGGGGGAGACGGATTTTAGTTGAGGAGTTCGATGGGGTGGCCGCCGCGTCCGAGGTCCAGGCCCGGGCGCTCGCCGGTGGGCTTGCCGGCGTCCCAGACAAGGACGCCATTGACGAAAACCCTCTCGATGCCCGTTGGTAGGGCTGCGGGATTCGCGTACGTGGAGCGGTCGATTATCGTGTCGGGGTTGAAGATCACGAGATCGGCGAAGGCGCCTTCGCGAATAACGCCGCGGTCTTTCCAGCCGAGACGCTGGGCCGGAAGCGACGTCATTTTGCGAATCGCTTCGGGAAGAGTGAGCCAATGCCTCTGGCGGACGTAGAGGCCGAGAACGCGAGGAAAAGTTCCTGCACCACGCGGGTGGAGCGCGGCGACACCGCCGTCGCTTGCGACCATCACCCACGGCTGCTGGTAAAAGGCCTTGATGTCGCTGTCGGTCATGGAATGGCCGATGATCGTGGCTTCCGCGTTGGCCGCGTCGCCCTCGCGGATGAGGCGGATGTACATGTCGACGTCAGAGATTTTGGCGGATTTGGCCAGATCAGCGAGAGTGTGGCCGGCGTCGGACGGATTCGGCGAGAACTCGACGATGGTGATGTGGGAAGCTCCCCCAACATCGGCGAGCGCTTTGGCGACGCTTTCGGGGTTGGTGTACTGCTTATCCGGTACGAGAACCTTCAGGTCCGCATGCCAGGCGTCGTAGGGGTAGCAGTCCGCGAGAAAGTCGACCCCGCGCTTGCGTGCGTCTTCGATGATTTTGATATAGGCGGCGGCTTTCCCCTGAACGCCAACCGTGCCGAGCTTGATGTGGGAATGCTCGACGGGAATGTGGGCGCGTTCGGCGATGGTAATTTCTTCCTTGAGTGCGTCGAACGACTTGTCGGCTTCATCGCGGATGTGGGTCATGTAGATACCGCCATTCTCGGCGGCCATTTTAGCCAGAGCGACGAGTTCGTCCGTGGTGGAGTAGCTGCCGACGTCGTATTCGAGGCCTGAAGAAAGGCCCAGAGCTTGCTGGTTCATGGCCTGGCTGAGGAGCTGCTCCATTTGACGGATTTCCGGCGGCGCGGCGGCGCGCTTGTAATCCTTGTGCATCGCAAGTTCGCGAATGGTGGCGTGGCCGGCGAAAGTGCCGACGTTCAGAGAGGTATGCGTCTGCTCGATGGATCGCAGCCAAGCGATGATCGGCCAGGGAGAGTCGCCATCGGCGCCGACAATGAGCGTGGTGATGCCCTGGGCAATCTGCGTTTCCGCGAGGGGATCCTTCACGAGACCGTCCTCGGAGTGGTTGTGAATATCGATGAAGCCGGGGGCGAGGACGAGGCCGCGGGCGTCGATGGTCGGCTCGTCTTTTTCCGGCTGCAGTTCCCCGATGCCGACGACGTGGCTCAAAGCGACGCGCACGTTCGCTTTGTAGAGAGGCGCGCCGGTGCCATCGGCAACGCGCGCGTCGGTGATGAGGAAGGAGCGCGGCCGCTGCGGGGAGAAAAGCGGCAGGAGGGCCAGGACGGCGAAGAGCGGGACGGAGATGGCTCGGAGAGTTTTTCGAGGGATCAAGATTTGTTCAAACGAAAAAGACGAGAAGGTCATAGTTTGGGATGAGGTGCGGTGTATGGGTTGCAGCACGGATCTTTTGTTGGTGCGGGCTCCAGCAGCTCGATACGGGTGAGGTCGGGATCGTAGACGTCGTATTGCCACTTGCCGTCGCGGCCGATTTCGGGCTTGTCGTCGGCGGAGAGGCCGGAGACTAGAAGCAGAGCGCTAGCCGCGACTACATGACGAAACATGACCTACCCCACGAGGAGCGTATTTTGATTCTACCCGACAAGTTCCGAAGCGCAAAAAATCGCAGCGAGCATGCGCGCCTCTCGAGTCGCCCCGCTATCGAACCTTGCGCCCTCTTTGCGGTCGTGACGAAAATGCGGGCTACATGGTTCGAGCCTGGCGTGAGGGCCGGCGCACGAGTCCGAAGAAGGCCACAAGTAAAAGTACGGTGCTAATCAGGGCAAACAGCCATTTCGCAAGAGTGACCAGATTGGCGATTTTTTCGAGGTTCACCAACTGGTTGGGATAGTCCCGCAGCATGACCAGGAAACAGAGGTTTTCGGAATAATCAAAGAAAGTGACAGCGAACGGAAGCAAACTGAGCTTCTGGAGTGCGGGCCGATCGGGAAACAGCCGGGAAAAGCCGCGAGTGCTCATGGAAACAAAGAACAGCCCATAGAGCGCGGGGAAAAGGAAGTCCACCCGCTTGAGAAAAAGACCGTAGGCGTAACGTCCATCCTCTCCGAACGCGACGAGACGCTCGTAGATGCTGCCCGGAGAATAGGTAAGCATCATGTCTGGCAGCCCGATTCGAAGCAAGCGGTCGATGCGGACAACGCCCGGGACACCTCCGTGGAATTGGATGAGCCAGAGGAGAAGCGCGCTCGAGACGGTGATCAGAGCGATGAACGGCGGCGTGGAGATTTTCAAGAAAAAGGCGTGAAGGCCGCCGAGCGACATGGGACTTGAACCTGCGAGAGAGATGCGCCGCTTGCCGGAGCGGTTAGAAAGTGACTGCCGTGAGGGCCTTGTGGGCGAGGTCGGCGGCGCCGGGCTTTCCGGCGAGAACGAGTTCGGTCCATTCCGCGGCGGCCTCAGAGATGCGCACGGCTTCGGTCGTTAGCGATTCGGGCCCGCCGG
>DATFTB010000039.1:0-7500 GCA_035262325.1 Candidatus Acidiferrum sp.
ACTTTCGAGCGACCAATGGTTCCAGATTGTTCTTGACGGGACGCTCCAGCCTTACGGCATGATTTCCTTTTCGCAGGAGCTTTCCAAGCAGGATGCCTCAGCGATCCGCGAATACGTGATCTTCCGGGCAAACCAGAGCCTCGCTGAAAAACCAAGGTAACCGCTCCGGCGCCGATGGCAGTTGATGTTGGTTTGCCCAGTCGGCACGAAACCTATAGGCTGTGGCAATACTTCGCACGGTTCTGCTTAGAATCCCCAACCTTAGGAGCCAGTGCCCCACGCTTCAGCAAACCGCTAGTGCACCCCGCGGTCAACCCCCGCCCAGTACGGCGCACGTAGGTTTCTGCGGTCGATTTTGCCGGCCGGCGTCTTCGGAATTTCGTCCCGGAATTCAACGGATTTTGGCGCCTTCACTCCACCCAGCTTCCTCTTGCAATAGGCCAAGATCCCTGCTTCGCTGAGCGAATAACCCTCTCGCAGCACGACGAAGGCTTTCACGGCTTCGCCCCAGATTTCATGCGGCACGCCGACCACGGCGCACTCATAAACACCCGCTATCGACATCAGGCATGCTTCAACCTCTCCGGAGTAGACGTTGAAGCCACCGGTGATAATCATGTCTTTTTTGCGATCCACAATATAGAAATAAGCATCCTCGTCGCAGTAGCCAACATCTCCAGTGTGGTGCCATCCGAAAGCGCGTATCTCCGCCGTTGCCTCCGGCAGGTTGTGATAGCCAGGGGTGACCAAGGCGCCCCGCGCGACGATTTCTCCGGTCTGGTGTGGCGGCAGAAGACTTCCTTGCTCATCCATGATCGCGAGGCGCACGCCATAGGTAGCCTTACCGCAACTTTTCAAACGTTCGGGATGCTCACCGCTCGCCGCCGCCGCTACCGTTTTCCGGTCAAGCCACGTGAGCAACATGGGCGCTTCCGTCTGGCCATAGCATTGGCAGATGCAAGGCCCAAAGACCTCGACTCCTTGCTTGACCCGATCCGGCGACACCGGCGAAGCGGCCAGCAGAAACAGTCTCAAACTGGAATGGTCGCGCTGCCGCACGTCCGGATGAGATAGCAGGGCGTAAAACGCCGTGGGTGGAAGGAAAAGGTGAGTGACGCGGTGCAGCTCGATGTTGCGCAGGACCGCCTCCGCGTCGAATCGTGGCAAAACCACGTTGGTGGCGCCAAGAGTGAAGAGCGCGAATGCGACCACCCCCGCAGCGTGCGATAGTGGAGCGGTACTCAGGCACACCGGGAGGCAGCCCTCGCACTGCCAGTAGTGAGCTGCCATCTCCGTGAACGCCCCCCAGGAATCGCTCGTAACCCGAACTCCCTTCGCCGGCCCGGTCGTGCCGCCGGTCGGCACGAGTCCCACAAGGCGGTCTGGATTCCCACGCGGATCAGCCCACTCTGGCTCTGCCATTTGAGTGTCCTGTGCCATGAATCGCGCGAGAGACGGATTTCCCTGGTCCTCCGCGTCGATGCATATCAGGTGGCGCAATGCTGGGACGCGTGCTCGAAGCTCCTTCGCCTGCTCCGCGAAGCTGCTATGGTAGAAGAGCCAGCGGCTTTCGGCGTAATTCATGTAATCCACATTAGCGTCGGTAGCATTTCGGTAGTTGATCGGTACCCACGCCCCTCCTGCGCGCATCAAGCCAAGCATGCAGACGAGCACACGAGCGTCATTTGGCGAAAGGATCGCGACACGATCTTCATCGCGTAGCCCGTTCGCCCACATCGAGCGCGCCACCCGTTCGCTCGCCGCGCGCAATTCGCGGTAATTGTAGGTGTTGTTCCCGTCCATCAAGGCGGTTCGGTCGGGGAAAGCCTCCGCCGCCTTGTCGAAATAGTCGATCGCGCGCACAGCCTTTGCTGCCCTTCAGAGGACCTTCATCCTTGAAAGCCCGTGTTCTGCCAAAACAC
Organism: Candidatus Acidiferrum sp.; assembly: GCA_035262325.1. GTDB lineage: Bacteria > Acidobacteriota > Terriglobia > Acidiferrales > UBA7541 > Acidiferrum. The sequence continues at coordinate 1,923 of DATFTB010000039.1, forward strand.
CAAGCAGTTCGCGCGGCCCGAACGCCTCCGCGGCGGACGCAAAACCAACCTTGCGTAGACAACCACGAACCAGATTTTGAGCCGCAAACGCCTGGATCAAACCGGTCTGCTTGTAACAGCAGGTGCCGAACAGAACACACTGCACAAAATCGGTCGTGCCGCGTCCTGCGACTACGTCAATCGTGCGATTCTCGCGCGAATTCTCTCGCGGCGGTGTCCCGCTTTGCACAGCGTTGGCCATTTCCGCGAGCCGCCGCTCGCGCTCCTGCGGGGCAAGCGGTGCGATCTGTTCAGCATAGAGTTTCTCCGTGGCCACGACACTTTCCATAATTTGCCGGTCTAGCAGTCCTCCAAACGATTTGACGTTGGCAACCTGCGGATGTTCTTTGAACCACACGGGATGCGGGAACCCGCCCCAGGCCAGCGCCAGTTGGGTCTGAATCTGCCCTGGGGTCACGACTTCCAGCGCTGTGGCAGGTGGCCACCGTTTGTACTGATTCTGCTCCAGGAAGTGCGCTTCGGTCTGAAGCACGGCGAAAATGGTTTGTGTCGACCCGAACGTCGGTGTACCTCGAAACATAGTTAGAATTTCAAGCGTGTCGAGCGCTGCTCTTTCCAGGCACATTCGGGCCGCCGCGTCACTCGGCGCAGACATAAACGCCGTTGCCGGTGCGCACAGCAAGCTACGCTCCGCGAACCGCGGACCCCACGTCTCCGCCACCTGACGGATCCAGGCTTGCTCGCCGCTGATATCCAGGTAATGACACCCGGATTTCAAACAGGCCTCAATCACCAGCGGACCACTGTAAATGAACGGGCCAACAGTATTGCAAACGACTCTCGCGCCCGAGAACAGCTTCGCCAAGTCCTCGACGGAATTTCCGACTTCCGCAAGTTCGCAGCTCGCTGTCTCAATCCCCGGCACTCGCTTCATCACTTCTTCTATCTTCGAACGATTCCTCCCCGCGGCGATGAAGGGAACGTTGTATTCCCTGAGGTATTCCGCCACCAAGCGGCCCGAAAATCCGCTGGCCCCATAAACAACCACTGGTCTTTTGGCCGACATTTTCCCCTCGCTCCTAACCACACCAGAAAGCAGAGTCGCAGCCGCCTCGCGGACGATTCCGCCGCGCTCCGCAGTGCGGTACGCGGCAGATACTAGTCCGCTCGCCGAGCGACTAGAAAGAAGAGACCCGCCTCATGTTGCCGATAATCGCCCGTGTTGTGGGCCCTAGGAATGAAACTGGCGGATGGTGGTTTCGTAGGCTCGCGTTGTCAGTTCTTCCAACGACCATTTCCGAAGGTCTTCGGACAAAACCTCGATTCCCCATGGACCCTGATAACCCATTCTTTGAACCGCCCCCACAAAACCTTTCACATCGAACTCGCCTTCGCCACAGAACCTTCGATGATTTACGGTATCTTCCCGCAGGTCCCAGGGCGCCAGAAATGTTCCGTCATTCAACTCCACACTCACGACATATGCGGGCGGACACTTCGCCACCGATTCATAAGATATCCCGAGTTTCACCAGGTGCCACAAGTCAAACACAATCCCACCATTCTTCGCGCCTGCCCCAATGATCATGGCCAGGGAATCGCTGAGAGTGTCAATCATGGCAAAGGGCATCAGCTCGAAGCCTATCTTTGTGCCGCGTTCGGCGGCATCGGCGCACAGATTCGCGAAGCTTTCGACGAGCTGCGTCAAAGGGCGGGACTGGCGACAAAAGTCTCCGACCTTTACGTGATGCGCGTTGAGTGCCTCGGCCGCAGTGAGAAGTTTCCCCTTCACAATGTCGGATTTTTTCTTTCGTTCGTCCTCGAGGAACCAGTCGGTCAAAAACTCCAGTTCCACGTGAGTGATCCCGTTGCCGTCCAGGATCCGCTTCATCTCCTTCAGGCTGCGTTTTTGGAGAACGCGTTCCAAGTCGGCGTGCCAGATGCCAATCCCGGTGAATCCCGCTTTTGCTACGGCTTCGACACGGTCCTTGAAGTCGAACGGGCTGTATTCGCTTTCGGTATGAGGAAAAGCCGCCCCAGCGATGGTCCAATAGGACGCCAGCAATTCAGCTTCGGTTCTCGCGGACTTCACGAAAGCCACCCACGTTCATACTGCCGCCGTGTGTTTCGCCAGCACGGACTTGACCGCCTGGATGATCTTGTTCTCATTGGGCAAAACAAAATTCTCAAGCGGCTCGCTGAACGGTACCGGAGTGTCTTCGGCGGTCACGAGCCGCAGCGGGGCTTTCAAGTGTGAGAATGCATGCTCTGCAATTTCGCCCGCAATCGTAATGGCAGCCGACGCATGCCGCGGCGCCTGATCCACCAGCACGAGCCGGCCCGTCTTTTTCACTGATTCCACGACCGTGTTTACGTCCAGCGGCGCCAGCGTCCGCGGATCGATCACTTCCGCATCGATCCCTTCTTTCTCGAGTTCCGCCGCTGCCTGGAGCGATTTCTGCACCATCCATCCGGTGGCCACGATCGTTACGTCCGTCCCCTTCCGCTTGACGTCCGCGACTCCGAGCGGAATGACGTAGTCCCCTTCCGGCACTTCTCCTTTTTCCAAGGTGAGCAGGAAGTGCTGCAGGAAAACCACCGGATTGTCGTCACGAATCGCCGCCTTCATCAGGCCCTTCGCATCCGCCGCCGTCGAAGGCAGGGCCACCTTCAAACCGGGCGTCCCCATTACCAGGTGATACGTGCAGTTGGAGTGCTGCCCCGCCCACCCGGCTGCAAATCCGTAGCCTGCCTTGAACACAACCGGGACTCTCAACTGCCCGCCTGACATGTAGCGGAGCCGCGGCGCTTCGTTCAGAACCTGGTCGAAAGCCACCAACATGAACTCGCTCATCCACAATTCGACGATGGGCCGCAGCCCGGTCATCGCGGCGCCCACGGCGATGCCCAATTCCGCCGTTTCCGAAATAGGCGTGATCCTTATGCGGTCCTTGCCGAACATCTTCAGCATCGGATCGCGCTCCGTCATTCCCATGTTCTGTCCGTAGAAGACGACGTTCGGGTCGCGCTGCATCTCTTCGATGATCGCCGTCGCAATCGCTTCGCCGTACATCATCTCCTTGCCCATCGCGCTTCCCTCCTAGGCATAGACATATTTGAGCGCATCTTCGGGTGCCGGCAGCGGACTCGCGAGACCAAATCGCACCGCCTCCTCCATCTCTGACCGCACCTCATTTTCGATGTCGCTTGCCTGCGGTTCGGTCAGAACCAGCCGCTCGACGAGCCAGCGGCGGAACTTCGGAACAGGATCGTTGGCCTTAGCCGCGTCATACTCCCCTTTTCGGCCGTAAACCTCCACCGATTCGTGTTTCGGAAACTGCGTCGGCACGGGCGGCACCGTGATTGCATTGCCGTGCGCGCTGAGCCGGTAGAATTTCGATTCAATCAGGCTCGGCCCCTGTCCGGCTCTCGCGCGGTCGGCCGCTAGTTTTACTTCGTCATAGACTTCAAGTGGATCGGTGCCATCCACGGATACGCCGGGAATGCTGTAGGCTTGCGCCTTGTTCGAAAGCGGCTCGCCCGCAACATGGTTCGCGTCCTCGAGACTCACGTGCGTGTACGCCTGATACTCGTTATTCTCCAGAATGAAAATCACGGGCAACTTCCACACCGCGGCGATGTTCAACGTTTCGTGGAAGGCTCCCTGTTTCGAAGCGCCGTCGCCGAAGAAGCTGTACACCACCTGGGTCGTTTTCTTCACCTGCGCGGTCAGTGCTACGCCCGCCGCGTGCGCAATTCCCGCGCCAATGATCCCAGTCGCGCCCGGGAAGTCGCGGGCTGGGTCGGCCAGATGCATCGAGCCGCCAAATCCATTGCAAATTCCATCACGCCTTCCATACAACTCGGCCATTATTTTTTTCGAGGGTGTTCCTAGTGCAAGCGGATAGCCGTGGCACCGGTAACTCGGCATCACGGGGTCGCCGGGATTTCTCGTTGCTAAAGCCCCGATGATCGACGCCTCCGCTCCGTCCCCCAGGTGCGTGTGGCCTCGGATCACGCCCGGATGCTCGACAAACGTCCGCTTCACGCGTTCTTCGAATTCCCGTATTCGCAACATCTGGGTCCACATCCAGATCAATGCACTCTTGGCAAGCCGATCCGAAGGCCTCATTGCGGCTCCTCCTCCCATCAATGCTGCGGAATTCTGTCCCCCGGTTGTCCGATATGACAAACCGCTTCGCCCACCGGCACCTCCGTGCCGGCCTTCGTAAGAATCTTCAACAGGATCCCTTCGGCGGGAGAATCCAGCTCGTAGTTGACCTTTTCCGTTTCGAGCTCGACGATCGCATCGCCGCGCGCCACGGGCTCTCCCTCCTGCTTGAGCCATCGAACGATGTTGACTTTCGTGGTTGGCAATCCGCCGGCTTTCGGAACTTTGAGCGTGGTAACGATGGCGCCTCTCCTGGGGGACCGCCAAACCGGCCCAATCGGCTCGAGTGTAGCCCTCGGCCCAACAAATTACGCACCGGTCCTTCGCTTCGGCGTGCGATTAACGCCCAGCCCAGGCCTCCCCTGCCGAGTAACCCCGCCTCCGCCTGGATTCTTGCGTGGGTTGAATTAGTTCAGCATCAGGCACAGCTCCTGCGCGGCCGCGTGGAGGTATGGCAAGAATCGCGTCCGCATATCCTGGATCGAGACGCGTTGTCCGTGCGCCCCTACATTGATTGCCGCGACCACTCGGCCCGCGGGGTTTCGCACCGGCACGGCCATCGAGCGCAGGCCTAGTTCCAGTTCCTGATCGATGATGGCGTGCCCTTCTCTTCTCACGGTCACCAACACCTGACGAAGTTTCTCGACGGAACTCACCGTCCTGTCGGTGTAGCGCGTAAACTCAATCTTCGGCAGCACAGTCTCTAATTCGTCCGGCGGCAGGTTCGCCAGTAGCACGCGGCCCATCGAGGTGCAAAAAGCGGGCAAGCGCGTGCCCACCCCCAAATCGATCGCCATAATCCGCGTGACATGGGCCCTCGCCACATAAACGATCTCGGTTCCATCCAACAGCGCAATGGAGCACGATTCGTGCAGGATCTGGCTCAGATGCTCTAGGATTGGCTGCGCCGCCGTCGCCAGTGGCATCGAAGACAGGTAGGAATGTCCGAGCGCAAGAACACGCGGCCGCAGGTAGAAGCTTCTCCCATCATCGGTTCCCGCAAAGCCCAGCTTCGAAAGGGTGTGCAAGCAACGGCGCACCGATGCGCGGGACAACGTGGTTCGCTTGCTCAGCTGCGAGATCGAAAGCTGAAGCCTCCGCTCCGAAAATGCCTGGATCACGAGAAGCCCCCGGGCCAGCGACATCATGAAGTTCGGGTCACCATGGAACTCATCGAGGCTTGCGAGCGGTGGCAGGTCTTCGGAAACGATCGCGCGCGCCGTTTCTGCTTCGCTGGCGATCGTCGTCGGCTTGATCACTTTGCCGACCGCTCGGCCAAAAGATGCATTGGCCATCGGTTCCTCCGCGGAACTGCTCGTCGAGGGTGCGAAGCATATATCAGTCGTTCGATATACGCACGCACTTTCGTTTATCGACCTTGACCCTCTCGCTCGCCTCTTTTACATT
>DATFTB010000040.1:0-3126 GCA_035262325.1 Candidatus Acidiferrum sp.
AGATGCGGGCGCCCCATTGCTTCAACGCGCAAGCCGCGAGGAGCTTTGCGCCGATCTATCTGATGAAAACCAGGCTTGTGCTGGCAGGAAAATCGCAGGCTGAAATCGCGCAGGCAATCGCGACGGCACTGGATAAGAATGGACTGCCCGCGCTGGAGGCTGGCGCGATGGCTTACATGATGTCTAAGCAGCAGTACCTGAACGACCGGGGCAAGAGCTGGCACCCGCATGTGATGTTTTATTCGCCCGGCGACATGACGAAGACCTGGGCAGCCGACGACCCCAACTCCCCCGTCATGGTGGCGAATGATCCGCAGGAACGTGCGACTGTTCTGTTCGTCCTGGCGGATAAGTGGTCGGATGGTACGGCGGCTCCGAAGAATATGCCCTGATCAGCAGCCTGCGGTTTTCACGCGAGACATTTCGTAAGCAGAGGCTGCAGGCTCCAATCTCCGTCCCTCCCGAGCATCATCGTAAGGCGGACCGGCAAATGCTCGTTGATGCAATATCGCCGAGCCACTCACCGACACTGAGCCGGAAGATGCAATATAGCGTTGCGGGAACCGCCCCGGAGCCAACTAGTACAGCCAATTTGAGAGCGTCCTTGGAGGACGCAGTTTTCTTCGACGCTAGGTCCGCCTTTCCACCAATAACCCGGGTCGTGAGGACTATGGAATAGACACCCAGGCTCGCGTAAAGCACGAGCATGATCTTTCTCAACAGTGTAAGCGTCAACAGCTCCGGCGAGACCAAGTCAAGGCTCCACCAGCGGTTCGTAATTGTCTTGCGTGTCCCACTGATTTTGACATAACGACCAGCCAACCGGGGAGGTTCAACACGACAGTCAAGGTATCTAACCAAGGGTAGAGGCGCTCAATACCGGTTGAAGTCGAGTTCATCCACCAATTTGAGCTTCTGTGCCACAACCACATCGACCTTGGGTGCTGATGAAGCGACTGCCCTGGTCATTACAGACACGCAACAAGCCGGGCTTCAGCCCCCGAAGTATGCCTTCGCCCCCCAAAAAAATCGTCACCCGTGTCGATCCTGCACCTCCTCCTTCGACATATCGGTAGAGCAGCAATTAAGCTCTAAACTTGAACGTCAGACCAACTCAACCCGAAGGACAAACAAAATGCGATTCATGGTCATCGTCAAAGCCACGAAAGACTCCGAAAAAGCAGGCGCACTCCCCGATCCCCAGCTCATGGCCGACATGAACAAATTCAACGACGAGCTCGTAAAAGCCGGAGTCCTGTTAGCCTACGAAGGGCTTCACCCCTCCTCCAAAGGCGCCCGCGTCCACTTCTCCGGCAAGAACCGCACCGTCACCGACGGCCCATTCGCAGAAACCAAGGAACTCCTCGCCGGCTTCTGGCTCTGGCAGGTCAAGTCTCTCGGAGAGGCCATCGAGTGGGTCAAGCGCTGTCCCAACCCCCACGCAGGCGACTCCGACATAGAGATCCGCCAGGTCTTCGAGCCCGAAGACTTCGCACCCGCCTTCTCCGAAGAAGATGTTCAGCAGGAAAAAAACTGCCGCGCTCAACTGGCAGATAAGGTACCCAAGAAATAGTCCCACTTGCACTGAAGTATCCAAACTGGTGTGATCGGTAGCCCGCTAATGTTCGAAACATGTAGGTTCGGTCGAAGTGTGAACGGAGAAGTAGAAAACGACAAAATAGGAGGGGTCGATGCGAAAGTTCCTCGTCGCCATTTTTCTTTTTGCTGCTTCAAGCGCCAATGCTCAACAGGTTGCGCCGGCCTCGAAGTTCATCCGCGAAAACGCTCCCGTGATTGCTGTGAGCCGTGTCCAATTGATTGACGGGAGCGGCGCCCCAGCGCAGGCGGACCAGACGATTGTGATGGACCACGGCAAAATCGTCGCGGTCGGCCCCACAGCCGGCACGGCCGTGCCTGCGGGCGCGAAAGTGATCGACGGGAAAGGCAAGACGCTGATTCCCGGCATCGTCGGAATGCACGAGCATCTTTTTTATCTGGCCGCAAATGACGGCGAGCCGATTTTCATCGAGCAGCCGTTTTCTTTTCCGCAGCTTTATCTCGCAAGCGGCGTGACCACCGCTCGCACCACCGGCTCGATTGAGCCTTACACCGACCTGCAAGTGAAGGCGCGCGTGGACAGCGGCCGATTGCCCGGGCCGGATCTTTATCTCACCACGCCTTACCTCGAAGGCGCGCCCTCAGCCTTCCTGCAATTGCATCCGCTCAAGGATGCAGCGGAGGCCCGCGCCTTCGTCGATTACTGGCACTCCGTCGGCTTTACTTCGGTGAAAGCCTACATGGACGTGAAGCCCGATGAATTGCGCGCGGGAATCGAAGAGGCGCACAAGCTCGGAATGAAGGTCACTGGCCATCTCTGCTCGGTCGGTTACATCGAAGCGGCGGAGACCGGCATTGATGATCTGGAGCACGGTCCCTACGGCGCGCCCGACGGAGAACTTTATTCGAAAAAGAAGCCGGGCGTGTGCTTGGATGATTTTTCCGGGTACTTCGGCATGATCGCGGAAATCATGAAAAATATCGACCCGGACGGTCCCGAGCTGCGCAAAACCACGGACACGCTTGTCGCCCATCACGTGGCCGTCACGTCCACGCTGGCCGTATTCGAAGGCGCCTCCCGCCCGCCGATGAATTCGGGGATCATGAAGAGGTCGCACGAATTGATGAGCCCGCTGGCGTGGTCAAAAGTGATGACCTTGCGAGCCAATATGCTGGATCTCGATCCATTGATTCGGACGTGGCTTCAGAAGGAGATGAAATTCGAGCGCAACTTCGTCGCGGCCGGAGGAATGCTGCTGGCCGGCTGCGATCCCACAGGCACCGGGCAAACGCTGGCCGGCTTGGGCGATCAGCGACAAGTGGAACTTCTCGTCGAAGGGGGCTTCACTCCGGTCGAAGCGATTCACATCGCCACGCAAAATGGCGCGACGTTCCTCGGCGCCGCGGACCGAATTGGGAGCGTGGCACCAGGCAAGCAGGCGGATCTGGTGCTACTCGATGGCGACCTCGCGAAAGACATCACGGTAATCGAAAACCCGGAGATCGTTTTCAAGAGCGGCGTGGGCTACGACTCAAACGCGATTTACGAAAGCCTCCACGGGCAGGTTG
>DATFTB010000041.1:0-2607 GCA_035262325.1 Candidatus Acidiferrum sp.
GGAGTCCGAGATACAGGGGTTGGCGAGAAAGTTGAATCTGCTGGGCGAACAGATGGGCGACATGGAAGAAATGCTGCGGCACAAGATCAACGAAGGATGAAGCAGACAGCGCCGGCAGGCGCGGAGGCTCGCTTCGGCAAATTGCACGTGATCCGGCTCGGCATTCCTCCAGTAAAAGGCGAGTACATGGAAGCGAGGTTCCTGAGCCGTAGCGGCGGAAGCGCAAGAAACAGCCGCAATAAACGCGTGAAGAAGGCCGCCCCATCTCCTCATCCGTCGGCCACCCGTCGCTCCCATTTCTTCACTCGAAGACTGCCGGAGCGCCGCGTCAGCCCTCGCCAGTCGAAGTCAACGGTTAGCCTCTCTCCGGCGCTGCGGCGGTGATGGTGAGCTTCACTGTCTGTCGGGGAAACGAGTCGGCCCGCCGGCTCGTTCGAGTCAGGGGGACGAAATCAGCGGCGCGGCCGCTCTAAGCATGGTGCACGCGGCGAGAGACGCTCCTGCCGATTCGAGGAAGTCCCGTCTCTCGATCGGGCTGCTCATCTCCGACCTCCGGTGGCGTAGTTTTTTCGAGGATTCCTGTTCCTGATTGGTACCACGAATGAGCAGAAAGAGGCGAGTCCTGCGAATCCGGAACGGAGCTGTTTCGAAGACAAACTCTGGCTAATTCGGCCGAAGCACGCTCTCAATCACCACTTCGTACGCGCGCTCGATGCTAAGTCCCTGTCGCAAAAGAGGCCGCAGCCATTCCTCGAGGAAGGCCTCCGGGTCTTCAGTTGATCCCTTCACGAGTTCCTCGAGAGCAATAATCTCCGGCAACTCTTCTTGGCCCAGGCGCTCGAGAAACCAGCGGTAATCCAAGTTCTGTTTCTTCCGACGTGTTCCTATCATTTCTACCTCTATCGCATTCGCTTACAAACTTTTTCCGCGCTTACAACTTCCCTGTGGAATCCCTCTCAAAACGAAGGCCAGCCATCGCTGGCTGGCCTTTCATCCAAAGCGGCACCTTCCCTTATGCCGCGATGAACAGCGTTCTGCCTTGGCGATTCACGAGCAGCAGGGGGTCGCTCCCAGCGTTCTTTACCGCGCTCTGGAACTCAGAGACGTTCTTTACCGCCTGGTGATTCACTTCCTGAATCACGTCGCCTTTGCGCAGACCCGAATCCGCAATCTTGCTGGATGGGTCGATATCGGCAACGACAACGCCGTTTGTCGAAGCCGGAAGCCCCAGCCGCTCGGCTGTGCGCGGCGTGAGGTTCGCTACTTCGACGCCCTGCAGCGCCTTGGTGGAGTCGTCACCACCATCCGATTCCACCTTGGCGCTCTCAGTCGGCATCTCGGCGAGCTTCAGGGAAAGTTCCCGCTCGCTGCCGTTGCGCAGCACCTTCACCTTGATGTTCGCGCCGGGCTGCATCATCGAAATGCTCATGCGAAGTTGGTTGCTGTCGCTTATCGGTTTACCATCGACATCCAGAAGGATGTCGCCACGCTGAATGCCGCCTTCCTGGGCCGGGCTGTTCGGAGTCACGTCACCCACAACAACGCCGCGCGCCTCCTTCTGACCGAACGCCTTGGCCATGTCCGGCGTCATGTCTTGCGGCAGGATGCCCATGTAAGCACGAACGACCTTGCCTTTCGTAAGGATCTGGTCCATGACCTGGTGGGCCAGGTTCACTGGAACCGCGAACCCAATGCCCTCGTTACCGCCCGATCCATGCGAAAGAATCGCGGTGTTGATTCCCACGAGTTCGCCGCGATCATTTACGAGAGCGCCGCCGGAATTGCCCGGGTTGATGGGCGCGTCCGTCTGGATGAAGTCCTCGTAGTCCTCGATGCCGAGATTGCCGCGGCCCTTCGCGCTGATAATGCCCATCGTCACGGTCTGTCCGACGCCAAAGGGATCGCCGATGGCCAGCGCCGTATCGCCGACTTCCACTTTGGAGGAATCCCCGAGAGTTATCGGCTTCAAATTGGACCCGTCGATTTTCAGCACCGCGACGTCCGTCTTCGGGTCCGTGCCGACTACCTTGGCTCCGAATTCACGCTTGTCAGAGAGCGTGACGCGAACATCCGTCGCGCCGTCCACTACGTGGTTGTTTGTCAAAATGTAACCTTCCGGGCTCACAATCACGCCGGAGCCGAGACTCTTTTCCCGGCGATCCTTCGGAATATCGTTAAACGGTCCGCCTTCATCGCCAAAGAATTGCCGAAAAAGTGGATCCATCTGGCCGCCCGCTTCCGGGCCGGCCTTCACAACCTTCGAACTCGAAATATTCACGACCGATGGCAAAACGTTCTTTACCACGGGCGCGTAGCTGTTTTTGCTAGGCCCCTCGTTCGCCTCCGCTACTTTCACGGTCGCAGGCGGATTTGATGCCGCCTTCTGCGTGGTATGCGCGATACCTATACCGGCCGCGCCCAATAGCACGCCCAAAACCAGCGCGGCGGGTTTCGAGAAAATAAAAGACCTTCGTTCCGTCATGTATCCTTCCCTTCATCGAGAGTGTGCATCGCGCAGGAACATTTTCCCGAGGATGCCTGATCACATCTACTCTGACGCCTTGGCAAAGGCCGGTGATTCTCCCGTCGTGTAGGGAGAAACCACCC
>DATFTB010000042.1:0-10892 GCA_035262325.1 Candidatus Acidiferrum sp.
TGCTCCCTTCTGACAAAACCGGCGAAGTTGTCGTCTGGCACGTTCACCCGAACGTGGTCCCGGGCTGGAAGCGTTCCCCGGTTGTGGCCTCGAACCAGGTCGGTTACACGCCGGAGCGCAAGAAGATCGCGGTCGTCGAACGCGATCCGCTCGACCAAGGGCCGGCCAAGGCCCGGATACTCCGCATGGCCCCGGACGGTTCCTACAAGGAGGTCTTCCAAGGAGATCTAAAGCCTTGGGGGAACTGGATGCGTTATTCCTATGCGCATTTCGATTTCTCGGTGGTTCGCGAGCCCGGGATTTACGCGATCGAATACGCGGGTCGCGTCAACGCGCCCTTCCGCATTGCAAAAGATGTTTATCAGAACATCTGGCAGCCTACGCTCGATACCTACCTGGCCGAGCAGATGGATCACGTCAAAGTGCGCGAAGCTTATCGCATCTGGCACGGGCCGTCCGATCTCGATGACGCGCGGCAAGCGCCGGTCAATTACAGGCACTTCGACGGCTATGCCCAGGGCCCCACGACGGATTCGCCTTTCGCTCCAGGGGAGCACATTCCGGGATTCAACCTTGGTGGATGGTTCGACGCCGGCGACTTTGACCTTCGCTCGGGGACCCACTCGCGCGTGATCACCGACTTGACGCTGGCGATCGAGAATTTCGGGCTGGATTGGGACGACACGACCGTCGATGAACAAGCTCGCTACGTGGAGATTCGCAAGCCCGACGGCATCCCCGACGCCATTCAACAGATCTCGCATGGGGTGCTTTACCTTCTGGCTCAATACCGGCTTTTCGGTCACGCCATTCCGGGGGTCATCGCCCCGACGCTTAGGGAATACACCCACCTTGGCGACGCTGCTTCCGCAACCGACGGGAAGATCTATTCCGAGAAGATGGTCGAATCGGATGGCGTGTACTCCGGTGTGCCCGACGACCGCTGGGCGTTTACCACGCACGTGACGGCCCTAAACTACGAAGTCGCCTCGTCGCTCGCCGCGGCCAGCCGCGTACTCCGGGGATACAACGACAAGATGTCGGCCGAGTGCCTCGAAACGGCGGAAAAAGTCTGGAGCGAAGAGCATAACGAACCTCCTTCGCTCTTCCATTCTTTCAACACCACCGGAGGCGATCTCCGCGAGGGTGAAACCAAGGCTGCGGTCGAACTGCTGATTGCGACGAAAGGCGGAGGCGCTTATCGCGCGCGCCTCGGCGAGCTCCTCCCCACAATCGACGAGCGATTCTCAACTCTGGGCGCAACCGCGGTGCGCGCCGTTCCTTTCATGGACGCGGAGTTCAAGAGCAGCCTCAGGTCCATGCTCGTCGCCTACAAGACAAAATTGGACCAGAGCCTCGGGAGAAATCCCTACCGCGTTCCGATTGCGACAGGCACCTGGGGCGGTTCTGGTCTGGTGGCAGAATTCGCTTCGCGGATGTATCTTCTGCACGCCGCGTTTCCGGATGTCATCGACACCGAGTACACGTTGCGCGCTCTCGACTATCTGCTCGGCACGCACCCGGTTTCGAACGTCTCCTATGTGTCCGGCGTCGGAACGCAATCGAAGCTCGTCGCCTACGGCAACAACCGCGCCGACTACACGTTCATCCCCGGTGGCATCATTCCCGGCGTTACCATCCTCGAACCCGACTTCCCGGAGCTCAAAAGCGACTGGCCCTTCCTGTGGTACGAGAATGAATATGTTGTGGACACGGCGAGCGCGTATATCCTGGCCGCCAGGGCCGCCAACGCCGTCGCGAAGTAGTTTCGAGCGAAAAATGTAATCGTTCACTCGACTTTGCCGGCAGGATTGGGCGACGCTTCTCGTGGCTCCGTGGGACGCTCGAAGTTCGAAGCATCTTGATCTCTCGTTCGAGCGATCCGGTTCTCAATCCGCAACGAAACACTAACTGACCGTTGCTCAAACGCTTACATAGACCGCTCGCGCTTCGTGCGGTTTTGTGATACAACGCGCATAGTCTTAAAGGTGCTCGAGCGCTCATTTCCGGTTCAGGGGGTATCGTTGGGAATTTGGACGAAGCTCGGTGCGTTTGCGAACGTAATCGTTCCCGGACTTCTTCCAAAAACCCCTTCTGCGCTCAGCCAAGAACCGACGGCGGCCGGCGAGAAACCGGCGGTTGAGCAAGCCGGTTTCGGTCGGCTCCCGGATGGAACCGTCATCGAGTCGTACACGCTTCGCAACGGCCGAGGCTTGGCAGCAAAGCTTATTACCTACGGCGCTTCCCTGACCGAGCTTTGGGTGCCGGATCGCGCGGGCCGGCTAGCGGATGTGGTTCTGGGGCTCCCGAACCTCGAGGCTTATCTCGGCCCTCATCCCTTTTTCGGTGGTACGATCGGCCGATACGGCAACCGCATTGCCAAGGGCCGCTTTGCTCTTGACGGCCACGAGTACCAATTGGCGATCAATAACCCTCCCAATTCCCTCCATGGCGGCAAGAGTGGATTCGACCGGCGGGTGTGGAGAGCCGAAGCGTTCGGCGGTTCCTCGGGCGCGGCGGTGCGCTTTACCTACCTCAGCAAGGACGGCGAAGAAAACTATCCGGGAAACGTAAATGTCACTGTAACCTACACGCTCACCGCATCGAACGAGCTCAAGCTCGAATACACGGCGGAGACCGACAAGGCAACCCCACTGAATCTGACCAACCACAGCTATTTCAACCTGGCCGGATCGGGAGACATTCTTGGCCAAGTGCTGTACCTGAACGCCGACGAATACACGCCGGTGGACACGACGCTGATTCCCACGGGCGAGATCCGGACCGTAGCCGCAACGCCGTTTGACTTCCGCCGTCCAACGACGATCGGCGAGCACATCGCCGAGATTCCCGACATCGGCGGCTACGATCACAATTTCGTGGTGAATGGACCGGCTGGGACGCTGCGTATCGCCGCTCGTCTCGTGGAACCCGACTCCGGAAGGCAAATGGAAGTGTGGACAACGGAGCCTGCGATCCAGTTTTACTCGGGCATTCACCTGGACGGCAGCGTGGCCGGCAAGGGCGGCGTAGCCTACAAGAAATTCGGCGGGCTCTGCCTCGAAACACAGCACTATCCCGACTCACCGAACCACCCGAACTTTCCTTCGGCCATCCTGCGACCCGCTTCGCCATTCCGTTCCGAGACCATCTACAAGTTTTCAGCCAAGTGAAACCGAACTGTGCTGCTCGTTTCGAAACGGATCGGCTGGCGATAGGAAGGGAACAGCCACCAAGGAGCGCTCCGAAGTCCTATGACAACTGCCCTGGCGATGCTCAATTCGCAGCAACTCGTGCATCTTTCTTTCGTTGACTTCGTAATCGTTGTTTTTTACTTCGTCCTGGTTCTGGCGATCGGCTTTTATCTGAAGGAGCAGGCCAACACCGGCGAGGATTTCTTCCTGGCCGGAAGGGAAATGACCGCCTGGGTCGCGGGCCTGAGCTTTCTCTCCGCAAATCTCGGCGCCTTGGAGCTGATGGGTTGGGCTGGCGCGGCCTACCAGTACGGCATCCTCGCGGCCCATTGGTATTGGATCGGTGCGATTCCCGCGATGCTGTTTCTCGCGCTCGTGATGATGCCGTTCTACTACATTTCGAGAACCCATTCCGTTCCGGGCTATCTGAAGCTGAGATTCGGAGAGTCCAGCCGCGCGCTCTCCTCCATCAGTTTCGCGTTCATGACGGTTCTGATGAGCGGAATCAATATGTACTCCATGGCCTTGGTGCTGAAGATTGTGCTGGGGTGGAACATCAACGTCAGCATTCTCGTCTCCTCCGTCACCGTGGCCATCTACGTTGCCCTCGGCGGATTGCGATCGGCGATTTTCAACGAAGTGCTGCAGTTCATTCTGATCTGGGCGGGCGCTCTGCTGATCCCCATACTGGGGCTCATGGAAGCGGGTGGCTGGAGTGGCTTGAGAGCGCGGGTGGCCGCGAATGCCTCGGCAGAATACACGCACCTTTGGAGCACGCTCGGCAAGTTCAGCGATAACCCGATGGGCATTCATTGGACCGGTATCGTGTTCGGCCTTGGGGCGGTCATCTCCATGGGCTACTGGACCACCGATTTTCTGGTGGTGCAGCGCGTGCTCTCCGCAAAGGATCTGCGGGCGGCAAAAATGGCGCCGATCATCGGGGCCGGGTTCAAGATGCTGGTGCCGTTCATCGTGATCCTTCCCGGGCTTCTGGGCCTTGCGCTTCTTCCGATAAAACTGGTGGGAGAGGGACAAGCCATCGTCTCGGGCGGACACAGCTACAACGAAGTTCTGCCGCTCATGCTGGCGCGCTACTGCGGACCCGGCCTGCTGGGCCTTGGCATCACCGCCCTGATCGCCGGATTCATGTCCGGCATGGCGGGAAATGTCAGCGCCTTCACGACCGTCTGGACCTACGACATCTATCGCGCGCTGATCAAAAAAGATGCCACCGACGCCCACTACGTCAGCATGGGCCGCTGGTCCACCGTCATCGGCGTGGCCATCTCGATCGGCACGGCCTACCTGGTGATGGACTTCAAGAGCATCATGGATTACGTGCAGGCGCTGTTCAGTTTCTTCATCGCCCCGCTCTTCGCCACGGTCCTCCTTGGGATGCTATGGACACGCGCCACGCCTGCCGGAGGTTTCTGGGGCTTGCTCGCCGGCACGTGCTCCTCGGTTGGCATGTGGGCTTGGGTGAAGATGGACCCGACGGCCCTTCGTTACGTCGCGCTCTCGCCATACGCGCGAGACATGGCGGAGAATATGTACCGCGCCCTGTGGTCCTGCCTGGTCGCCGCGCTCGTGACTGTCGTCGTCAGCATGGTCACGAAGCCGAAGCCAGTCGCGGAGCTCAAAGGCCTGGTCTACGGCGTCACCGAGATCCCCTCCGAGAGTTACGTTTCGATGCTCCATCGGCCGTGGTTCTGGGCCGTGATTGTCGGCGTAGGATTCGTCATACTGAACATCATCTTCTGGTGAGGCGCTATGAAACCTGGCGGATCGATTTCCATCTGGTTCTTCATCGGTATCTCGCTCCTCGTGAATGGCCTGCTCATTCTGGCAGCGGGCATCTACGAACTCCTTCATCCGCCGGAAGTACGGGTGGTTTTGTTTGACCTGCACGCCAGCATCTGGTGGGGCGGGCTTCTCGCCGCGCTCGGCGCCGGCTACGCGATCTACTTTGCGCCGGGAAAAGGGCGCGACTGAGGAGTTTCGAAAGGCATGGAAAGGGTCATGGCGAACAAGAGAAAAATGACGATGGGGCTCGTTGTCGGCAACCGCGGATTTTTTCCCGATCACCTGGCGAAGTCGGGCCGCGAAGAAATGGTTCAGGTGCTACAGAAGGCGGGCATGGAGGTGATCGCCCTGGGCGCCGAACAAAGCAAGTACGGCGCGGTAGAAACCCATGAGGAAGCGAACCGCTGCGCGGAGTTGTTCCGTTCGAGGGCCGACGCGATCGACGGGGTTATCGTCACGTTGCCGAACTTCGGAGACGAACGCGCGATTGCCGACACCATGCGGCTCTCCCGCTTGACGGTGCCCATCCTGGTTCAGGCCACACCGGACACGCCCGCAAAAATGGGCATCACGCACCGGCGCGACAGTTTTTGCGGAAAAATGTCGGCTTGCAACAACCTCCGGCAGTACGGCATCCCCTATTCGCTGACATCGCTTCACACCGAAGCGCCGGATTCGCCGGAATTCGCGAAGGACCTCGAATGGTTCGCCCGAGTCTGCCGCGTGGCGAAGGGATTGCGCGGCCTGCGCGTCGGCGCCATCGGCGCGCGCCCTGCCGCGTTCAACACCGTGCGGTACAGCGAGAAGCTGCTCGAGGCCAACGGGATCTCCGTCGAAACTCTGGACCTTTCCGAGGTGCTCGGCCGTATCAGCCGCATGAAAGATACGGACGATCGGGCGGTCGCGAAGCTCCGCTCGATAGAGAAGTACGTCACGACGAACGCCGTTCCCGAAGCCGCGCTCCTCAAAATGGCCAAGCTCGGAGCCGTCGTCGATGACTGGATGAAGGCTGCCGAGGTCCAGATCAGCGCCGTGCAGTGCTGGACTTCGCTTGAAGAAAACCTCGGCGTTGTGCCCTGCACGGTCATGAGCATGATGAGCGACTCGTTGCTCTCGAGCGCCTGCGAAGTGGACGTCTGTGGGGTGATCGGCATGCATGCCCTGCAACTGGCTTCCGAAACGCCCAGCGCGCTGCTCGACTGGAACAACAACTACGGAGATGACCCGAACAAGGCCGTGTGCTTTCACTGCAGCAACCTTCCGAAGCACTTCTTCAAGGACGTGCGGATGGATTTCCAGGAGATCATCGCCGGCACGGTCGGCAAAGACAACACCTTCGGAACCTGTGTGGGCCGCGTAAAGTCGGGCCCGATGAGCTTTGCGCGATTCTCAACCGACGACGTGAATGGAAGGATGCGCGGTTACACGGGAAGCGGCAGGTTCACCGACGATCCGCTCGAAACGTTCGGGGGAGCGGGCGTCGTGGAAATTCCGGGATTGCAGAAACTGCTGCGCTACATCTGCGAGCAGGGATTCGAGCACCACGTGGCGGCGAATTTCTCAACCGTGGCCCCCGCGGTCGAGGAAGCCGCGTCGCGCTATCTCGGTTGGGCGATGTACGCGCACACCGCGTAGGAACAACCGAACGGGCCTTTCCGATCAGCGAGCAGGAGCGGTGCCGGCCGCCCTAAAAATGGAATGCAGCGCCGGATAGATGCGGCGATAGATTTGATACCCCCGACTCATCGTCGCGCTATCGGCCGGGTTCGGTTTCACCGTTGCTGCCACGCGAACGACCGCGTCGCACGCTTGGTCCACGCTGGCCCAGGCCTTTCTCCCGACCCCTGCCAGAATGGCCGCACCATAGGCGGCGCCCTCCTCGGCCACGACCGTCTCCACTTCGTGCCCGTACACGTCCGCCTGAATCTGACGCCACAGCGGGGAGCGCGCCCCTCCGCCGCCGAGGCGAATCCGTTCGACCGGCACTCCGATCTCGCTAAAGATGCTGAAAGAATCCTTCAGGCTGTAGGCCACGCCTTCGAGAACGGCGCGAATCATGTGTGCGCGCGTGTGCGAAGCGGAAAGGCCCACGAACGCGGCCCGGGCCTCCGGGTCGAGATGCGGTGTTCGCTCTCCCATCAAGTACGGGGCCCACAGCGCGCCTTCCGCGCCCGCTTCGACGCGAGCCGCTTCATCGGTCATGCGCTCATAGGGATCGCGGCCGTCTTCTGCGCCGGTCCCGAATCGGTCGCGGAACCAGCGCAAGGACAACCCGGCCGCTTGCGTCACGCCCATCACGTGCCAGCGGCCGGGAATCGCGTGGCAAAACGTGTGCAGGCGTCCTCGGGGATCTATTGCCGGACGATCCGTTGCCGCGAAGACCACCCCGGAAGTTCCGATCGTCGCGCTCACGACGCCAGCGCGCGTGATTCCCATACCGACGGCGCCGGCGGCCTGATCGCCGGCGCCCGCAACGATCGGTGTTCCGCGCCGCAGGCCGGTGGCTTTGGCCCCTTCTTCCGAGACCGTTGCGCAAATTTCCGGCGACTCGAACAGGCGCGGAAGAAAAGCCCGGTCGATACCCGTCTTTTCCAAGATCTCCGTCGACCACGCTCGTTTTGCCACATCGAGGAGCAGCGTTCCGGACGCATCGGCCATATCGATCGCGTTCTCGCCGCTGAGCCGCAGACGCACGTAGTCTTTGGGAAGCATGACCTTTCGAACGCGCTCCCAGCTTTTCGGCTCGTTTTGCTGAACCCAAAGAATTTTGGTGAGCGTAAAATTGGTCAACGGCGGATTCGAGGTCAACTGAATGAGCCTGGGAATTCCGAAGGTACGGGCGAGTTGTTCCGCTTGCACTGCCGTGCGCTGGTCGCACCAGATCAGGGCCGGACGAATGAACCCGCAATCCTTATCGAGCAGGACCGCACCGTGCATCTGGCCGGAAAACCCAATACTCGAGATGGAATCGGCGGAAACACCGGAGTCGCGAACCGCCTTTTGAACCGCGACCGCCGTCGCCCGCCACCAGTCCCGCGGATCCTGTTCCGCCCAACCCGGCTCGGGACTCCGAAAGGGCTCGTGTTCGGCCGTTCCAGACGAGAGAATCTGACCGCCATCGTCCACGATAATCGCGCGCGTTCCGCCAGTACCGACATCGATCCCGAGGAAGTGGATAGGTCCCCCCTTTTTCGGAGCGAGCCGCGGATTTCCTACGCTTCACGCCTCGGAAGGGCCAACCACTAGCCTACCGAGTAGCCTTCGAGCTCCGCGGCATCGATCGACAGCTGGCTCTCTTTGTCCGTCCTGGACTCGAGCGACTGCCGCTCGAGGAAGAAGTCAAGATTCCCGCGCATGACCAGATGCGGAGCCAAAGTCACCTGATACCCAGGGCAGGAACCCTCGACCAAAAACTCGTAGAGCACACGAAACGCCATGCGCCCCTGGGTGTAAGGACGCTGGTAAATGGTCGCCAGCACGCTCCCGGCGCGGATATGCTCGACGAGTGCCGGGAAAATATCCGTAGCGACGATGGCCAGACGCGGCAGGATCCCGGTGTCGCGCGCCGCCTCGATCACCGGGATCGACGCTTCGGTTGTGACATAGACCGCGGCCAGATCGGGATGGGCAAGAAAGAGCCGGCGGCATTTGTCGTAGGCCTCGGCCTCGATGTCATGCTCTTCGATCGTCTCGACCAGCTCCATGGCGGGATGGTAGCGCTTCAGGGTTTCCTCGAAGGCCTGACACTTCTCCGCGTGCTCGTTCACGTCAAGGTCGCTCAGCGTGACCGCGACCTTTCCTTTTCCATGAAGCAGCCGGCCAAGAAGGTCGCCCGCCAGCGAGCCGCTGACCTTGGTGTCGATCGAGACAACCGCCAGGCGACCCGTGCCCGGGGCATCGGTCGCAACGCAGATGACCGGGATGTGCGCGCGCATCGCTCGTCTCATCCACTTGCGCATGAGCTTCGGGCGGCTTGGAAAAATGATGATGCCTTTGGCGCCGGAGCTCAGAGCTTCTTCAAAGGCCTCCTGCTCACCTTCTCCGAGTTGCGGGTAGGTGCGAAATTCGATTTGTGCCCTTCCCATGGTCAGCGACTGCGCTTCACTCTCAATTCCGGCGCGAACCTCATCCCAAAAGGAAGTGGTCCCCCGCAAGGTGTTCACGGAGACCAGAATTTCTTTCCGACTGGAGAGATAACGAGCCGCCAGGTTCGGCCGGTAGCCCATCGATTTGGCCATCTGCACGACGCGCGTCTTTGTGAGGGCATTCACTCCCGCGTGGTTGTGCAAGGCGCGATGGACCGTCCCCGTAGAGACTCCCAGCGCCGCGGCCAGATCTAGGAGAGTTACTTTCCTGTCCAAAGCGCCCACCCTTGACCGAGGCAACTACATGAATGAAAGACGTTGGCGAGGACCCAAAAACAACCAAGCTGTAAACGTTTACGGTTGTCATTTAAGACCACATCGCTGACCTTGTCAACGAGAACTGCCCCGCAGTACCGCCGGGTTTCTGCGACGATTCCTTCCTCCCCCGCCTTCGAGCATCGCAACGGCGTGCAAGCGCGAAGCTTAGACCCGCCGCACGTGGCCGTCCCGCGGGCCGAGACCGAAACGCGGGGCGCTCGTGGCCGAGACCCTGGTCGAGCACGCGCGCGCCGGTCTCGAAAAAATTACGTAAAGGTTTTCGCGGTGGCGTCAGAACGGAGCGCCCCGCTCAGGTGCGTCGCGTTGGCTTGCTTCTCGACAAATACTATTTTACTCTATGCCTGTAGCAAAATCGCCTGCTTCGGCGTCCACGGAGGAACGCGACCCCATGTCGAAACCGCAGCAACGTGATCTCTTCCCGGGCGCGCTTGAAATGATGATTCTCCGCACGCTCAAACGACAGCGGCTGCACGGCTACGCTCTCGTGCAGCACATCAAGCGCACATCCGACGATCTTCTCGAAATCGAAGAGGGCTCGCTCTACCCGGCTCTCCAGCGCCTTCTCAAGGCGGAACTGGTGAAGGCCGAATGGGGCCTCTCTTCGACCAACCGGCGCGTTCGCACCTACGAATTGACGAAGGCCGGCGCGAAGCATCTGGAGCAGGAGGTCTCGCGGTTTGAACGCATGCTCGACGGGATTACGCGGGTGCTCGCGGCGGATGAATCATGACCTGGATCAAACAGCTATTTTCGCGCCGCCGCCTCTACGACGAGCTGTCGGAAGAGATCGAGCAGCACCTCGAAGAGAAGATCGAGGAGCTGGTCGCCGAGGGCATGTCCCGCCCGGAGGCCACCGCGGCGGCTCGTCGGCAATTCGGCAGCGTAACCCTGACCGAAGAAGAGAGCCGCGAAGTATGGCAGTGGCCGTCGCTTGAAAGCTTCCTGGCGGACCTGCGTTTTGGAGCTCGCACACTGCGAAAATCCTTGGCCTTTACAGCGGTTGCCGTCTTGACGTTGGCCCTGGGCATGGGCGCCAACACCGCTATTTTTAGTCTGGTGAACGGGATTCTGCTTGTTCCGCTTCCTTATCCTGAGCCGGACCGCCTGATGAGCGTCACGGGAGCCTATCCCGAGGGAGCGCTGGTCGCCATGCGCGAACAAGTGCGCACGATGGAGGTAGGTGCCTATGCCGAAGGCCATGACCTTAATCTGACCGGTCAGGGAGAGCCCGTGCGCCTAACGGCCACGTTGGTTTCCGCGGAACTGTTTTCGATTCTCAAGGCACAGCCGGAGCTCGGACGGGTGTTCGAGCGCGGCGAGGATGTTCCCGGCAAGGACAACTACGTCCTCCTCGGCCATGCCCTCTGGCAACAGCACTTCGCGGGTGACCGAACGATCATCGGGCGTTCCATCGAGCTTGAGGGTGTCAGCCGCGAAGTCGTCGGGGTGATGCCGGCCGACTTTCATTTCC
>DATFTB010000043.1:0-25332 GCA_035262325.1 Candidatus Acidiferrum sp.
CGATAACTCGTAGTCGCCCGGAAGAATTGCTGTAAAGGAATATCGCCCGAGATCATCGGAGACCGTGGAGACTTCCCTTCGCGAGGTGAGACTTTTGAGCGAAACTCGGGCGTTCGGCCAGAGCGTTTGCGTTTGATCGGCTCCAACGGTGAACACAGTTCCGCTCAGCCGGACAGTTTTCGCGGCTACAACGCCCCCGGAAAGTAGGCCACTAATCAGCACAGTGAGGATTGCGGAACGCAAGCGAATTTCCACGCAACTGGCCTGAGGAACAACGGTGGAGAATCGCAAGGGGCCGTAGCGCTTCATGGGAATGATGCTACAGCACTTCGAGGGGAGGGAGTTGCGCCGCGTTGCATGAACCGGGGCGCTGAACGAGAATTGGAACATCGAGAATAAGGGGCTATGCCAACAGAGAAAGTCTTGCAAGGACTGCGGCGCTTTCAAAAACGCGTCTACCCGAAACACCGCGAGTTATTCGAGAAACTGGCCCTCGGGCAGCGGCCGGAGGTGCTGTTCGTGACCTGTGCCGATTCCCGGATCGACCCTTGCCTCCTGACGCAGACCAAGCCCGGCGAGTTGTTCATCTGCCGCGTGATCGGGAACATCGTGCCGCGATATCCGCACGCGATTGGAGGGGTCTCAGCGACGATTGAGTACGCGGTGGGTGTACTCGAAGTCAAGCATTTGGTCTTGTGTGGACACACAGACTGCGGCGTGATGAAGGGCGTCATGAATCCTGGCGTGCTGAAGGCGCTGCCCAGCGTTGCCGCCTGGCTCAAGTACGCGAACGCCGCACGGATCGCGGCCCGGAAGGATAGGCCCTCCACGGATAACCAGGAATTCCTGTTAAAGCTGACGGAGTTGAATGTGGTGGAGCAATTGAAGAATCTACGGACCCACCCGACCGTGGCGGCGCGGCTCGATGAACAGAAACTACAACTTCATGGTTGGGTCTATCAGATCGGACCTGGGCTCGTCACTGCCTGGAACGAGCGGAAGAAGGCTTTTGAGCTCCTGCATGACGCGATGGCGGCCGGGTGACTTGCTCGACCACCCTGCCTGTGCCTGCGCGGCGAAAACGCCTTTAGGGGGCGACACCGGCTTTTTGCTTCGAAGAGGGGCTAGAACCCTTTGCGGCAGACTGCTCGAGCGACTCGCCGACGGCCTCGCCGGTGATCAGGCGTGCTCCACGACTGAAGGTCAAATACAGGAAGCCCCATTCGATAAAGACGAGTATGCGGCTCTGGAACTGGACGATGTACATGAGATGGATAAAAAGCCACACAAGCCACGCCGGCAGGCCCGACACGTGGAATCCAAAGATGTTCGCGACCGCCGCGGCGCGCCCAATCACGGCCAGGTCCCCTTTGTCGAAGTAGCGGAACGGCGGCGGTGCCGGCTTACCCTCAAGCCGCGCCAGGATGGCCTTGCCAGCGTAGCGTCCTCCTTGAATGGCGACTTGGGCAACGCCCGGCAGCAGCCTTCCTTTTTCATCCACACTGTAGGCCAGGTCGCCGACAATGAAAATGTCGCGGAAATTTGGGATTGTGAGGTCTGGCTGCACCTTGATTTTTCCCGCGCGCTCGATTTCCGCCCCGGTGCGGCTGGCTACGCGTTTGCCAAACTCGGTCGTTTCCACGCCGCCTGTCCACAGAACCGTTTTTGCATCATAACGGCCAGTTGTATCGCCGTGCTTGTAGTCCACGCCATCGGCGTCAATACTCGTGACGAAGACCCCTTTGTGAACCTCCACGCCGAGACGCGCAACGAGCTGCTCAGCTTTGGCAGATAGATCCTCGGGATAAGCGGCGAGCACACGCGGCCCTCCCTCAAGCAGAATGATGCGTGCTTCTTCCGGTCGAATCCGTCGGAAATCGTGGCGTAGCGTTTCGCTAGCAATCTCCGCAAGGGCGCCAGCAAGTTCGAGCCCGGTGGCACCCGCGCCAACAACGATGAAGGTAAGCCAAGCGCGGGCTTCCGCTTCCGTCGCGGCGCGTTCAGCCCGTTCGAAAGCGTAAAGTAGCTTGTGCCGGATCGCAGTGGCTTCTTCGACGGTCTTCAGGCTCGGAGCGACGTCGCGCCACTCCTCATGACCGTAGTAGGAAGTTCGCGAGCCGGTCGCGATCACCAGCGTGTCGTAGGGGAAGGCCCCGCCATCCCGCAGAACCACGCGTTTCGCAACTGGATCGAGGTCCATGGCTTCGCCCAGCAAGACTTCGGTATTCTTCTGGCGGTTCAGCACCGCCCGAAGAGGCGCGGCAATCTCTCCCGGGGAAAGCGAGCCCGTAGCGACCTGATAAAGGAGCGGTTGAAACAGATGGAAGTTGCGCTTATCAATCAGGGTAATTTCCGCGTCGGCGCGCTTTAGAGTCTGGGCGGCCACAAGGCCGCCAAACCCGCCGCCGAGGATGAGGACACGATGTTTGCCACTCATGTTTTCTTCCCGGGAACAGCATCCGCCAAGGTTGTGCCCACGGGCCCAACTGCCTCATTATTTAGATGATGGCTATGATATCGGGTAACAACGATTCGCGCGAGCAACTGGAAAACGACGCTCTCCGGCTGCTTTGCTCCGACCTGATACCTGCAGCGACCCGCGTGCGGTTAAGCGGGCAACTCGCCGATTACGGGTTCTGCCGGGATCTGGCCCGCGTAGTCTACGAAGAGATCGCTGTCCTTGGGGAAATACCGGCGCGGCGTCTGCGCGAACTGCTGCCGGCGCGCATGACGAACCGGGGCTTCCCCGACTTCGAATTGAACCAATTCCTAGGACGGCGCGAGGGCATGGATGACGAAATCGAAAAATGGTTCGAGAGTCTCCTGGAATTGATCGAGGAGCACCCAACGCCCCGGAATAAGGCATTGGGGCAATCCGCGTGAGTTGGAGCGCCGAGCGGTGGTCTTGTCTTATCGAAGGACTGGCGTTCTCAGGGTTTGTGGCCTGGTACATCTGGAAGCTGCAGGCGAACCAGCCTTGGACCTGGGCCGCCATGGCTGCCTGGGTGGCTCTGAGTTTCCTCGCCCGGCGCGACACGCCAAAGACGATCGGCTGGCGGGCCGATAATCTGTGGCCGGCAACAAGACGCGCGCTCTGGTTTTTTGGCGTGTCTGGCATTCTGGTGTGCACGGCGGGGCTGTTACTCGGCATGCTTCACCGTTTGCCGGCACACTTGATCAGCATGAAGCGCTTTGGTGGATACCTCGCATTTTGCCTCCTGCAGCAAATAGCGCTCAATTCCTTTCTGACAAATCGCTTGCTGGGCGCGTTTGAAAAGCCGGAGGGGGCCGCTTTGGCTGCCGGGACGATTTTCGCGGCGCTGCACTGGCCCAACCCGGTGCTGGTGCCTTTGACGTTTATCGGCGGCGTAGGGATGGCTTGGCTGTTTTCGAAGGAGCGAAACATTTTGCCGCTGACATTGGGCCAGGCAATCCTTGGCTCGCTGGTATGGTGGGCTTTTCCCCTGGCGTGGCACCATTCGATGCGCGTGGGCCCGGGCTACCGGGCTTTTCATCTTTAAGCTCCGGAGCTGCGCCAAACCAGAGATGTCACCCAGAACTCGCCCTCTTGCGGTTAACGGACCATGCTCAAGTCCAGCCAAAGTGTCGTCTACTTTGCGCCAAGAGTCACAGCCGGATAAGGATATCGCCGCAGCAGCAGGGTATCCAGGGAGATTTTTCCAGGACCGAAAATCAATATCAACAGTGCCGCAAAGAGGAATGTATAAGGGTCGGCGACATAGAATTTTCCGGGGTCAGAAAAAATCGAAAAGAGCGCTTCGCGATCGGCCATGACATACGCCATGGTCATGTCAATCGTGAGCACCAGGCCGACGAATCGCGAAAAGAGCCCAATGGCGAGCAGAATCCCACCAAGGAATTCCACCGTGGCTACGAACGCGGCGGTGGGGCCGGGAGCGGGCAGCCCCAGGCTTGAAAAAAATTCCGTCACGCGGCCGAGGTTGTGGAGCTTGCCCCAGCCGTTCTGCGCCAGCTGCAAACCCCAATAGAGACGTACGAACAGAAGAAATGGCCATTGCAGCAGGCTCGCGGCGTTCACAGCCCGGGCATAAAGTCGGCGGATTTGAAACACAAGGGTACTCATCGTTCCTTTTGCTCCTTCGAGAGAATCGGCTTCAGATTATTGGGAAGAACCTTCTGCCGAGACAAACCATCCGAGGGAAGACCAATTCTGAAACCAGGCGGCCGCGTGCTCGGCGCGCTCACTTACTGGAATCGGGCTGGAACGAAATCCAATTTCGATCGAGCGGTCGAGGGTGCGTCCCTTTTGCAGGGCCCGGAGGATCAGGAACTCTTCCCTTTCCAAGCGGCGAAAATACACGAAAAAGTCGACGCGATGAACCGCCAGGTAGACTGCCGCGGGTTTCAGGCGCGCGACGGCTGACACTTTCTTGCGCCGTTGCCGCTCGTTGAAGGCATTGCTCGCTACGTCGGTGCCCGCGTCGTGCTTGATGGCCAGGAGAAGGTCGTCCACGGGGTAGCGCAAATCCAAAAGATGAATGTACGGCTGGAGCCGCAAGCGCAACTTTGAGGGGTCCGCGCCAGCAAGGTCTTCGGGCCTGAGCGAAGACTCCGCAGAACCGTCGAAAGCTTCGATTTCGGCCCACTCTAGGCGAACCATGTCGAGAGCCAGTTCAAGCCGGCCAAGCGCATGCTCGGGATGCTTGCGAAGCCACGGTTCAAGCCGCGAACCAAGATTGCGCATCGTGAACGAGCGCGAGGGGCAAGCGGTGAGATAAGCCCTCGCAACCGCTTCGAAACGGCGATCACCCAGCACGGCGCGCAGGCCCGGAAAGTCTTCTGAGAACCCGTCGAGCACGCGGAACCAGTATTGCCGATTGTAGATTTCCAGCCGTTCGAACGAAGTCAGGCGATCATTTGGCTTGATGATTTGCGCAGCTAGTTGGGCCATCGGCCGGCCGTCAACGGCAAGACGCCGCATGCGTTCCTTCCGCGTCAGCGGGGCCATCACCGCGCGGGCCATGCGCCGTTGCAGTGCCCGCAGCTTCATACGGCCGCCGCCAAGGAAGCGCTGGCCAGGAACTTGTTGGCCTTGCGTGCTTCCTTGTGCACCTCGTCGAACGAGGGAATCCGATCATCCCACTCAAGCAAAGTCGCAGTATGCCCAATGCGCTGGATCGCGCGGTCGTAAAGCTTCCACACCGGATCGATCACCGGGTGATCGTGCGTGTCGAGAATGTACTTCCGGTATTTCGAGTGACCCGCGATGTGCATCTGCGCGACCCGTTCGGCAGGAACGCTATTCACGTAGGTGAAGGGATCAAAATTGTGGTTTTGCGAAGAGACGTAAATATTGTTGACGTCCAGAAGAATCCCGCAATCGGCGCGTTCGACTACTTCGTTCAAAAACTCCCATTCGGTCATTTCCGAAATGTGAAACTCCGCGTAGCTGCTGACGTTTTCCACGACCACCGGCACTTCCAGGGAGTCCCGGACTTCACGGATTTTCTGAGCGGTCAGCCGCGCAGCTTCAAACGTGTATGGCATGGGAAGAAGATCATGGGTATAGCGGCCGTCCACGCTGCCCCAGCAGAGATGGTCGGAGACCCAGGGCGTCTTCGTGCGGCGAACGAGGGCTTTCAAGCGGAGCAAATGCTCGCGATTGGCCTTCTCGGCGGAGCCGAAATACATCGACACGCCGTGCTGCACGACTCGGTACTGCTCGAGAATCTGGTCAAGGATGTGCAGCGGCCGCCCCCCGTCAATCATGTAATTCTCAGAAATAATCTCAAACCAATCGCAGACCGGCTTGCGCGCCAGGATGTGCTCATAGTGTGGCGCGCGCAGGCCGATTCCCACTCCATAGTTCGTAAAGCCGTTAAACCGATTCGCGGGCATTTCCGACACTCCGATCCTTCGGCGAAGGACAAGCCTCACCACGCCGGCCCTCCGCCGGAGGAGAAAAGGTCAAATGTGAATAGGGGCTAGTTCTTCTCGTCGGGCATCTTTGAGCCGTCGGTGGCACAACCGCCCTTGCCCTTGCAGCTGTTCTTCCCCTTGCAGCCGTTGTCGCCCGACTTGCATCCGCCCTTGCCCTTACAGGAGTTTTGGCCTTTGCAAGCGTGCTTTTCCTTCACCTTCGAGTTGTCCTTCTTATCCTGGTCCTGCACGGAGGCGAAGGAAGCCTTTCCAGCAGCAACGACGTTCGACGCCTGGATCGCGGCGCCGCTGCCTGCGAGCAGACCAGCGACCGCCGCGCTTGTAATTAGAGCCCTCTTGGTCTTTGTCATGGGTTACGCGATCCTCCCTTAGTGGTTTTTCGAGATTCGCTCCTCGGACAAACCATCAGCCGCGAAGGTGCGCTTGGGTATCGGCCGGTGGAGCTCGGGCGACGACCCGGCAGGAGCCGAGACCCGTCAAGGTTCGCCAGAACCCAAAATGGCCGAAAAGCGATTCCTCCCCTGTGACTCGGGGAGTGCGGCCAGGTTACAGCAGAAATGGTCCTGATGGTAAGCAATTTGTTACAGAGTGGAAGAGCCGATCCCGGCCGGAACCAAGGTTCCTCTACACAAAAATGTCACCTTTTACGGAATTTTGTATCGCACTAGGAATAAGGCGATTACATTTGCCTCGGGGTCTGAAGCGGTGCCATTTACCATTTTTGACCTCGCAGCCGTTGTTAGGCAATAAAATCAGCGGAATGCACGTCCGATCGGCCAGAAACGGAATGAAAGCGACGCCACAAGAAGAGGCGGCCCTGATCCAGCGGATTCTCGCGGGTGAATCGGAGCTTTTCCATGACCTGATCCGACCCTACGAAAAACTCGTGTACGTAACGATTCTCACAATCGTCAGGAACGAGGCGGAAGCCGAAGATGGAGCGCAGGAAACCATGATCAACGCCTTCCGACATCTCAAGACTTTTCGGGGCGATGCGAAATTCAGCACCTGGCTCGTCACCATTGCCATGAACGAAGCGAGAAAGCGGCTTCGTAGAGTGAAAGCCGCATCTGAGGAACCTCTCGAAGAGCTGACGGAAGAGAAGGAAGGTGATTTTACCCCCGCCGTTCTAACGGATTGGCGCGAGATCCCGCTCGAAGCGCTCGAAAGAAAGGAACTGCGAAAGCGGCTGAGAGAAGCGGTGGAAATGCTGCCTGGCAAGTATCGTGTGGTTTTCGTGCTTCGCGATATCGAGGGCCTGAATCAGGAGGAAACGAGGGCGGTCCTGGGAATCAACGTGACGCTCGTGAAAGTGAGGCTGCACCGCGCTCGCATGATGCTGCAGAAGCATTTAGTGCCCTACCTGAAAAGCGAAGCGCCCGGACGGGGCGGGTTTTTCAGAAGGTGGTTTCAATGAAACTGGACTGCAAACACGTTTGGGAACATATCTCCGGCTACCTGGACCAGCAATTAGATCCGGCGCTGCTCGAAGCCGTCGAGCGTCACCTGGAGACCTGCGAAGTGTGCTCTGCCATCCTCGATTCCACGCGGAACATTCTGGTTTTAACCGCTGACGACCGCACTTACGAGTTGCCCGTAGGCTACAGCGAGCGATTGCACGCAAAGCTCAAAGCCGTAATGGCGACAGAGAATCAAGAATGAGCGACTCGGGCACATACGGTGTGTCTCGCAGACTCAAGCCTGGGAAGGCCTCTTTCGAACGCGGCAGCCTTCAACCGCAGGCCGTCCTCTACGAGCGTGATGATTGAGAAAGAATAGACCGTTCACATCACGGCGTACCCTTAAGCTTGTAGTGGGCAGCCATCTCCGTGAACAAAAGAAGCAGCGTCAGCAACGAGAGTGCAAGCTGCAGCGTTTCCGAGCGCCGCTTGTTCGGCGTGAGCGGCTGTTGCCGCCAGGCCGACGCAGGACGTCTCCGCAAACGGCGAACCTGCCACAGCGCGGCGAGATTGATGACCGCTCCGAGAAACGCCACTACCATCATCGGAATCCGAATAGCATCGACGTGAAGACGCTCCGCCAACTTCCATGTGGCGGAAGCGAGCACAACCGCGCTAATTCCCACAAGCAGACGAATGCCGTGAAGCACCAGGAACGCACCGCAAACGCTCTGAATGAACGCCAGAAAGAGGCTGGACCAGTTCAGCCAATGAAATCGTGACGCAGGTGGCGCGGCGGCCTCCGCATCGGTAGCAGCGGAAGAGTCAACTGAATCGTTCATCCGGAACTCTCCCCGAGCTCGCGCCAGACTAGCCCCAAACACCAGGAATCGGGGTCGCGCAGCGGGCACACTTCCCCGCTTTGAGTCGGTTTTCGCGGACATCGTGCCACGAGCGCATGATGAGAACCGCGCTGCACTTGGGGCAGTACGTATTCGCCGCTTCCGAGAAAATATTGCCCTCGTAGACATAATTCAGCCCGACCCTCCGAGCAATGTCCCTTGCTCCGTGCAGCGTTTCCGGCGGTGTAGGCGGCTTGTCTTGCAGCTTGAAGTCCGGATGAAACGCAGTGAAGTGAAGTGGAACATCCGGCCCGAGATTTTCAAGAATCCATTCGGCCAGCTTGCGCGTCTCGGCCGGATCGTCGTTCAGTGTAGGAATCATCAAGTTGGTGATCTCGAACCACACCCGCGTTTCCTTTTTCAGCCACTTGAGTGTGTCCAGAACCGGCTGAAGATGCGTGAGTGTAGTTTTCCCGTAGAAATTCTCGGTAAAGGCCTTCAGGTCGACGTTCGCCGCGTCAATATGCTTGTAAATATCGTGAAAAGCCTCGTGAGTAATGTAGCCGTTTGTAACCATGACGGTTTTGAGGCCAAATGGTTTGGCGGCCCTGCAAATATCGATGACGTACTCGCCCCAGATAGTTGGTTCGTTGTAAGTGAAAGCCAGCGATTTGCATCCATAGCGCAGGGCGAGTTCAGGAACGTCCTCGGGCGGGACTTGCTTCGAGTTCACTTGATCCTGGTGGGACTTCGAGATGTCCCAGTTCTGGCAGAAGAAACAGCCCATATTGCACCCGGCCGTACCCATGCTGAACACCCGCGTGCCCGGCAAGAAATGGTTAAGCGGCTTCTTTTCGATGGGATCAATTTGCAGCGCCGCCGGCGCGCCGTAGCCCAGGCTGAACAGTTTCCCGTTCTGGTTGACGCGGATGAAGCAGAACCCGGACTGCCCGTGGCCGATGTGACAATGGCGCGGGCAAAGGTAACAGTGGACGCGCCCGTTGGCCTCAGGTTCCCACCACATCCCTTCATGGAGAGCCGGCGTTTTCTGGAGGATCTGGAGCGTCGACATGATCCATCGACCTCTCACTGCATTATACGCCGGGATAAACTTTGGGGTGGAGGATGTTCAGAGGGAAACTCCCTGCTAGCAAGGCGCCGCTCTTCGAGACCCCGTCGCCGCCATCCCGAGCGCACCAGCTGCGCGAAGGGTCTCAACACTCCCGTTTTGTTGCACTTTGAAAACACGCCGTCAAGACCGGCGCTGCTGGACGTTTCGCCGAACCGCAGCCCACTCCGCAAAGGACCTCAGCCGGTCGCGGTATTTCCAGGAAAGTCGAAGAAATTTCGTGGCATCAAGGTTGGCGGCTTCTTTGCCCAGAAATGTTTCGAACCGCCACCGAAGATAGGGGCTCTTCCAGGGTTCGAGACGGTAGCCGCGCGCGGCGATCCAGTAGTATCGCAATATTGCCCACATGAATACGGGTGAGACTGGTTTCAGAATACTACGAGCGCGCCCTATCCGCCGAGTGGCACAGACAGATGCTCGTGCACCAGCACCCATGACTTGCCGCGCTTCTCCCAGATGCCCGTGTAGCGGACCGCCACGTCGATGCTCTTGCCGTCCTTCATCTTCGCCGTGAAGTGCATCGGAACACTCGTCCACGCGATGTTACCGTGGCGCGTCACCTTGAGCTCCTTGCCCGCAGTCAGCGACGCGGACGCGGCGTTGTCCAGCAGATTCTTGTGGACGCCGAGTTCGTATTCCTTGCAGCCCTGGTAGGAGAACGGCGCGAGGTCGTAAAAGATCAGGCCATCGTCCTTTGCATAGAATTTCGCGGCATTCGCGGTGTTCCCGGAACTCCACGCGGCGCAATAGTCCTCAATCAACTCGCGAAACGTCGCCGCGTCGCTGGCTTTTTGTTGAGCACGCGCTCCGGCAAAGGTCAGCATCCCTCCGAGCAGGGCCAACAACACATAAACCGACCAGTGGTGACGCGGACCAGCCTCGCGACCATGAGCCAGCGGATTCGGGGACATGAGCACCTCGCACTTGAATTGAGTGCCCTACCTTAGACAGATTCACCAAAATACGCAAGCGCGCGTAGGACGCGAGGCGCCGACGGTCGCTCCGGGACGGCTTTCGCCGGTTGTGGGACGCCATTCGCCGACTTCCCGCTGTGACCTTACCGGGACCGCCCTAGTCTGGGTGTCGGCGGCCAAGTGGGCTACCTGGAGGCGGTCATGGTTGGGGCAGCAAGGAACCTGACGGGGCGGAGCCGTTGGCTGATTGGCGCAGGTTGGATGGCAGGAATCAGCATCGTGCTTGTAGAAATGCAGGTGGGTATGGATTATGTTCAAGCAAGAGTGATGGAACAGGCCAAAATGATTAGCGGTTGGCTGCCCATGATCGGAACACTGCTCTGCAACTTCATGGGCTCGGTGCGGCCACAATCTGCAGGAGCGCCGTCGATCGGGCGGCTCCTCGTGCTTTCAGCGATTCCTGTCGGACTTGTGGCGCTCGGTTGGATACTGAAGAACCGGGGTGCCGATTGAATCGCTGGAAACCCGAGACGAATAGAGCGTGGACGGACAGGTAACAATCCGGCATCGGCGGGCAGGGCTGGTCCCTGGCTTGGTCCTCGTGTTGATTGGAGCCGTGGTGCTCCTCGATCACATGGGCCTTATTTCTTCCGATCGCCTCTGGAAGTTCTGGCCTGTGGCGCTGATGGTTTTGGGCGTGGCCAAATTAATGGAACCCTGCAATCGCGTCGCCGGCGCGGTTATGACGCTCGTCGGGGCTCTGTTCCTGTTGAACAACCTAGGCTACACGCGCCTGTCCTGGTGGGATATCTGGCCGATCGCGCTAATCTGTGCGGGCCTGATGCTGATTTGGAACCGATTCGAGATGCCCAAATTGCCGCCACTGTCTCCCTCAGCCGGGCCGAACGCCATCAACGAGTTTGCCTTATTTGGAGGAGTGGAGCGCCGCGTCACCGTCGGCAACTTTACCGGCGGCACCGCGAGCGCAACCTTCGGAGGAGTCGAACTGGACTTCCGGTCTGCGGACATCGAAGGCGAGCAAGCTGTCCTTTACGTCGAGGCGATCTTCGGCGGAATCGAGGTAACCGTTCCGGATCGTTGGACCGTCGTCTATGAAGGGCAGAGCATCTTCGGCGGATACAGCGACGAAACTCGGCCGCCGTTGCCCGAAGTGCCCGGCGCGCCCCCGAGAAAGCGCCTGGTCCTGAGGGGACGCGCAGTCTTCGGTGGAATTTCGGTGAAAAACTAGCTTCCATGGACGGATCAAGCACCAGAAAAACGGGGCTGGCAGCGCTCGCGATTGCCGCTGTACTCTTCGCGGGGATTCTGGCAACCCTGCTGGTGACGAACTGGGGTCTCGACTGGCGAGCCGCAATAGCCCTCGCAGCACCGATGTCGGCGCTGGCCCAAGGCATTGCCTGGTCGGCTCGCTACCCCTGCCGAACCAATCCGCTCGGGCGCAGGGAGCCGTGGCGCATCGCTCTTACGCACATCACCGCGGCCCTCGTCCTGAGCTATTTGTGGGTCGGAATCGGCCGGATCCTTGCTCAATGGATTGACTCTGGCTTTGGCCTGACCCACACCTACAAGCAATTTTTGGCCATGCAGACGTATCTGTACGCTGCTGGTTTTTGCTATTACCTGCTCGGCGTCGCATTTCATTACATGGTCTTCGCGCAAAAAGCGTCGCAGGAAGCACAGGAGCGTGCTCTCGAATCGGTAGCGCGCGCCCGCGAAGCGGAGTTGAGTGCGCTCAAAGCGCAGATCAATCCGCACTTCCTGTACAACAGCCTGAACTCGATCAGCGCGCTGACCAGCATCGATCCCACACGAGCCAGAGAGATGTGCGTGGCACTCGCGGACTTTCTGCGCCTGACCCTAGGCATGGGTGAAAAGCGCGTGATTCCCCTCGGCGAAGAGGTCAGTCTGCTCGAGAAGTACTGCGCAATCGAAAAAGTCAGGTTCGGGGACCGGCTCACGATAAAAGAAGAAATTCCGGATGACGCGAAGGTGTGCCTCTTGCCACCGCTGCTACTGCAGCCGTTGTTTGAGAACGCGGTCGTGCACGGCATCGCGCAAATCCCGGAAGGCGGCTGGATTCGCCTGAGCGCAACCCGCCACGCGGACCGCCTTTCGGTCAGCGTTGAGAATTCCTGGGATCCCGAGGCGGGGAGCTCGCGAAGAAACGGCGTCGGGCTGAAAAATGTTCAACGGCGTTTGGAGGCGCGCTACGGGAATGCGGCGAATTTGCAAGCCCAAGCGGAGGACGACGTATTCCGGGTAAGCCTGGTGTTCCCCGCTGAGACGGAGGAGAAAAAGTGAGCGGCTCCCGCCAGAAGTGGAAAGCTTTAATCGTCGATGACGAGGAGCTGGCGCGCAAACTGCTTCGCGAAATGCTCAGTAGCCATCCGGAAATCGAAATCGCAGCTGAATGCGGAAACGGCATGGAAGCCGTGAAGGCCACGACGGAGTACAAGCCTGACCTCCTGTTTCTGGACGTGCAGATGCCAAAGCTGACCGGATTCGATGTGCTCGAACTGATCGAGCGCGACAATGTAGGCGTGATTTTTGTGACTGCCTACGACCAGTACGCAATGAAAGCATTTGAAGTGCACGCTGTCGATTACTTGCTGAAGCCGTTCAGCCGCGAACGCTTTGAAGCAGCACTGGAGCGCGCAAAGCATCAAAAGCCCAAGAGGGAAGTCGACCCAGCGGAACTTGGCGCAGCCGCCCGGCCCGCAGGTCAATATGCAGAACGCATCGTAGTAAAGGACGGCACCAAGGTCACCTTGATTCCCGTGATGAAACTCGACTACGCCGAAGCTCTCGACGATTACGTGTCGCTAGCAACAGAAGGAAAAAAGCATCTGAAACAGCAAACAATCTCAGGCCTCGAACTGGCGCTCGACCCGAGACTCTTCGTGCGTATCCACCGCTCGTACCTCGTCAACCTCGAGCGCGTCACGCGTATCGAGCCCTACGGCAAAGACAGCAAAGTGGCAATCCTCACAAACGGCGTACGCCTTCCCGTCAGCCGCGCAGGCTATGCCCGCCTGAAAGCCCTCCTCGACGAAAAGAACTAGGGAGCCATGCCCGGCCGCATTGAGCGCACGAGTGGGGCTCGGAAGTCACCAGTCTGCATCTTTCGCGAGCGAGCCGCATCCGCTTCCAGCCGGGTTTGTCTCGCGCAGGCGATGATGGCCGGCCATCGCCAACGGCCGTGCAGTACATTTCGCGGTCGAAGCTCCTCGGTTTATGTCTTCGCGCGGCCTGTCCGGGCTACCGCAGCTATGGAACTAGCGGTTACCAGGACGCTGAACAAGGCGAATCCCCGTCCACACCTATGCCAAGGCTTGAGTCCTCGCGGCGAAAGGATGAGTGAACTCGAACCTACACAGCAGCGCAACTCAAGATACTTGGCGCCTGCTGAGCGGTGGTCGCTGAGCGGATAAGACTAGTGATTCGAGCGGCGGACCCAGATGCGGGACGTGGCGGGCTTGCCTAGATGCATGGTGTGGCCGGCAGCGCGCACCGTCATCGTTTCGTCGTACTCGCGCTTGAGCACTTCCAATTTCGTACTCGGGCGGAGCCGAAGGTTCTCCAGAAACTCGAGGAAGCCTTCATCCTTCTCGTAGACACAAAGGATTTCCCCGGATTCCCTCGGACGCAGCTCAGAAAGGAGGACGCCGCCTTGTTTGCGCAACCGCGCGAGCCCTCCGTTAACCGGAACGCCGTGCGGACACGTTTTTCGATCGCCAAAGCGCTTGAGCAGCAGCGCCTCGACTTCCGGTGAAATGGCATGCTCCATGCGTTCGGCTTCTGCGTGAGCCTTGGCCCAGGAAAGCCCGATAACCTCGGTGAGCAGCATCTCAGCGAGCTGGTGACGAAGCATCAGCCGCTGCGCAAATTTGCGTCCCTTAGCCGTGAGCAGGATGTGTCCACCGCGTTTCACCGTGACGTGTCCATCGCGCGCCATGCGTTTCACCGCCGCCGTAACAGCCGGAGGCGTAACGTCAAGTTCCTCGGCAAGCCGCGCGCTGATCGGCACCTGCTGCTCCTCCAGCATTTCCCAAATCGCTTTGAGGTAGTCTTCCTGCGAAACGCTAGTTTTGTCGCGGCGCAATGACTCTCCGTAGAGCTAAACTTTGGCAGATCGACTTTCTGCGGTCCGCAAGCGGCTGGCAAGCTGCCGCACTCTCAATTCAATCTCTTCGAGAATTCTCTGATAAGTCGCGCGGTCTTCGCCATAGGGATCTAAAACGCCCCAGTTTTCGAGTTGCTGGCGGTGGCGAAAATTGGACGGCGCTGACAAAAAGAGGTGCTCGATCGGTGCGCCTGAAAGGTTGACGATGAGGTCGGCCTCCCGGACAGACTCGCGCGAAATGGATTTGGAGGAAAGCCCCTCCACGGAATAGCCGTTGGCGACGAGTGCCTCGATCGTCGGCTCGGCGACGCGCCCCAGCGGATACAGGCCGGCGCTGGCCGGTTCGATCACGTCGTCGGCCTCCCGGCGGGCAACAGCTTCGGCCATGACGCTGCGACAGGCATTCCCAATGCACACAAAAAGTACGCGTGACTTGGACGTTGCGGGCATACCGGTATTGTATCGCGGCCGTTGCTATCGGCGTAGAAAGCTAGGAGCGTGTCCCTGGAATGCGGTACCTAAGCGCCGCTTTCGCCATCGTTGCCCCCATGCGCCGCCTCTCATCCCAAGCCACGCGAAGGATATCCGTCTTTGGCACCTAGAAGCCGACCACGATAAAGTCAGGCATGATTCGGCCGCAGAAACAGTTGCTTCATCCGCGCGGCACATTGCTCAAGAAATCGCTCATCCTCCGCACCGAAGGCGTTCAACTGGTTGCTCTCCGCATCGATGAGTCCGACGACACGAGCACCGTCCGACAGCACAGGAGCGATGATCTCCGAGCACGTTGTCCCAAACGTGGTCAGCCAGCGCGGGTCTTCCCGTACGTTTCCAACGTTCACGACAGACCTTGCCGCGACGGCGGCCCCACATAGCCCTTGAGCCACCGGAAATCGCGGGAAGGCTGGCGCGGCCGTTCCGCTACAAGCAATCATGCCTATTTCTCTGGGAGTCACTTCATAGAGCCCGACCCAACGATAATGCCGCACGCCGGCGATCCAATCCGCAATTCTCTTGGCCGCGCGTGCCCGGTCAGGATTTGCACGAAGAATCGTCTGCAAGTCGGCCAGCAAGCGCTCTTCCATCACCCGCCTCGGAACCCTTTGTGTGCCCCCTCAACCACCCTGAGTGACGCGCCGTTTACCTCAAAGGCTTTGTTGGCTGAGTTGTGTCTTTGTCGGAAGTGGCCTTGTGGGATCGCCAAAAGCCGCTCCGATCCTATCCTGCCACCAAACTTGCTTACGGACGGCGACCCTGTGCCCCGAGGCCGCCAGCTCCGTTTGCCGCCAGCTTCAAAAAATGTTCGTGCACCGTCGTGTCATCGCTGAGTTCCGGATGGAATGTTGCAGCCAGGGTCTTGCCTTTCTGAACCAAGGCGGGCTTCCCTTCGTGCTTTGCCAGCACGTCCACTCCCGGCGCAACCTTTTCAATGATCGGACCGCGAATAAACACCATCTCGAGCGGCTCCTTCTTAAGAGTAGATGAGCCGAAAAACACATCGCTGGCGAGCTGCCGGCCATATCCGTTACGCAGAATGGTCATATCGAGGAGTTTAAGCGAATCCTGCGCGGGATTTTTCACTTGCTTCGCCAGCAGAATCGCCCCAGCACAAGTGCCAAAGATCGCGCCACCCTGGGCCGAGAATTTCCGGATCGCGTCATACAGCCCTTCTTCCTCCAGGAATTGCAACTGCGTCGTGCTTTCGCCGCCAGGAAGAATCAGGCCGTCGCATCCCTCGAGGTCCGTCACCGTGCGCACTTCGACCGTCTGCGCACCAAGTTGGTGCAGCATCGCCGCGTGAGCCGCGAAATCACCTTGCACTGCAAGAATCCCGATCTTCATTGTTCGCCGCCAATCGCAGCGTACGGTCTGCCTTCCCGCGCGGTTACGGCTGCTGCAACGCGCCGCGCCAGCTCAACTCCTTGTCACCAGCCCCGCGTCGCCAGCAGGTCCTTCTCCTCGAGCTGACGAACGTCAATAC
This sequence comes from Candidatus Acidiferrum sp., assembly GCA_035262325.1. GTDB lineage: Bacteria > Acidobacteriota > Terriglobia > Acidiferrales > UBA7541 > Acidiferrum. The sequence continues at coordinate 16,333 of DATFTB010000043.1, forward strand.
CGGGCATCGCTTCGCCAAGCTCTTCGTGTGCCTCGAGAATTGCCTTCGGATCTTCAAAGTGCGTCGTGGCCTTCACGATGGCTTTGGCGCGCACCTCGGGATCGCTGCTCTTGAAGATGCCGGAGCCAACAAATACCGCCTCAGCACCGAGTTTGCGTACCAACGCCGCATCAGCGGGGGTCGCTATGCCTCCAGCCGAAAAGTTCGGAACCGGCAGTTTCCCCGCGCGTGCCACCTGCCGGATCAAGTCAAGAGGAGCGCCCTGCTCCTTGGCCTTACGCATCAGCTCATCATCGCGCATCGTTGTCAGCGATTTCATTTCGCTCATGATCGTGCGCATGTGGCGAACCGCCTCAACGACGTTGCCCGAGCCCGCCTCACCTTTCGTGCGGATCATCGCGGCGCCTTCCGCGATCCGGCGCAGTGCCTCCCCGAGATTGCGAGCGCCGCAAACAAACGGCACGCGGAAGTCGTGCTTCCAGATGTGGTTCTCCTCATCCGCCGGGGTAAGCACCTCGCTCTCGTCAATGAAGTCGACCTCCAGCGCCTCGAGCACCTCGGCTTCGGTGAAATGGCCGATGCGAACCTTGGCCATCACGGGGATGGACACCGTCTTCATAATTTCGCGAATCACTTTGATGGCGGCCATGCGCGCCACGCCGCCTTCCTTGCGGATGTCCGAGGGAACTCGCTCCAGCGCCATAACGGCGCAAGCTCCGGCCTTTTCGGCGATGCGTGCCTGTTCGGCGTTCGTCACGTCCATGATGACGCCGCCTTTCAGCATTTCGGCGAGGCCGACCTTCACCCGCCATTCGTTGGACCCTTTCGCCCCGTTGTGGTGAGCGCTTCCGTTTGGTTTCTTTGTTGCCATAGCCCTTCTCCTCTCGAATATCGAAAAATCAGGAAATCGCTTTCGCGGCACCAGCCTCGGTAAAATGGGACTGCTTAACAACCACGAAACGGCCCTTGCCGCGGGCGAGCAGATTCCCCTGCGGGTCGCGGATCTCTGCAACGCGAAAACGGTTGCGGCCTTTTTCTTCTTCCTGCCAGCCTTCCACGACAATCTCCTTGTCCACCGGAACGGGTTTGCGAAACTCGATGTTCATCTCCGCTGTCACCGCCTGTTCCTGCGCCAGGCGCGAAAGCTTACCCATTGCCTCGTCGAGCACGACCGCGATGATCCCGCCATGCGCGAATCCCCCGCCACCTGCATAGTTCGGACCGAGAATAAACCTGCCGCGGGCGCGCCGGTCGTCGAAATCCAGTACGAAGGCCAGCTTCATTCCTGCATCATTCGCGCCGCCGCAACCGAAGCAGCGGTTCGTATCCTTCGGATCAAGTTTAAGAATCTGCCCCATTTCACTTCGTCCGCATGACTCCGTTTGTGGTGCTCGACCTTTAGGCTGCCCGCCGCTGGCCTACAGGCTCAGCGCGAGAAAATCACACCAACGCCATGTGCGCGCGCTCCGCACGCCGGGAACCGCGCAGGCGTTTGCGCATCTCAACCCGGAGAAGTTCCGCGAGCGTTGCCACACCGCGCGCGATCTGCTTTTCGTTCAGGTTGGCAAACCCGAGCCGCAGCGTATTCGGCAGCGGCGACTGCACGTAGAAATAACGGCCCGGAGCAAACAGCACCCCGCGTTCACGGGCATGAATCATCAGTTCGCTGGCATCGAAGCCGGGGGGGAGTTCCAGCCACAGCGCCATGCCACCTTCGGGCCGATTCCACCGCACGCCTTCGGGCATGCTCTTGCGCAGCGCTTCGTCCAGCGCGTCGAGGCGGTCGGAATAGATCCTGCGCATGCGCACCAGATGCTTCTGGAAGTAACCACGCTTCAGAAACTCCGCGAGGGTCGCCTGCGCCAATTGGTCGGTATGAAGATCGGTCATCTGCTTCACGAGGCGCAGCCGCTCGATGGCGACTGCGGGCGCAACAATCCAGCCCACACGAAGGCCTGGAAACGCTACCTTGGCGAAACTGTCGATATGAATCACCAGGTTAGACCGGTCCAATTGCTTGAGGCACGGAGTGCGCTCATCACTCGAATGCAGCCGCGCGTAGATGTGGTCCTCAATAACGGGAATCTGATATCGGCCGGCTAGTTCCAGCACGCCGCGGCGCGACGCGATCGGCATCGATGTGCCCGTCGGGTTATGGAAGTCTGGCGTGAGAACGAGAAGCTTCACGCGATTCGCGGCCAGCGTCGACTCGAGCGCCTCTAGGTCGATACCGAGCGCCCCTCCCGGTTCCGCACAAGTTCGCACCGGAACTCCGAGGCAGCGAGCATGTACGCCATTGAACACGGCTGACGCCCCAGGGTACGTGGGATTTTCCAGAACAACCGTGTCCCCGGTTCGCACGAAGGCCTTGGCGATCAGGTCCAGGGCCTGCTGGCAGCCGTCCGTGATCAGGAGAGTCTCGTCTTTGGCTGGAATGCCGTCTCCCCGCAACAGTTCGAGAATCGCTTCTTTCAAGGGCGCATACCCATCCGAAGCGCCCAGGTTCAGGATTTCGCGACCTTCCCGGCGTAACGCCGCCTGCGAGCAGGCCTGCAGTTCTTCGAGCGGAAAGAATTCTTCGGCGGGGCGGGCCATGACGAAGGACATTGCGTTCGCGGGCGCCGAGGCCGTCAACCGGGTCAGGATCTCCTCGCTGCGCTCATCCGCAAACAGAAGCTCCCAGCGAAGCCCATGGCCGTTGCCGTTGAGCGTGGGCGGCGGGGGTGGACTGATCTTCAAGCCATTGCCGTTTCCTCGAATGAAGGTGCCGCGGCCAACATGCCCCTGAATCAGCCCCTCAGACTCAAGTTCGGCATAGGCGTTTGCAACCGTAGTGCGATGAACGCCAAGTATGGCCGCCAGTTCGCGGCTCGCCGGGATCCGGTCGCCGGGCCGCAGGTCACCCGCATGAACGAGGGAGCGCAGCTGATCGCGAAGCTGAATGTAAAGCGGGATATGGCTTTCGGGCTGAAGGTGTAATGGCAGCATTGTCTCTCACCCTCTGGACATTTTAGCAGCAATTGGACTGTTGCAAGAGCCAATTTGTCTTCGGGCAAAGTCGCCGGTTCGCGTCCTCAAAATCAGGCGTCTGTCATGGCCACCCGGTCCGCTAGGGATTCTCGGAGAAAAACGGATTGCTCACCGGGTGATAGCCCAGGCGGCCGTTCTTTTCGTCCTCCGCCAGGTCGCGGATACAGATCCGCGTCAGGTCGCTTGCCGCGCATTGGTACAGCTGCTTCAGAGGCAGGTCCTCTTCCTGGACGTCGTATGTGCCCGACTGCATGTCTTCGCTGTCATCGACCGACGCGGTCGCAACCGGACTTCCCGGCAGCACGCGGACGCGAAATTGTCTTGTGGAGGGTTCGTAGTTCGAGACCAGAAAACAGTGCCCAATGCAGGCGCGATCCGGAACGTGCAGATAGATGGTACGGTAATCATTGGGGGCAAATATCGTCGCGAGCGTACGTGTGCCAAAGGGAAGCTGGCGCGTGACCCGTTCAGCGCTCGCCTCCATGCGATTAAGAAGGCCGGTGTCCTGGTACAGGAAAACAAAAAATACCACCGCGACCGGAACCATTGTCAGCAGGTGCCAACGGCGCGCGGGAAGCGAAGCCAGCCAACACAACCCAAATACAGCACTGACAAGCGACAAGCGCGTCACCAGCGCGCCAATCCAGCCGCCGGTCGGATCGGTGTGCAGATTTTCGGGGAGCAGCGCCGTGGCAGCGAAGCAAATGGCATAAAGTTCGATAATCAGCCGCCGATCGTTCCAAAAGTTCCGGCGAACCGGCGTCCCGAGCCAGGCTGCCGTTGTCGCCGCCAAAACAAAGGCCCCTATGGCCATCGAGAAGTAGCGGTACCGGTCACCGAACACGTGGAATTGGTCTGTGCCGTTCAATTGCCAGAAGGGGCTCTGACGCCATTCGACTTCGTACCCCTGATGATGGCCGACAAACCAGCGTGCACCGAGAAGAACGGCAAGCGCTAGGACTAGCGGGAGAAGCTTCGCCAAGCCCCTCAGCCGTAGCCAAAGTGAGCGGTACGCACTCGCACCCAGGAACCACAGAAATCCGAGGGGATGAGCCAGGAGTATCGAGGGGGCCAGGATGACCGCAGCGATGAGGTTATTTCGCTCGCCCCGCCATACAAGCGCCAGGCCAATGCTGGCCAATCCGAGTGAAAGGTAATAATTCATGAACCCCATATGAAAGATATAGCTGTAGGTCAGCATCGCGATGCAGGGCACGAGCATCCACGGCGCTCGGCCGCTTGCGGCCCTCATCAGCGCGAAAACGCCCCAAAAGAAAATCAGCACGCACAGCGAAACAGCCATTCTCTGAGCAACGGCCAGCCCGAAGGCCTTGGCGAAATAAAAAAGCAGCAGATCAAACAGAATGTTGTCCCACTGCCACACGAGATAGACGCCCGGAGCCCTCCCCTCATGGACCAACTGAGCGAGCCATGCGTTATAAACGTGGCTGCCAAGATCGCCTGCTTCAATCCGTTGATGCCAGAAACAGGGAACGAGCAGAAAAATCGAAACGGCAAGCACGGCGACGCGATTCCGCCAGCCATAAAAGACCTGTCCAGGTGCTATAGCGGAGTCTTCGGAGCGGATGGCTGGGGTTTGTAGCTTGGTCTTCGTCGCGGTGAGCATTTTCCGAATATTCTACCGCCCGTTTCGCGTTCTCGCGCGGAAGAAATGATTCCGGCTAGAGTGCGGAACGACCACCGGCCAACGGGAAATCGACGGCACCGCCGAGCAATTTCGGCAGGCCGAAACGAGCACGCTAGGAAATCGCGGACGCCGGCAGCACACTCGTCCGAGGAGCGTTAATGCTGAGCTTATCTTTTGGCTACAGGTCGCGGAAGGCTAAGGAAGTTTCGCGATCTTTGAGCTTGCTAGCGGCCAGCTTGCGCCTCGCCGAGACGCTTCAAGCGCTCACGCAACTTGCGCTGCAAGGGTTGAGGCGTGTTTGGATTGAAGGCCACGAGGTACCACAGCGGTTGGGTTTTGTCTTTGCTGAGATAAGTCAGCGTAGCGGCATTGGAATTCGGGTGACGCGCCACGTTCTCGCGAATCGCACCATAGGGATGGTGGGCCAATTTGCCCAGCGTCTTTGCGTTGGCCCGGGGATGCTCGCTAATCAGGCGCAGAAGGTAGAAGTCCTCCTTTGGCGCCTGTTTTGCCAGCTTTTCGAGCATCTCCGGCTTGGCCTCCGCGCTCAGCACTAGCCCGATTTTCTCATCCCACGCGGTATTGATGTAATTCAGCTCGCGGGTGCGCGCATGAATGAGTTCCTCGAGGATACGGCGCTCCTGCTGCATGCGGGCTATCGGAAGGTTGGTTCCTTCTAACGAATCGAGAACACGAAGCAAATGCTGGCGCTCGCCGAAAACAATCTGGGAAGTCCGTTCAATCCGTCCGTTTTCCTTTTCTTTGTGCTGTACGAGATCAGAACGTCGCATGGTTCGGTGCTCCCAATTCCCCTGCTGCCTTTCACCAAAAGGTACGTACGTTTCAACTGCCTGGTCCGGAAGGCTCATGGTCAAACGCTGCTTTCTGCTGAGGCTGAAATGGATTATGGAATGAGGATGGGATAGCGTAAAGTTTGGTGCCAGGGGCTTGTGCCCGATGTGGTACCGCCCGAGAGCCGATGCGACTCCGCGGTGTGAAGGAGGAGGCTGAACATGAGCGCGTTCGAAGAGCATCAGGAAGAATTGGAGCACCACGAACAGATGTTTGGCCGCGAGCGCGGCCGGCTGGCCGTGTCGCTCGACCGCATCACGAACGCCCTCGTGCTCGTGGGCCAGCACGCTGTGTACTGCACCAGCCAGCGCGATCCGACCGTCCCGGCGATGGACCTTCGCATCATTGCCCAGGAGTTGGCCCACGCAAAAGAACTCATTCAAGCAGTGATGGAAGAAATGCGGAAGACTCGCACGATCGCCTGAGAGTCCGTTCTCTGATCGGCGACTTTAGCGCTTGGCTTTCGGCAGCACGAATTTGAGCGCCGTGTGAGTCGCACTAAAACTCGCAACCTTTGTATCCGTGAGTCCCGAGGCAAGGCCGGAAGCTCGGACGTCCGCTTCTCTGATGTGTTTCTGCCCTTTCGGATAGACAATCCACAGCGCTGAAGTTCCCCGCACCGACCTCGCGACGCGCTTGACGTCCGCCAGGTGCTCGCGCGAGTCCGCCGCAAAGAAAATCCAGGGAGCAGCAGCCGCAGCCTTTGGCGTCGCGAGTTTCGCGCCGTGCTTTTTGAGGCTGGCGCAGAATGCACTCGGGAATCGGCCAATCAACGTAACGGGTTCTCCGCTTTTTACACCGAGCTTGTCGATCAGTGATTTTGGGTTCGCGATTTTTTCACGCCACTTCTCGGCCCGGGCTCCAAGATGGAGTGTAAACCGGCCGTCTTTCGTGCGAAGGTGCAATTCCCCTTCACGGGCCCACAGCGCGCTAATCGCCGAAAATGGAATCTTCAAGCGGGCGTCTTCACCGCGAAAGATAATTTCTGAAGTTTCAAGAAGGGCACGGCCCGTGGAAGACCTACCCGCCCGTGTGACCGTGCAGTTGACTTCGTTCCCCATCGTGCACCTCTGCAAAGCGCAACGTCGCATCGCGGAAGCGGACCAGTGGCCTTGCGGACTATTTCAAGAAAGGATTTGATTCGCGCTCTTGCGCGATCGTTGTCACTGGGCCGTGGCCGGGATGGACAATCGTGTCGTCCGGGAGCTGCAGCAGCTTGTCCTTGATCGACTCTATGATCTGCTCGAACGAACCGCCCCAAAGATCCGTCCGCCCGATGCTGCCCTGAAAAAGGGTGTCACCGGAGAAAAGCTGTGGGTTGGAAAGGGTCACGCTGCCGGAATCTTTGGGAAGGTACAGCGACACGCTGCCCGGCGTGTGCCCCGGCGTATGGATGACGTTCGCAAGAAAGCTACCCCACGCGAGCGCATCGCCCTCTTTCAGCAGGTGGTCGATTTCAACGAGCTCCGGCGCGCGCATGCCAAGGAACGCGGCTTGCGCCTCCATCCCACGGTACAGAGGGAGGTCGTCCCGATGCATCATCACCGGGGCGCCCGTGTAAAGATGCAGCCTCGCCAGTCCGCCGACGTGGTCAATATGAGCGTGAGTGCTGATGATGGCCCGCACCGTCAGTTTGTATCGGCCCAGCAGATCAAGGATGCGCTCGACCTCGTCTCCGGGGTCGATCACAATGGCTTCCCTCGTGACCGGGTCTCCGACGATCGAACAGTTGCATTGCAGCACGCCCACGGGAAGCTTGACGTAGATCATTTCCGGCTGGGCGGCGTCTGGCATGCGTTGGGCTCCCGTCGATTCGCTCATTCCATCGAGTATACCACCCCCGTTTCCACATCATTCCTGTAGACTTGCATCTGCTGACGGTTTGGCTAGTCTTAAAGACACTCGCCGAAGATGGCGTCATAGTGCCTTTGTTCTACCGAGCGGAGCGAGGGATCCTTTTTGGGTCGTGAGGTGAAAGAGGGATTCTCACTTATAATTCAGAGTGATAATTGGGGATTGAGCATGCGGATGGAAGCCCAAGAGGAGGGTTTGCCAACGGTCCTCGCAGAAGCGCACCGGCGCAAAGGCGCGGAAATAGGCGTGTGGTTCGGCTGCGCCCTGCCAAATCACTTTGGCGACTGGGAGGCCGAGTATCGTATGGGCCGCGAAACCGTCGCGCTGCTCGACAAGAACTACCGGGCCTACCTTGCGTTCACGGGGCCGGACCGCATCCGCTACCTGAACGCCATCCTGACCAACGACATCAAAGACCTCAAGCCTGGCCACGGCATTGTTTCGTTGTTTCTGAATCCCCAAGGACACATTCAAGCCGAGATCGAAACCTACCTCCAAGCCGACAAGCTTTTCGGTGTTTCGTTTGCGATGATACGCGAGCGTCTGGTCTCCGGCCTCGACAAATACATCATCATGGATGACGTAATCCTCACCGACGACACGGGCGCGTATGCGACCCTGGCGCTTGAAGGCCCGGAAACCGCGAGCGTTGTCCAGAAACTGACTGGTGTCGCCCTCGACTCGTTGGATGAGTTGGAAACGACGGAAGCAACAGGCGCCGCAATTCCCTTCCGCATCGTTAAGCGTTCGCCAGGCGGAACCCCAGGAGCCGAATTTCTGGTTGAATGCGGCCGAGTCGAAGCTCTCTGGAATGTTTTGGAGACGGCCACGCGGGACCACGGAGGAGGCCCGGCGGGCTACACCGCCCTGAACTCCATCAGACTGGAATACGGTGTGCCGTGGTTCGGATACGACTTCGGCGAAAAACAGATTCCTCACGAAGCCGGCTTGCAGGATTCGCACATTTCCTACACCAAAGGTTGCTACACCGGTCAGGAAATCGTCGAGCGTGTTCGCTCGCGAGGCCAGGTAAATCGCATCCGGGTCAGCCTGAAGTTCGATGGCTCGGCCGCTCCCGCCCCCAACTCCAGCCTCTCAAGCAAGGGCCAAGAGGTAGGCTACGTCACGCGAGCCGCATTTTCGCCGCGGCTCAACGGCTTCATCGGTATGGGCTACGTCCGCCGCGAATTCTCTGTTATCGGGACGCAACTCCACCTCGAGGATGGTACCAGCAGCGTCATTGCGACACCTCCTGGCTGAGGAATTTATACCAGCACAGAACTGACTTCCTGCTCAGTATTACGGGTGAGGACAATGCGCCGCGCTGGATGAGCCGCGCAAGTCCTCCTGCGAATGACGGTCACGCTCGGGTTCGACGGGCGTAGCGAACACAGACCCGCCAGTCTATCTGATGAAAGTTACAAGCGTGGGCTCAGCCCTAAAAGGGGTCACTCGTGCTAAGCGGTGGTCGTAGGCAAAAGTTCTTTCACTTGTTGGAAGAGGCGGGCCCGATCGGTCGGATCCATCGCGATGATCTGCACCCCTATGCCGTAATTCTCACGAATGTTGCGCACGACCGCTCTGCACCGAACCTGCCCGACCGGAAGATCCAACAG
>DATFTB010000044.1:0-11578 GCA_035262325.1 Candidatus Acidiferrum sp.
GTGTAATCCACTTCTTCGGCGGCTAGTTCGGGGAACATCGGTAGCGACACGCAGCACGCCGCGTTGCGCTCGGAATTCGGTATCGGTCCCGCAATCCGCGCTTCGTGGCCCCAGGGATACCCTAGCTGCTGGTGAATCGCGATCGGATAGTGGCACTTCGCGTCGACGCCCGCGTCGTTCAGGAATTGCAGCAGGACGTCGCGATGCTTCGGCTGCTTCGTTTCGATTACGTACAAGTGGTACACGTGATAGTAGCCGGGCGTTTCGTACGGCAGCGTGATGTGCTGGGCTCCGGCCAGCCCCTTGGTGTACCGGGCCGCCCACTGCCGTCTCAGCTCGCTCCATTCCGCGATGTGCTTCAGTTTTGCGCTCAGAACCGCCGCATGCAGGTCATCGAGCCGGCTGTTGTATCCCATGCTGTGACACGAGCGCTTCTCCGACCCGTGATTGCGTAGCTTGCGCACTATCCGGTCGATCTCCGGATCGTTGGTGACCACTGCGCCGCCATCACCGAATGTTCCCAGGTTTTTCTGGATGATGAAACTCGTCGTGGCCGCGTCGCTCAGTTCAGCGATCTTGAAGCCATGGCCACGCCCGCAGATAGCCTGCGCGTTGTCTTCGACCACCTTCAGGTTGTGCTTGTCCGCAATTTTGCGCATCGCCCTCATGTCGGCGCACTGGCCGTAGAGATGCACCGGCACGAGTAGTTTTGTGCGCGGAGTGATGGCCGCCTCGATTTTTGTCGGATCGATACAATTCGTCCGCGGGTCCGAGTCGACAAATACTGCCGTTGCGCCGGTGACCCAAATGGCTTCGGCGGTGGCAAAGAAGGTATTCGCTGTGGTGATGCATTCATCGCCCGGACCGATGCCCAGCGCCTTGAATGTCAGCCACAGCGCGTCGGTCCCGTTTCCCACCCCGATGGCATGCTTGGTCCCGTGGAACTCGGCGAGCTCCTGCTCAAAGCTCTTCAGCATCGGACCGAGCACGTACTGGCCGCTCTCAAGCACTTCGGCCATTTTGGCGTCGATTTCCGCCTTGAGGTTGTGATACTGGCGGACGTGGCCGTAGAAGGGCACGGTCAATTTGGTTTGCAGCATGTCGTCTCCTTCGCTTCGTCTCCCGGCCTGACCGCTTACGGCTTGTGCCGGTTCGCCCCAACCGGCGGATCTTATCGGGCTATATTGAAACGTTTCAATAGCACCATTCTGCTGAACTAAGCCGGGCAGCGCAAGTCCTAATTTTTTAGCGAACCGAGGGCAGCGTTATCTGCCAACTCCCGGGCCTGGACTTTGACCTTAGGATGCCCTGGCGCCGCCCCGGGGACCCTGGGGCATCCTTTCGACGAATGGCCACCTGTACGCCGGTACAGCTCTTGGCATTTTTTTCACGGTATCTCTTTCGCCCCTTGTGGTTTATTTCGGGCGCAACAGAGCCACCCATTTCTGCGTCTAATCATTATCATTACGAGGAGACTTCGGAGACTTCAGGGACTTCGGAGACTTGCACCCCGCCCGAAAGCAGGGACCGATGGGCAAACTTGCCCTTGTGATTGACCGCCGGCTTTTTCAGCGCCTCCTGCTGCACATGGGCGGGTTCCTGCTCGTGTTTGTCGCCGCCCTCTGGTTGCGGCAGCTTGCTCCGAAGCCCGATGCCATTCTGCAGGGCTATCTGCAAATTACCACGGGTCTCTTCGCTTTCGTCTTCGCTGCCGTCGCGCTCGTGCGGTTCCAGGGGACTCAGGATCGTGTTTCGCTGATTCTTGGCTCCGGCTTTCTCCTTTCCGGTGCCACGCTGACGGCTTCGAGCCTTCTATTCTTCCAATTGATCCACGAAAACCAGATCTGGGTTCTGTGGGCCCCGGTTGCCTGGTGGATGAGCCGGCTCCTTCTGGCGCTGCTCTTCGGAGTTGCCCTCCTGGTGGCGCATTTCATTCCGCGTTCGCGGCATCCGCGGCTCGAAATTGCCGGAGCGTTGTTTGCGGTTCTCGCATTGACCTACCTGATCACCGCTACCCTTCGCAAGCTTCCCCCGGATGTAGCACGTCACCCCGACGCCTTTATTCCAAACCCGCTCCATCTCGTTCCGGCGGTGATTTTCCTTCTGGCTCTCTACGGCTACCGCCATCGCAAGTATTTGACCGACTCGGCGTTCGACCGGGCGATTTTCAGCGCTGTCTGGTTGAACCTGGCGGCTCAACTTGCTGCGTGTCAATCCGTCAGACTGCTCGATGGCCCGTTCGTATTCGCACAACTGATGAATGTGGCCAGCTACGTTATTTTGTTGGCGGGTTCTCTGCTCGACAGCGCGCGCGTTTTCGAACAGGTCCGCCACCTCGCGGCCAGCGACCCTCTGACCGGCCTCGCCAACTACCGCAAACTTCTTGATGTTCTGGACACGGAAACGGAGCGCACCCTGCGCACCGGCCGTCCCTTTGCGGTGCTGCTGCTCGATCTGGACGGCCTCAAGCGGATTAACGATACCTACGGCCACCTCGTCGGCAGCCGCGCTCTCTGCCGCGTCGCCGACATCCTGCGCGTCCATTGCCGCGCCATCGACACGGCTGCACGCTATGGCGGAGACGAATTCGCTGTCGTGCTTCCCGAGGCTCGCGAGGATGAGGCCCAACGCGTGGCGTCCCGCATCCGCGAAACTCTGTCCTCCGATCAGGAGGACCCTCCGATCTCGGCTAGCATCGGCGCCTCCGTCTATCACGGCGAGGGCGAACGCGTAGAGCGCCTGCTCAAGGAAGCCGATCAGAATCTGTATGAGGAAAAAGCCCGACGCAGGAGTCTCACGAACCCTCCGGAAGCGAACCGCCGCCGGACGCCGAAGAAAACCTGAGGCAGGCATGCCTCACTACTTCCCTCCTTCATACGGTGTCAGTTGCTCTTGAATTTTCGCCTTGTCCCCCACGACCACTATGGTCATTTCTGCAGGCTTGAGGTATTGCCCGGCCATCCTCTGCACGTCGGCCGGTGTTACTGCGTTCACCTTAGCGACGTAGGTCTTCAGGTAGTCTTCACCGAGCCCTTGTAAGTCCACGTACTGCAGCTGCCCGATCAGGGCGCCCCTGCCGGAGTTCTGGATGACAAATAGCCCTGAAAGGTAGTTCTGGATTCCTTTCAGCTCCGGCCCCGAGGGCGGTTCGCTTTCTAACCGCGTGATCTCGCCAAAAATTTCCTTCAGCGACGGGCCGGTAGACGACGTCGTCACGTCCGCGGTTTCCGCCCAATAAGCATCATGGTAGCGCCGCGATACCTCGCTCCGCGGTGAGTAGCTGTAGCCCTTCTGTTCGCGAATGTTTGCCGTTATTCGCGAATTGAAGGAGCCTCCGAGCAACGCATTGGTTACCCCTAATGGAATCGCGTCCGGGCTTACCGGCGACGCCACCGGCAACCCGACGATGAGGGTTGATTGAGGCGCGCCCGGCCGGTCCGTCAGGTCAAGCACCCTCCTTGGCTTCGCCGAAGCTTTCTGATCCACCCGCGCGCTCCCCTTTGCCCAATGGCCAAAGCTCTCGGCGACGGCATTTTTCACAGCAGCTGGATCGAACCTTCCGGCCACGTAGAGGTGTGCCCGCTGGGCCCCGAAATTCGAGCCAAAATAATCCTTTACGTCCTGCTCCGTGAGTTTCTTCACGTCCGCTTCGCTGGGCAGCACGATTGCGTAGGGATGATCTTCATACAGAATCTTGCGGAAACGTATCAAGGCAATCGTCTGCGGACGCGCCCCGCGCACCGCAATCTGCCGCAGCATGTTGTTTTTCAGCCGTGCCAGCTCAGATTCCGGCAATCGCGGATGTTCGAGCACGTCCGCCAACAGCCGAACCGCATCTGGGGCAAACTCCTCGAGCACATCCAGTCCGACGGTGGTCTGATCGGCACCGGCAGACACTTCCAAAGTGCTCCCCATCCGCGCCGCCTCCTCGGCCACTTGCTCGGCAGGCAGAGTCACGGTTCCCTCTTTCAGCAGTTCCGCCGTCAGGTCGGCCACACCGATCCGGCTGTTGCCTTCATTCAGGCCGCCCGCGTCCACCGCCACGCTCAACGCGGCCTTGGGAACAAGCCCGTAGGGCACGAGCGTGACTTTCAGCCCATTGGACAGCGCATAGGTCTCGTTCCCAGGCACGCTAAATGCCTTTGCCGGACCGCCTTCTGGCGGTGTCTGTTTTTGAGCTCTCGCCGCGGGGACAGCGGCAGCGCCTGCGATCAGCACCAGCCACGTTGCCATGCGCGCCACGTCCTTCATTTTTGTTCTCCTTCCCTACTGCTTCTTGGCGGGAGCGCCCGCATCTCTTGATGCTGGTTGCAATTCGATGATGGTGCGGTTGGTTGGCCTCAAGTACTCCTGCGCGGTTTTCTGCAAGAGCTCGGGCGTGACCTTGCTGAATTGCGCGACCAGCGAGTTCACACGACCCGGATCGTCGTCAAACAGGGCGAAGCTCGACAGGAGATCCATCAAACCAAAGCCACCGAATTGCCCCATGGTGTCATACAGGCTGGAGCGCAGCTTGACGCGCGCCCGGTCGAGGGACTTCGAGTTTACCGGCCTGGCGCGCAAGGGCGCGATTGTCGTATCGATGGCTTCGAGCACCGTCTCGGATTTGCTGGTGGAATCGTAGCGAAGATCGATCGTCAGCAGCATCGGCCCTTTGTAATTGAACATGTTGCCAAGCTGGTTGATCGCACCGTCAACGTTGTCCGTGAGGCCCCGTTTCTCCACGAGTTCCTGATACAACAGGCTGTCGTCGCCCTCCGCCAGCATCTGTTCGATTAATCCCATGGCGTAGTATTCCGGACTATTCCGCTCCGGCATGTGATAGCCGAGAGCGATCGCCGGACGCGGCGCCAGCGGATCTCTCTTTGTTACGCGTTTTTCCTGCTCTTGTCGCGGCTCGGTCAGGTCCGGCTGGGGTGGAACCTCTGCCGGTTTGATCCCGACAAAATACTTTTCCACCAGGTTTTTGGCCTCCGCGGTTTCAAAATCCCCTACGATGGTCAGGACGGCATTGTTCGGTGCGTAGTAGGTTGCGAAAAACTTTTTCACCTCTTCCAACTTGGCGGCTTCGATGTCGGTCAGGTCGCCATAAAAATTGTGCGCGTTGTACCAGTTGGAGTTCGCCGCCATCGGCAAGTCGATCCACGGGAATCCGCCATAAGGAGCGTTCAACACGTTGACCTTGACTTCATTGCCGACTACTCCTTGCTGGTTCTTCAGGTTTTCTTCATTAACCGCCAGCCCGCTCATCCGGTCGGCCTCGGCCCACAGCATGGTCTCCAGTTTGTTGGAAGGAACCACTTCGAAATAATTCGTGAAGTCAAAGCGCGTCGAACCATTCAGGATTCCGCCGTTTGCCTGGACCAGCTTGATGAATTCCATCTTTCCCAGGTTCTTTGAGCCCTGGAACATCATGTGTTCGAACAGATGCGCAAATCCCGTGCGATCGCGCGGTTCGATTCGGAACCCAATCCGGTAGTACACCCCCACGCATACCGTCGGCGCCGTATGGTCCGGCGATAGCACCACGCGCAGACCGTTCGGAAGCTTGTAATACTCGACCGCCACGTGAAATTCCTCGGCCCCCTTGGCTCCCCGAGACGGTGCCATGAGCGCCAACGCCAACAGCGCTCCCAGGCGAATTTTGCACGCCCTTCTGCCTCGCTTTGCCCGCATAGACCCTCCACGGCGGATTTCCGGGAATTTCAGGAGATCACTTCGGGTCAACAGCTCTTGCTTTCTACAGACGCACCTGGGCACGGAAAGTTTCATCCGTCGACTCTAGTAGACGACCCGGTTTTGCACCGTCGCCTTGCTCGCAAGCGAAAACCGCGCCTCGGGCTTCCCCTTCCCGCATACCAGCGCCGCCGTATATTCGCCGAACGCCGGGCCGTGCTTGAATCCGTGACCGGAGCCCCCTCCCGCAAGCCAGACATTCTCGACCTCTGGATGCCGGTCGATCAGAAAATCTCCGTTCGAAGTGTTTTCGTACTGGCATACGCGCGTTTCCACAATCGGCGCGCCTTTTAGCGGCGGGAATCTTCGCGCCACATAGCGGCAGGCCCAGTCCGTGATTTCCGGCGATGCCATACGCAACTGCGTGTCCGGGTCGATCCGCATTCCGTGGGTATCGAGCGCCACTTTCAGTCCGCGGCTCTCGAGGTCCGGCATGCCATACACCTCGTCCATGGTGAAAAGCCACGTCGGCAGGGCGGGGGCCGCAAACCGCGTGTCGCCCGGCGGAGTCCCGAAGAAAAACACCTCCTGCCGTGTCGGAAAAATCCGCGGTCCCAGCAATTCAGGAAACATCTTGCCGAGCCACGGACCGCAGGCAAACACAAATTGTCCCGCCGAAATGCGTTTGCCTTCCGTTGTCTCTACGCTAAGAAGCTTCTTCCTTTGAAGGGGCGGCACAATCCGGGCGATTTCCCAGCCGACGCCTGCCTTCACCACACCTTCGGCAACACAAGCTACTGCACGCCGCGCCATCAGTACGCCGCTGTCCGGTTCCAGCAGCCCGCGCTCCACCCCGTCGAAATTCACCTGCGGGTAGCGCTTCTCGAGCACCACCCGCTCGATCACTTGATGCTTGATTCCGCAGCGTTCCAGCGTCGCCGCCGTCTCGGGCAGGCGCTCATCACCCTCCTCGGAGAGCCACAGCACGCCCGTCTGGTGAAACAGCCGATCTCCGGCTGTGGCGAACAATTTCTTCCACTGCACGAGCGAGTTCTGCGACCAGCGGGTGTAGATCTCGTCTCGCCCATAGCCCATCCGGATGATGCGCGACTCTCCTCCGGAGCTTGCTCGCGTGTGGGCCGGTCCGTAGGCTTCCACCAGGAGCACGCGCCGTTTGCGCTTTGCCAGATGCCACGCGGTCCAGGTCCCGAACACGCCCGCGCCGATCACGACAACATCAAACGTCATTCTCCTAGGCATGGTGCGGCAATGCTAACCAAACACCCGCATCACCGCAAAGTGATTTATGTCTGAACGTCGACGGGGTAAGATAACGGACTTGCAAGTGTGTATTTCTGGGGGGTACGCAGTGAACCAGCCTCACCGTGTGTCTCTACTCGATGTAATCTGCCTGCTTGTTCTTGTCGCGCCGCTCTCCGCCCAGCAATCGATCGATCCGAAAGCCTACGAGGGGATGAAGTGGCGTCTGGTTGGCCCGTTCCGCGGCGGCCGGGTGCTTGCCGTGACCGGCATTGCCAGCCAGCCGAATAGCTACTATTTCGGGGCCGTTTCCGGCGGCGTCTGGAAGACCACCGATGGCGGCATTACGTGGGATCCCCTCTTTGATAAGCAGAGTGTTTCATCCGTCGGCGCTATCGCGGCAGCGGATTCCGATGCGAATGTCCTGTATGTGGGCACCGGTGAAGCCTGCATTCGCGGCAACATTTCCTATGGCGATGGCGTTTACAAAACCGTCGACGGCGGCAAGACGTGGACGAACGTCGGCCTGAAGGACTCGCGCCACATTGGCGCAATCATTGTTCATCCGAAAAATCCTGACGTGGTCTTTGTGGCGGCTCTCGGCCATGCTTACGGCCCAAACGAGGAACGCGGTATCTTTCGCACGCGTGATGGCGGCAAGACCTGGGAGAAAGTTCTGTACATCAACGAGCGCACCGGCGGCATCGACGTGGTCTTCGATCCGCAGAACCCGCACGTGCTTTTCGCCGCGATGTGGGAGGGTTATCGCACCCCGTGGTCGCTCAATAGCGGCGGCGAAAAGAGCGGACTGTATCGCTCCGCCGACGATGGAAGCACCTGGAAGCTGGTCAAGGGAAACGGCATGCCCGAAGGGCCGCTGGGCCGCATCGGAGTCAGCGTCGCAGGGGGCGATTCGGATGTCGTTTACGCCCTCATCGAGGCCAACAAAGGCGGCCTTTTTCGCAGCAGCGATGGCGGTGAGCACTGGGAACTCATCAATGAGGATCATCGCTTCCGCCAGCGCGCCTGGTACTTCACTCACGTTTGGGCCGACACCAAGAATCCCAACACTCTTTACATCGCCAACACCGGACTTTTCCGCTCCATCGACGGCGGGAAAACCTTTGACCGCATTCCCGCGCCTCACGGCGATCACCACGGACTGTGGATCGATCCCAACAATCCGAGCCGCATGATCAACGGAAATGACGGGGGCGCCACCGTCTCGGTCGACGGCGGCAAAAGCTGGTCTACGCAGCTTAACCAGCCAACCGCGCAGTTCTATCACGTTAGCGCCGACAACGGCTTTCCTTTCCGCATCTACGGCGCGCAGCAAGACAATTCGACCGTCGGCATCCTCACGCGCAGCGATCGGGGTTTCATCGATCGCCCGGACTGGGACCCGGTTGGCGGTGGCGAAAGCGGCTACATTGCCGTCGATCCACGCGATTCCAACATTGTTTATGCCGGTTCGTATTTCGGATATGTGACGCGCTTCGACCGCCGCAATGGGCAAACGCAGAACGTGCAGCAATGGCCGGACGATCCCGACGGCCACAACGCCAGCGCGCTCAAATACCGCTACACCTGGACGATGCCCATCGTCTTTTCCCCCCACGACCCGAGCGCTCTCTACAATGCAGCCCAGTACGTCTTCCGTTCACACGACGGGGGCCATTCCTGGGAAACCATCAGCCCGGACCTCACCCGCAACGACAAATCCAAGCAGCAGGACTCCGGCGGACCGATCACCAAGGACCAGGCCAGCGTCGAATTCTATGACGTGGTTTTTACGGTGGCGGAATCGCCCAAACAAAAAGGCGTCATCTGGGCCGGCACCGATGACGGCCTGATCCAGCTCACCCGCGACGACGGCAAAACTTGGACCAACGCTACGCCTAAAGCGATTCCCGAGTGGTCCCTCATCAGCCTCATCGAAGCTTCGCCCTGGGATGCCGGCACCGCCTATGCGGCCGTCGACGCCCACAAGCTCGACAACTTCAAACCCTACATTTTCAAAACCACAGACTTCGGCAAGACTTGGACGCAAATCACCGCCGGCATTCCCGATGGTGCCTACGTTCACGCGGTCCGCGAAGACCCCGGCGACAGAGGACTTCTCTTCGCTGGCACGGAAACGGGGATCTACGCATCCTTTGATGATGGCGCCCACTGGCAGTCGCTGCAGCTCAATCTTCCAAATTCGCCGGTCCACGACTTGGTCGTTCACGGTGACAGTCTCGCCGCCGCGACGCATGGCCGCGCTTTCTGGATCCTGGACGACATCAGCCCTCTTCGTCAGGCGGATTCGTCGATAGCCACAAACGACGCGCACCTCTTCGCCCCCGGCCCGGCCATTCGCTCCCGCCTGGGACACACGAGCCGCCGCCGCAACGCCGTCGCGGAAAATCCCCCGGAAGGCGCGATCCTCTACTACTACCTGAAGGAGCAACCGAAAGACGTGATCAGGCTCGAGATTCTCGATTCCTCGGGCAAAGCGATTCGCTCCTACAGCAGTGAAGAAAAGAAGGAAGAGTCGGCTGGAGAGGAAGGGGAACGAGAAGAACCTAGCGATCATATCCCCGCAAAAACCGGATTGAACCTCTTCACATGGGATCTCCGCTATCAGGAACCGATAAAAATTCCCAAAGCGGTCTACGACGAAGGCTCACCGCTTGGTCCGCTCGTTCTCCCCGGAAAGTACGACGTACGATTAACCGTGGCCGGCAAGAGTACAACGCTGCCCGTTGAAGTTTCTTTGGACCCGCGAGTCAAGACCAGCTCCGCCGACCTCCAGAAGCAATTCGACCTCATGCTGAAACTACGGGATCGCCAGGGGGAGTTGAACAAAGCCATCCTCTCGATTCGCGATCTGCGCACGCAATTGCTCACGCTCGAAAAGCGTCTCGGCGCCGCTGATCATGGTAAGACCGACGCCAACAAATCTCTGATCGATCAATGCGCAGCTCTGCGCAAGAAAATCAGCGAGATTGAGGATGAGCTGATCAATTCGAAGGCCACGGCCAGCGAGGACGAGCTGCACTACCCGACAAAGCTCAACAGCAAGTTCGGCTACCTGACCGCCGCGGTGGACAGTGCCGATTCAGCTCCAACCGAAGGTGAACTAGGTGTCTTTGCCGAGCTGGACGGCCAGCTTGAAACGCAACTGGCGAAGTGGCGGGATGTAACCGCAAAGGACTTGCCTGCCCTCAACGACGCTCTGCGGAGCGCCGGCATTCCGGTCGTTGCTCCGCGTTAACCGGAGAAAAGCGATTTCCCCGCTTCCTCGGAATGACAACCAGGCCAGCCTTCCTGGATTCGTTGAGCGGCCCCTTCGGCAACAGCGGCGCCGATCGCAGGGCGAGACGTTTCAGCTCGCAAAAAGCGCGGGCCCAAGCATCACGGGGTTCTTGATTTTTCAACGAACCCGCGAAGTCTGATCCTGCTTCATCTCTGCACCAACTTTTCCGTCCAATGTGACAAATCATTCAGCGATTCCGCGTGCGTCGGGTCGAGGTGTAGCGGCGTAACCGAAGCCTCGCCGGCAAAAACCGCCGCGTAGTCCGAACCGGCATCCAGCACTTCGCGATCGATCCTTTGTTCGCTCAACCAGAAATAACGCTCGGCTCTTGGGTCTTCTCCCTCGCGCAGCACCGTCCGCGTAATCTTCTTCGATTGCCGCGTGAGCTTGCTCGCCCCATTCCAGTTTTCCGGCACGTTTACGTTCAGCAGCACCTGCTCCGGCAAGCCTTCCTTCAGAATCAACTCCGCCATCCGACGCGCCAGCCGCGCCGGCGGCCCGAAATCCGCATTCATGCGCTTCGAACAAAGTGAAATGGCCAGTGCGGGCACGTGGTGAATTACGGCCTCGCGCGCCGCCCCCACGGTACCCGAGTAATATACATTCTCGCCCAGATTGGCTCCATGATTGATCCCCGAGATCACGAGATCCGGCGGCGAATCCAGCAGTTTGTGCAACGCGACAATCACGCAGTCGGCCGGTGTACCGTCGATCGCCCACTCGCTCTCGCCGGTCCGGTGGCAAATGATCGGCTGGCGCAACGTCAAGGACTGCGCCGCGCCGCTTCGTTCCCAACTCGGCGCTACAACATGAATCTCGGCGAGCCCCTGCAATTCCGCGGCCAGGGCCCGCAACCCCGTAGCCTGGTATCCGTCGTCGTTCGTCAGCAACACACTTATTTTTTTCAATTTCGCGAAAACGCACTCCCGCTTCTTATTGTAATCGGGATCGATTCGGCTAGGGCCAATTCGCGAGGAGCGTATCGGTCATTCCGCCCGCCCAGTATTTGTAAAACACATCGTCACAAGGCTTCATGGCATGGCCGCACTTCTTTTGCATGTGGTTTCCCCATTGCGGCCGCCGCCCGTCGACATCGGAGAAGCCATATTCTTCAGCGAGTGCCCAAGTAGAGAAAACGCGCCCTGATTTTTCGAAGAGCTTCGGGTCCGCTACAAGGTTCACTACCGCCCGTCCTGAATACACGGGGGTCTCGGATTCGGCAAAATCCGGATCCTTCGCGACTGCCTCGCGCCAGTTGACCTCGGTAACGCCGAGGTGTTCGAGCATTACTTCTGAGCGCAGGAACCCGGGTGTCAAGGCGACGGCGGCCACATTCTTGCG
>DATFTB010000045.1:0-11828 GCA_035262325.1 Candidatus Acidiferrum sp.
AACCCTGTCATTGGTTCGGGAGGCAGCCGCGCAACACAGCTTGGCCTGAAGTTCACGTTCTGACGTTCCGCCCCATCAGGCCAAAGAGGGAGGGCTGGGCGTCAACCCAGCCCTTTCCGTTTTTCGGGCAGGTTGCACGAAACTTTTGGGGTTCCGGCTTCACGTCCACCCTGTGCCTCGAAGGGCCGCGAAATCAGCCCTCGCCATCCACGGCAGTCTCTTCGGGAGCCGCTGCACACGGATGGCGGTTTTCTCATGCAGGTACCGCTCGGAGTGAAACAGCATGAAGCGACTCCTCCTCGCTGCCGTTTGCTTTTCTTCTTTCCTCTTCCTGTTCTTGCTGACGGTGACTGAAGCCCAGAAATCTGCGCCCACTCCACAGGTCCTGCGTGTCATCTGTCTCCCCGCCCGGCCACTCGCGCTCACGGTGGCCCACGACCAGGGTTTCCTCGCCAAATATGCAGTCGATGTCCAGGGACAGGTCGCCGCCAATTCCGACGAACTGCGTACTGGACTCGCTCTGGGCAAGTTCGACATTGCTCACGCGGCCGTTGACAATGCCGTCGCCATGAACGAAAAATCCAGCGCCGACGTCATTGTGGTCTTGGGTGGAGAAGGCTCAACCAACGAACTCCTCGCTCAGCCCGACACTCACTCCGTGGAAGAACTTCGCGGGCACACCGTCATCGTCGACGCGCGCAACACCGCCTACGCCATCCAGCTCAAGAAAATTCTTCTCCTCCACGGCCTCGAACCGGACCGCGACTACCAGATCAAGCCTATCGGCGCTACCCCCGCCCGCCTCGCCGCGATGCGCGAACACAAAGAGTACGCCGCTTCTATCCTCGGCCCGCCCACTTCCCTCCTCGCCAAACAGCAGGGTTTATTTTCTCTCGGCTCAACACAACAGCTCCTTGGACCCTATCAAGGTCTCGGCGCCTTCGCCCGCAAACCCTGGGCCAACGAAAACGGCGTGTTGCTCACTCGCTACATCGCCGCCTACGTCGAGGCCCAGCGCTGGATTCTCGACCCTAGAAACAAAGCGCAAGTCGTCGCTCTTCTCGCCAGGGAATATAAACTCTCGAACGACCTGGCCAGCGAAGCCTACACCTCGTGGATCGTGGCTCCCGGAGGCTTCGCGAGAGACGCCGCCATCGACCTTGAGGGCTTCCGAAACGTCCTCGAATTGCGCGCTGACATCGAGCACACCTGGAAGGGACAAACACCAGGCCCGGAAAAGTACTACGATCCCGCCTACTACAACGCCGCGCTGTCCCGCCTACCCGCCCCCAAGTAATTCGGAGGCCCTCCTCGCCGGACGCAGGCTTCAGCCCGCTGCCGTTCTCGAACCGCGACTTGCCGTCGCGCCCGGAGAGCCCCGCGCCGTGAGGCTCCGAGCGGAAGGATGGCCGTGTTCGTCCCAACACCCAATTTTGCGCCGATCCCTCGGTCGGACCCTCATTGCGCCGCCTTTGGCGCATCCTCCATTCCCAGCTTCCGCACCAGCCACGGCACAATCACTGTGCGCAAAATCACCGGATCCGGATACACCTTCACCTGCCTACCCAAATGCCCGCCCTTCGGGTTGATCCATGCTTCCTTCGGCACATCGCCGTTGCTCAGCAACAAGTAGGCATCGTCAACAGGCACCTGGGTATCGAGCGCCCCGGCAATAATCAGCATCGGCGCTGTCGGCTTTCCAATCAGCCCCTGCGTCACGAGCGAAAGCTTCGGAAACTGCTCTATCACATCTTCGGCGCTGTGCCCGTTTTCGAGAATTGCGGACATCGCCGTCGACATGCCGAACAAGTATTCCCGGTTGCCGTAAAGTCTCTTTTGCAGAAAATCCTTGCGGAAGGCAAAATCGACCGGCGGAGATTGCGCCACTACGGCTTTCAAGCGCTCGTGGTCCACAATCGCCAGCTTGGTCGCCCAGTAGGCGCCAAAACTCTGCCCCACCGCGGCAATCCGCGTTTTATCAACTTCCGACCGCGACTCGAGATAAACGAGCGCCCGCGAGAACATGCGCTCCGAAGTTTCGCCCGCCTTGATCGGTGCCTGCCCCGTTCCCGGCGAATCGATCGCAAGGTAGCCGAGCCCATACTGCAAAATCGCCGCGTAGTTCACGGCCATGTCTTCCTTGCGGCTGTCGAGCCCGCTGATTCCGAGCACCACCGGGACGGGCCCTTTCCGATTCTTCGGGAGCCGCAAGTAACCGATGATTTCCGATCCCTCGAATGGAATCTTCACGGTTTCAAGCGGAGGATCGAGCAGCTTCGCGCTGGCATAAAACGCCTCAAGTGCCTTCAGATAGGCCGCCTTCTTTCCCGGCGAAGCCGGCACCGGCCAGCGTGCGAAGGAATAGAGGCGCCAGGCCTTGATATACAGCGCGCTCGCCTTCGCCGGGTCGGTCTTCTCCGCTTCCTTCGCCTGCGCCATATAGCGGTCGGCCACCCGCGAAAACGACGCGGCCCATTCGTCGTTGTCCATGCTTTTGAGCGACGAGAACGCCTCGCGCACATCCGCCGGATCGAGTCCAATCAGCGGGTACATGCCGTTTTCCGCCCGCTTGACGGCTTCCTCTTTTACTTCCTCGAACGTGCGCTCGCCCTGCTCCTGCCGATGGGCGTATGGAGAGCCAAAAAGTCCGAGGAGCAAAAAGCACATGAAACCCCCAGCCATGCATCGCCGGTCTAACAAATTAGGCATGTGAATCTCCCGAGTGATTGAGAAATGAGAAAGGGGTGCACGAGGAGTGTAGTAGAAGAGGGTTGACAGGTCCAGGGAAATGATGATACGAACATCATACCAGTTAACAGCATGGCATCGTTGCGGAAGGAATGTTTTCTGCCTCGTGCTCGTTTCCTGCCCTGCTTCCGCTCGTGAGTTGATCAGGACTGGACAGGTTTCTTCTAGACGTTTGGAGTGTCGAATCGATGGGCAGCATGAAACTGGTGATTAACGGGCAGGCATACAACATCGACGCTAGTCCGGATGCCATCCTGCTTTCGGTTTTACGCGAGCAGTTGGATCTGACCGGAAGCAAGTACGGCTGCGGCGAAGGACAATGCGGCGCCTGCACCGTGCTCGTCGACGGGAAAGCGCGGCGCTCCTGCCAGACGCCGATCAGCGCGCTTTCCGACAAGTCCATCACAACCATCGAGGGTCTCGCCAAAGGCGACCGTCTGCATCCCGTGCAGCAGGCTTTTCTCGACGAAGGCGCGATGCAATGCGCGTACTGCACTTCCGGTATGATTATGTCCGCCGTCTCGCTGCTTAGCTTCAAGCCCAATCCCTCGGAGAAGGAAATCGTCGACTACATGCAGGGCAACATCTGTCGTTGCGGCGCGCAACCGCGCATCATCGCCGCCATTCGCCGGGCGGCCGCGATCGAGAGGTCACGCTCATGACCACCGAGCCCGAGCGTTACGAACTCCGCGCGCCCGCCTCCTACGTCTTCGAATCGAACCGTCGCGAATTCTTCAAATTTCTGGGGGCCGGAGTCTTCATCGCCTGCGCCGCTTCGAAGGCCGGCGCGTTTCAGGAATCGGGTAGCGGCCGGCGGAATTCCGAAGAGTTGCCCAGGGAAATCGATGCCTGGCTGCACATCGGAGAAGAAGGTGGTATCACCGCCTTCACGGGTAAGGTCGAGGTCGGGCAAAACATTCGCACATCGCTCACGCAAGCCGTCGCCGAGGAACTCAAGGTTCCGGTCAATTCCATCCGTCTGGTGATGGGTGACACAGAGCTCGTGCCCTTCGACATGGGCACCTTCGGCAGTCGCACCACTCCCGTTATGAACCTCCAGTTGCGCCGCGTTTCGGCCGCGGCGCGCGACGTCCTGATTGATCTTGCCGCCAAGCAATGGGGCGTGGATCGCGCGCACCTTACCGCCTCGGACGGTCAAGTGCTTGATCCCCAGACCAAACGATCCTTGCCGTACGCCCAAATCGTGCAGGGTCGACAGATCACACAAATGCTCCCGGCCGAAGATCCCTTGATTCCCGCCTCAGACTGGAAGGTTGCGGGGCAGCCTGTCTCCAAGGTGAATGGCCGCGACTTCGTTACCGGCAAACACCGCTACCCGTCCGATCAAGCACTCCCTGGCATGCTCTACGGCAAAATCGCGCGTCCCACGGCTTTCAACGCAACGCTGGTTTCATCTGATACTCAAGCCGCAGAGCGGCTGCCCGGTGTCATCGTCGTGCGCGACGGAAACTTCGTCGGCGTGGCTGCTCCCAGCAGCGCACTCGCCGAGCAGGCTCTCTCGCTGATTCACCTTCAGTGGAAGGCCGAGCGGCAACCCTCCAGCGCCGAACTGTTCGAATACCTCAAAAAGAATCAGTCGCACGAAGACCGCGAGGAAGGCCCGGCCGCCAAAAAAGGCGATGTCCAGAAAGCACTTGCCTCCGCAGCGCACAAAGTCCAGCAAACCTACAACATCAGCTACATCGCCCACGCTCCGCTTGAGCCGCGCGCCGCCCTCGCCGAGTGGAACGGGGACCGGCTCACCGTCTGGACCGGCACGCAGCGGCCGTTTGGCGTTCGCGGTGAGCTAGCCAACGCCTTCCATCTCCCCGAAGACAAGGTGCGCGTGTTCATGCCCGACACAGGCGCTGCTTACGGCGGCAAGCACACCGGCGACGCCGCGATCGAAGCGGCCCGCCTGGCGCGCGCCGCAAAGAAGCCGGTGAAAGTCGTCTGGACCCGCGAGGAAGAATTTACCTGGGCCTATTTTCGCCCCGCGGGAGTCGTTGAAGTAACTGGCGCGGTCGACACCGAAGGAAAAATCACAGCCTGGGAATTCCACAACTACAATTCCGGCTCCGCCGGCATCGCGACATACTATGACATTCCGAATCAGCTGATCGAATTTCATCCCGTAAAGTCGCCCCTGCGTCAGGGCTCTTACCGCGGGCTCGCCGCCACGGCCAATCACTTCGCCCGTGAGGTCCACATGGACGAATTAGCCCACGCCTCCGGCGTAGATCCGCTGGAGTTCCGCGTCAAAAACCTGAAAGAGGAGCGCCTCCGCGACGTTTTCGTCAAAGGTGGGGAGAAGTTCGGCTGGTCCAAGCCGAGGGCCAAAAACCACGGTTACGGCGTCGGCGGCGGCTACGAAAAGCTCGGCTATGTCGCCACTTTTGTTGAGGTCGCAGCCGACCGCGGCACCAACGAGGTGAAAATCGAGCGCGTCCTGACGGCCTTTGATTGCGGCGCCATTGTGAATCCGGACGGGCTTCGCAATCAGCTCATCGGGGCCAGCATCATGGGACTCGGAGGCGCGCTTTTCGAAGCCGTGGAATTTGAAGACGGCCGCATCCTGAACAACCATTTCGCCAGCTACCGAGTCCCGCGCTTCCGCGATCTTCCTCCGATGGAAGCCCTCTTGCTCGACCGTAAAGATCAGCCTTCGGTAGGCGCCGGCGAAGCTCCCATCGTGGGATTAGCCCCGGCCATCGCCAACGCCGTCTTCGACGCCATCGGTGTGCGGCTGCGCGGCATGCCCTTGGGCCCCCCCCTGGTCTCGCACGGCTACCACTTCGGCTAACTCTGGGAGTTCTCTCGCACTTGTTCCGCGCTACCGTTCGATCCGCGCCCCCGCTCCCTTCATTAGCCGCTGCACCTCGGCCAACGTCACCATCGTCGTGTCACCGGGTGTGGTCATCGCCAGCGCGCCATGCGCTGCGCCGCATTCCACCGCCCACTTCGCTTCCTTTCCGGTCAAAAACCCATAAATCAGCCCCGACGCAAAGGAATCCCCACCGCCAACGCGATCCAGGATCTCCAGGTTCTCCCGCTCCGTGGCCTGAAAAAACGCCCCGCCGTGATAGCAGATCGCCCCCCAATCATTCTTCGTCGCTGTCTTCGCCTTGCGCAGCGTGGTCGCCACGACCTGGAACGGATACTCCCGCACAACCGCCTCGATCATGGTCTTGAACCCTTGCACCTCAAAATCGGCCAGGTGCTCGTCCGCCCCAGGCACGGCAAATCCGAGCGCGGCCGAAAAATCTTCTTCGTTCCCCAGCATGACGTCCACATAAGGCGCAATCCTACGATTCACCTCTTGTGCCCGCTTCTGCCCGCCGTTCGCTTTCCACAGCGAATCCCGGTAATTCAAATCGTAGGACACAATCACATCATGTCTCCGCGCGGCCTGCATCGCCTCGATCGCTACTTCCGGCGTGCTCGCCGAGAGCGCGCAAAAAATCCCGCCGGTGTGAAACCATCTCGCTCCGAGCGCGCCGAAGATATTCTCCCAGTCCACTTCCCCTGGTTTGAGCTGCGAGATGGCCGTATGCCCGCGGTCGGAGCACCCGAGCGCCGGCCGCACGCCAAACCCACGCTCGGTGAAGTTCAACCCATTGCGCACCGTCCGGCCTACGCCGTCGTAAGGCACCCAGCGCACCAGCGTCTGGTCCACACCGCCCTGATAAATCAGATCCTCGAGCAGCCGTCCGATCGGATTGTCCGCAAAAACGGTCACCACCGCGGTGTCCAGGCCAAAGCAGCGTTTCAGCCCACGCGCAACGTTGTACTCGCCGCCTCCTTCGAACACCTCGAATTGCCTGGTCGTCCAGATACGCTTTTCCCCGGGATCCAGCCGTAGCATCACCTCGCCGAGACTAATCAAATCCCAGCGGCACTTCTCTTTTGATCGGACTTTCAGGGCCATGAAGTCTCCTCACCAAAAAGCCGCGTCAAAGAATCGCCGGGTGTTCGTCGGCGAACACCTTGTTTGTCGCAAAGACTCAGGTCAGCCTCCCGATTCCTGCCGCCGCGACTGTCATCCCGGCGTGGGAAGCGCGTCCGACTCGCCTGCCCGCGCTTCCGCCGCTCTCGACGCTTCCGACCCTACTGATTCACACCACTGGCCAAAAAACCGCCATCCACCTGGAGAACGGTCCCGGTAATGAAGCTCGCCGCTTCCGACGCCAAGAATACGGCACTTCCAACCAACTCCTCCACTCGCCCAAAGCGCCGCATCGGCGTGCGCAGCAGCAACTCCTCGCCCCGGGCCGTGCCGTCAAGCAACTTCTCATTCAGCGCCGTGCGAAATACCCCGGGCATTATGGCGTTCACGCAAATGCCGTAAGGCGCCCATTCAACCGCAAGCGTGCGCGTCAGCGACGCAAGGCCCGACTTGCTTGCGCCGTAAGCCGCTACCTCATACATACCGATAAACGAGGTGAGCGAAGCGATATGAATGATGCGCCCGTACTTTCTTTCGACCATATGCCGGCCGAAAATCTGGCTCGCACGGTACGCCCCCGTCAGATTGGTCTCGAGGATCTCGCTCCACTCGCTCTCGCCTAGGTCAAGAAACGGCGTGCGCTTGGTACGCCCGGCGGCGTAGACCATAATGTCCACCTGGCCGAACTTGGCGACGGTTGTTTCAAGCAAACCCTCGAGCGATGCGCGGTCGAGCACATCCGCACAGGCTCGCAAGGAGCGCCTCCCGAGCGTCTCAATTTTCTTCGCGGTCGCCTCCACCATCTCGGCCCGCCGCGCGCTCGGAATCACGTCAGCGCCGGCTTTGGCCAGCCCTAGAGCGATCGTCTGGCCAATACCGGAAGTGCCGCCAACCACAACGGCGGTTCTGCCACTCAAGTCAAAACCGGGGTACGCCATTTTTCTCCGATGTAAATCCGCTCTCGACCTAGGGTCGGAGCCGGCCGACCGCAGACAGGCCACATGCCCTGAGCCCCGATGGCTGCGACATCATCCTGCGAGCAACAACTGGACCTAGGAGCGCGCAGCACGGTTATGGGCCTTTTCTTTAGCGCCGCCTATTTCTTGGCTGTCAAACCATCGCCTGCCCCACGGGCCTCCTCCGCACCCGGTGCCTACGGCAGGGTAAAGACAAACAACGCAGAGCCGGCCGCAATCGCCACATACTCTTTGCCGTCTACCGCGTACGCCATGGGCGCAGCGTAGACCGCTCCACCCATCTGGAAATGCCACAGCACTTTTCCGGTCGTCGCGTCCAGGGCGATGAAATTCCCCTCCGAATCGCCGCTGAATACCAGGCCGCCCGCGGTCGACAAGACTCCCGACCAACTGGGTGATACGTGGTTGAACTCCCACTTTCGCTCCCCCGTCAGCGGATCGATTGCCCGCAGCGCTCCCCAGTAGGGTTCCGCATCGGAAGCCGGAAAGTAGGCGCTGCCATAGTACGCATGGCCCTCCTCATTCACCTCCGGGGCGGTGCTGAAAATGTCGCACTGCTCCCTCGCGGTCACATAGAAGAGCCTCGTTTGCAGATCAAATGTGGGCGACATCCAGTTCGTCGAACCGGCCGCACCGGGACACACTTTCCTTCCCTCGAGCGTCGGCGAACTGTCGCCCCTCGCAACGGGCCGCCCTTCCGCATCCTTCGTGTCGCTCCAGGTGGTCGTCGCAAAAGGCTTCGACAACACCAGCTTTCCGCTCGTGCGGTCGATCAGATAGAAGTAGCCGTTGCGGTTTGCATGGCCGATCAGCTTCCTGCCGTCCAGCTCCATCATCACCGGGATCTGCGTCGAATCCCAGTCATGTTCGTCGTGCTTCGTATATTGAAAATGCCAATTCAGTTTTCCTGTGTCCGCGTCCAGCGCCAGCAGGCAGTTGCTGTAGAGATTATCGCCCTCGCGCTGGGCCCGCCGGTTTGATGGCGCCGGATTCCCCGTCGTCCAGAACAATTGATTGGTCTCCTTGTCGTACACTCCCGTAATCCAAGGCGCCGAGCCGCCCATTTTCCACGAATCGCCGGCCCAGGTTTCGTGTCCAGGCTCGCCCGGACCCGGCGTCGTATAGAATCGCCATTTCCGTTCGCCGGTACTCGCATTGTAAGCGTCAACAAAACCGCGTATGCCGTACTCCCCTCCGGAAATGCCGACCACGATCATGTTTTTCACGGCCAGTGGCGCAAGCGTGAAGCTGTACCCCTTGCGATAGTCCACTGCGGCCACGTCCCAGACTACGCTGCCGGTCTTTGCGTCGAGCGCAACCAGGTGCGCATCGAGCGTGCCGAAAAACACCTTATCCCCAAGGATCGCGAACCCGCGGTTGACTCTTCCGCAGCACATCCGCACATCGGAAGGATAGATATATTGATACTGCCAGATGGGCCGGCCGGTCCGTGCATCGAGCGCGAACGTGCGGTTATCCTGCGCTGTGCCGTAAAGGACGCCATCGACCACCAGCGGCGTGGTCTCAAATTTTCCGAGCGCGCCCGTCTGGTATACCCAGCGCGGCGCGAGGTTTTTCACATTCCCGGAATTGATCTGGTCCAGCGCGCTGAATCGCCGCCCCTCGTAGTCACCCGAATACGTCAACCAGTTCTGGGGCTCTTTGGACGAATTCAGGATGCGCTCGAACGTAACCTGCGCGAGTGCCGGGCCAGCAAAAAGGCTCGCGGCCATCAGGGTCATGGCACAGAGCCTCATCCGCTTCTTGTCCCTTCCCCTCACTTTGCGCTCACCTCAAACAAGTAGCCCAGAAGATCGCGCAAATCCTGCTCGGACAGGGCTTTCTCGTCATAACGCGGCATCAGCGATTCGCGCGTCTTCGAGAATGACTTGAGTTTGTCCTTCTCGAACAGATGAATCTCCTGCTGCGTGTCCATGATCTGCACGCTGAAATTATCCTCGTTGAGCGTTACGCCTTTGAACGTCCGGCCGTCCCCCGTTACCACCGTTACGGTTAAATATTCCTGGGGAAATTCCTTCGTGTTTTCGATCAGGCCCGTCGCCAGCCGCCGGCTCGGATCGCGTATGGACTCTAGGATCGACTCGGTTGACCGGGCCGACGCCACATTCGTCAGCTCGGGCCCAAGCCGCCCGCCCTTTCCGTTGATCATGTGGCACGTATAGCAGCCCGCGGCTCCGTGAAAGAGCTTTTCGCCGCGCGCCGCGCTTCCGCCCGGCGCAGACTCCGATTTCTTTTCGACACTCCGAATGTAGGCGATTACCTGCCAGATCTCCTCCGTCGTCATTCCCACGCCTTGGCTGGTCGTGCCGTTCTGCGGCATGGCGGTGCCCGGGATTCCATCGTTAATGGTGCGGAAAAGGTCGCCGTCGGTCTTGCCGTGGCGTTTCTGCGCGCGGGTCAAATCGGGACCGCGACCGCCGCCTCGCGCGCCAAGCCCGTGGCAGAACGCACAGTTGGCACGGAACTGCGATTCGCCCACCGTAACGGCCTTCGGATCGTTCGCGAAAGGATTCGTCTCTTGCGCGTGAATGCCGAAGCAGCAAAGCAGCAGCAACGGAAGCGCGCAAGCGCCCCTCAACCGCCCGAGAAGGCCGTCCGCCGAGCCGGCCCGCAAACCGCTCTTCCTGCTTGCCCCATGCCTTGAAGCGAGCCCGCACCGCCTGCGGGCTACGGTTCTCAGCCATGAAACCTTGGCTCGCGACATCAGCGGCACCTCAGAGCTGATTCTCCCAGAAATTTGGAGGCGAATGATAGCACAAGAAAACGGAGCGGTTGAAAAATCGCGCCACCGCGATTCTTTGAATCAAAAAACGCTGCCGTCGCGGCCCTTCGGCGGCTCTTTTTTTGCCGTTTCCTCCACACCTTGCAACATTTTCTGCAGGTCGCTCCTCGAAAGAAACCGGCCGTTCACAACCACACCGGAAACCTTCTGGCTGTTGCCGATATCGGCGAGCGGATTGCCATCCAGAAACACAAGGTCCGCGACTTTTCCATTCTCGATTGTGCCCAACTGGTCTTCCAGCTGAAAAAAGCGCGCCGGGTTAATTGTTGCGGTCTGCAAGGCTTCGAGCGGGGTGAAACCCGCCGCGACAAAGCGCTGCAACTCCTCGTGCAAGCTGAAGCCCGGGAAAATGTAGACGCCGGGCGGCGTATCGGTGCCAGCTAGAAAAGGCACGCCCGCCTTGTGCAGCAGTTGAACAACCTCGAGTTCCTTTTCGAGGAATTTCCTTCGCGTGTCAAGATCGTCGGTATTGAACTCGCTCTCCACCTGCTCCGTGAATTTCTTCCACGTCTGATTTTTCCAGTAAGCAGGGACATATTTGGCGCGCGGGTCCTTGCTAAAGTCGGTCGCGTCGATCAGGTTGCCGCCCCGTTCCCAAACGAGCGTGGGGCACTGCCAGGTCTGGTTTTTCGCGAGCAGCCGAGCGAGAGTCGCCGCCCGCTCCGGATCGTAAGAAGCCAGAAAGCGCGCTTCCGTCTTGTCGCCCTTGAGAAACTGGTCTTCGAGCGGCGAGCTGCCTTCAAATATCCCGATCAGGTGCTCAAAACTGTGCATCCCGGCTTCCGACATTTCGCTTGCCCGCACGGAATCGGGCACGTGCCCTTCAAAGGGAAGCTCTTGCTTGCGCGCTTCGTCAGCGATTGCGAAAACTGCATCGCGCGGAATCAGCGATTGCAGCTTGATGAAATCGACGCCAGCGTGCTTCAGCCCGTTCACGGCCCGCCGACCGTCTTCGGGAGTCGCAATGGCCATGGAGCTTGGAAATCGCGGCTTCGGACCGTCGAGCATCGGTCCCGAGGTCATGATGCGCGGCCCAAGCAGTCGGCCCGCTTCGATTTCGTTGCGCCAGCTCTGCACGGTTTCAAGCTCGCTGCCCATATCGCGCACGCCGGTGATCCCATTCGCCACAAGCAGCGGGAGTGTGATCTGCTGCGCCAGCGGAAACCAGTCGCCAAAAACGAGATGCACGTGCATGTCCCACAGCCCGGGAATGAGGTACGCGCCTTGCCCGTTGATCGCCCTCGCTCTGCGCGGATAGCGAGTCTGCTTCTGTGGCCCAACCGCCGTAATGCGGTTCTTCACGATAATGACGATTTGATCGGCGCGGACTTCTCCCGAACGCACATCCACCACA
>DATFTB010000046.1:0-4517 GCA_035262325.1 Candidatus Acidiferrum sp.
GCGCGCGGCAGGTTCGATCCCTTCCGCCTTTAGAGCATCACGCAGTTGGCTGAGAGCGAGTCTCGCATCCGATAGGATGCCCACGGTTACGTCATAATTTGCGCCGATTTCGGCAGCGTCGATGTCAATCTGCACAAGAGACTTCGGCACCGGTAGCGTATAGTTCACTGTCGCCAACTGGCTGAAGCGGAAACCCACGGCCACCGCAGCGTCGGCCATACGGGTTAACGGCGATAGGCTCCTTTCCATGTTCTGCAAGTCTGCGGTCACCCAGCTAAACGTCACACCGGCACAGAGCGGATGACCGGCGGGAATCGCGCCCTTCCCCATTGGACTCATCAGCACTGGTGCCTGTAGCAGCTCCGCAACCTCTACCAGCTGGCTCCAAGCTCCGGCTGCGATGACTCCGCCACCCGCAAAGATCAGCGGACGCTTAGTATCACGTAATAGTTGGGCGGCACGCCGAATTTCCACACTAATGTTTCGCGGCTCCGAATTCGAGTCGACGCTCGTCGCTTCCAGTCTCGAATCTTCAAACTCGAACTCTTGCTGAAGTACGTTTAGCGGCACTTCCACATGCCCTGCTCCGCGTCGTCCTTTCATCAGAATGCCGAAGGCATTCGCCATAACTTGCGGAATCTGCTCCGGACGGTCGATGCGGGCGTTCCACTTCGTGATGGGTTTGGTCAGTGCAAGTTGGTCCATCGCGTGGAACAAGCCGCGCCGTTTCGTGGCGGCTTCGGAATGCACCTGACTGGAGATGAGAAGAACCGGAATCGAATCGCTGTTCGCGACAGCTAATCCGGTAGCCGCATTCGTCACGCCGGGACCTGTTGTTACGCAGCACACGCCTGGCTTCCCCGTTGACCGCGCGTAGCCGTCCGCCATGAGCGCTGCTGACTGTTCGTGTCGCACAAGGATATGCCTGATCTTCGGGTGCCGATGGAGCGCGTCATAAATGGATATCGTATGTGCGCCGGGTATCCCGAAGACCATATCGACGCCGTGCCGAACAAGACACTCAACGATGAGTTGACCACCGGTCATGCCTCGCAGTATAGGGGACAAGCAAGGAGAAAACGACTATGTCAAGGATTCTCGCGATCGTGTTGTTGCTTGCGCAGGCAGCCACAACGAAAACTCTTCCAGCAACGGATGTGAAAGCCTCGGACATCCAGGCCACTGTAAGGGAAGAGATCGCCAAAAACATTACCGACATACCGATTCGTACGGTGGATGGGGGCGGGCACAACGTCAGCATCGCGGTTGTGCATCGCGACAAAGGTACAAACCTTACGGGGATGGCTTCGCATGAAAACGTTTCGGAGGTCTACTACGTAGTCGAAGGCTCCGGAACATTTGTGACCGGCGGAACACTCGTGAATCCACAAAAACGCGAACCGTCTAGCGATGTTGTGAAGCAACTCAGTGGTCCGGGATTCGCTGGCAGCGGCATTCGCGGCGGCGTCAGCCGCCGCGTCTCGAAGGGCGACATGGTCGTCATTCCGGCTGGCACGCCGCATGGATTCACCGACGTTCAGGAACCCATCACCTACACGATTGTGCGGATCGATCCAAATCGAGTGCTCGCGCTGAAGTAACTCGGTGATGGGCTCTTTAATGATCGCGTTGAGGATTTCCTCAATACTGAGATCGCGATCTGCTTTGTCGGCGCTACCATCTATCGACGTCGGCTGCCTGTATCGACATACTGAAAGTTACGTCTATCACATCCGATCAGAATCGCTGAACGTCGACACGTCCTGACTCCGAGATTGACATTCATCCCTTGCGGACTTAACGTTCCGACCAAGCATTATCAGACATCACAATCAGTGGAGGCTTTCGCTCGGGCGGAAGACCAGCATTGGAGGTACACATGGTGCGTGTGAATCTGAAAGTAGCTTCGTTGGCTCTGGCGGGCGTACTGACGTTTTCATTCAGCTGGGTCAAAGCACAGCAAGGCAGCGGCGCCGCAGTGGCGCTCGATCCTGATGACATCGGCGGGCTCGTCACAAGCTCGAAGGGTCCCGAGGCCGGCGTCTGGGTGATCGCCGAGACCACGGAACTGCCGGCGAAGTTCGTGCGGACGGTCGTCACCGACGATCAGGGACGCTACGTCCTGCCGGATCTGCCGCGAGCGAACTACGAAGTGTTCGTGCGGGGGTACGGGTTGGTCGATTCGCCGCGGGTTCGCGCCACGCCTGGCCAGCACCTCGATCTCAAGGCCGTCGTCGCGCCGGACGGACGCGCCGCTGCGCAGGTCTATCCGGCGAATTACTGGCTGAGCCTCTTGGAGATTCCCAAAGGCGAACATTCCGCCAAGGACGTGGCTCTCGAAACCAAGGCGTGCTTCTCATGCCATCAAGTGGGCAACCGTGCGACTCGTGAATTGTCGAAGGACCTTGGCTCATTTCCATCGACTCTCGACGCCTGGGATCACCGCATGGTGATGGGACCCAACGGGGCAAACA
The DNA here is from genome assembly GCA_035262325.1 of Candidatus Acidiferrum sp. Taxonomy (GTDB): domain Bacteria; phylum Acidobacteriota; class Terriglobia; order Acidiferrales; family UBA7541; genus Acidiferrum. The sequence continues at coordinate 2,475 of DATFTB010000046.1, forward strand.
TGGGCACCGTTTACAAGCGTCTCGGGGCGCAGCGCAAGGCGTTTGCCGATTGGACCGATCGGATCGCCGACGGCGCCTATCCCGAAGCTCCGCCGCGTCCCGCCGGTCTCGAGCGCAATCTCGTGATCTCGATGTGGGACTGGGCCCTTCCCACAAGCAGACGGAGCGATGCGGCCGGCACGGACGAGCGCTCGCCAACGCTGAATTCGAACGGGCTGATCTACGGAGCCATCCAGTCTTCCGACATTCTTGCGGTGCTCGATCCGCGGGAGAACAAGACGACGGAAATCAAGATTCCGTCGAGCGGTCCAGTGCTCGATGCCAACACCCCGCTCTCTCCGGTGTGGGGGAACGAGAAGATCTGGCAACGGCAAGCCGACCCCCGCAGCGTGGCGATGGACGCAAAAGGACGCGTATGGGTCACGGCACGAACCCGGGCTCCACAGCAACAGCCGGCGTTCTGCAAGGACGGGTCGACAAACAAGTTCGCCAAGTACTTCCCAATGGCGGGCCCGAGTGCAAGGCAGATCGAATTGTATGATCCGAAGACAAAGCAGTTCACGTCGATCGACAGCTGCTTTGCAGCAGACCATAACCAATTCGACGAACACGATACGCTCGTTTTCGGCCAGGACAACGCCGTCGGCTGGATCGACACGGTGAAGTTCGACAAGACCCACGACGAAGCCGCCGCGCAGGGATGGTGTCCGGGCGTCCTGGACACCAACGGCGACGGCAAGATCTCTCTGGGCTGGACAGAGCCCAATCAGTCGGTCGATCCTACGAAGGACCACCGGATTGAATTCGGTTGTTACGCGATTGGCATCAGCCCGACCGATGGGAGCATATGGTGCTCGGGAATTGGTCACGATGATACGACGCTCGTACGCCTCGAGCGCGGGCTCAACCCGCCGCAGACATGCAAGGCCGAGGTCTATGAACCGCCGAAATCGAAGATACCGTTACCATATTCGGGAGGCGTTGCCATCGACAGTAGCGGCGTCGTCTGGCAGAACTGGCGGGGCGTCCATGAGATTTTCAGCTTCGACCGTCGCAAGTGCAAGGTGCTGAACGGACCGACCGCTACCGGCCAGCAATGCCCCGAAGGATGGACGGTATACACCAAGCCCGGACCCACGTTCAAAGGGGAACCGGATCTCAGCACCGACATGCTGTATCTAACCAACGTCGATCACCACGATACCCTCGGTCTCGGGAAGGATGTCCTGGTGGCTGGCGACGTCAACGCGGATTCATTCTTCGCCTTGGTACCGCAAAACGGCCAGATGAAGACGTTGACCTTGCGCGTACCTTACCCTCTGGGATTCGCCGCTCGTCACGCGGCCGGACGAATCGACGACCCGAAAGCCGGCTGGAAGGGTCGCGGACTCTGGTCGAGCTACTCGATGTACACGCCGTGGCACCAGGAAGGCGGCATGGGCACAAGGCCGAAGGTTGTAAAGTTCCAGGTGCGGCCGAGCCCTGTCGCTAAATAGCGCAACGTACGGAGGCAATATGACGCGTTTCACTGCTTTGTTGTGCAGTCTGGCTTTGGCCGCACCGGTATGGGCACACCATTCGGTGCAGTCGCAGTTCGACATTCACAAAACGGTCAGCGTGAGCGGAACCGTGGAGAAGATAGAGTTCATCAATCCGCATTCGTATCTCACCGTAAACGTAAAAGGCGCCGACGGCAAGGTGCAGAAGTGGGCTTTCGAGATGGGAGCGGCGGGCAATCTCCGCAGAGCCGGACTGAGCCGCGCAGATCGAGGTGGCCTGAAAGCCGGCGACGAAGTCAACGTCACCGCGCTGCCTGCCAGAGACGGTTCGAACAGCGGGCTTCTCCAGCAATTGAAGGTCAGCGACGGCCGCATATTTAAGTTCAGCGCCGACGCAGCCGGCAATGTTGAGCAGACTGGAAGGTGAGTATGCGATTTGTGGCCGGCAGAATCATTGTTGCGGCTGCGGCACTGTGGCTCTTTTCCGGTGTCCTTCTTGCCCAGGAGTTTTCGCAAATCAAGCGTGACAACAACGCTCCGCCGA
>DATFTB010000047.1:0-4022 GCA_035262325.1 Candidatus Acidiferrum sp.
GCGAGCGCGAGCAATTGAACGTGACATCGCGGATCTCCGCGACGGGCGCCGCAAGCCTCTCTCGCGGACCTCAACCCGTCACGGCTGACCCGGCCAACTCTCACTTTAAACGAGTCCACCGCCCTGAAAGGCCCAGGCGAAGCCCATTTACCCTCCGACCGGGCGACGTTCAGGCTATGAGCCTGGCGATCTTCATAACTGACTCAGGGCAGGACGTCTGCGAGAACGCAGTGAAGCTACTGTCAGCTCGCACATGAGCGGTGCGACCGCCCGCGACGCATAACGTGAGAACCCGCGGACGAAAATTCCCCAGACTAAGCCCCAGACTAACACGCGGCGTTTAGTCTGGGCTGATTTGCGGGCGACGCAAAAAACGAAATCATCTCAAGAGATTAGATGGCGCGACCGAGGAGATTCGAGCTCCTGACCCCCAGATTCGTAGTTCGGAGCTGAACGATTTGTTCCTGGTGGAAGTGGGCGCAACGTTCGTCGTGCAGCCCGACCCATGAATAGATGCGCATGGTGACGCGAACCTTCCGAGACCGTTCGGAGCGCATGCCTCTCATGGACGAAACGTGATGTAGGTCCGAAACGCGCAAGTATTTCTACTACGCTCCCTTCGGCTGACCTGCGCCCCTCCACGAACCGGATCGCAAGAGCACGCTGTTATGCGAATCAGACCTACAACGACATCGTTCTCTTCCGTCGTTACGGGGGTCAAAATCCCTGCCAGGCGCGACCGCGCACTCGGCGTTGAGGACCCAGCGTGGGAAGACCACGAGCGACAACAACCAAAAAAGTGCGCATGGTCGGCCACGCGGCGCGCGGACGGGTGTCGCCGAGCTCATCGAAGCCCGATGCATGTCTAGTGGCTCTCGTCCGGCTGCTCGCACGGCAAGCGGCGCGTGATTTCGTTCAAGGCACATTGGACGGGAGGACGTCCGCATCACGTTACCGTGAAAAGGGTCAGCGAACCCGTCCCTCAAGGGCGAGCGGACAACAGCCACTGTAGGATGCGCGACCCGTTCGGGAATGGAGTTTAGTTGGCGGGGCTTTGTCGGACAATCTGCTGACACCAGCGCACCGATCCATAGCCATCGAACGATCAACCAAGCAGCTCAATCGTTCTTCGCATGTTCAACGACCACCGCGAGCAAAATCTCTCGTGCCATTACTTGGCGATTGAATCTGGAAGGCGTCACCGGCTACAAACTATGAATTGAACAAGAACGGTTGGCTGCCACGAAAATTCCGGAAACGACCAGAACCAGAGAGAAGCTAGCGTCATGAAAGCCGTTATATACGCGCGCTATTCCAGCGACCTGCAATCGAAAGCGTCGATCGATGATCAAGTCCGGATTTGTCGCGAGCGCGCCGATAGAATGGATATCGAGGTCGTAGATGTTTTCGCGGACGCTGCACTCTCCGGCTCACGTCTTCAAAACAGACCGAGCATTCAGAAACTTCTGGAGAGGGCTCGGACCCCGGGGTCGTTCGACGTTGTAATCACAGAGGCACTCGATCGCCTCTCGCGCGATCAAGAGGATATCGCTGGACTCTTCAAGCGCCTCGCTCACCTGGATATACGCATCCATACTCTCTCGGAGGGCGATATCAACGAGCTTCACGTCGGGCTAAAAGGCACGATGAACGCACTTTTCCTCAAGGACCTCGCAAACAAGGTGAGGCGAGGCCAGCGTGGCCGTGCGGAGGCCAGCCGTGCCGCGGGCGGCTTATCCTACGGATACCGGGTACTTCGTGAGATCGGCGCAAACGGGGAAGTCGAGCGCGGACGCCGCGAGATTGATCCGGAAGCCGCCCGCATCATATGCCGCATTTTTGAGGAGTACGTTGCCGGTCGCAGCCCGCGCGCGATTGCTGCCGATCTAAACCGTGATGGCGTTCCCAGCCCACGAGGTGGTTCCTGGAACGCGAGCACCATCAATGGAAATCGAAAGCGACGCCACGGTATCCTGCTAAACACGCTCTACGCCGGCAAGATGGAGTACGGTCGACTCTCATATCGAAAGGACCCAGACACTGGATCTCGCCAACCCCGGGTTCTGCCGCAGGACAAGTGGGTTCTCGTCGATGTACCAGAGTGGCGTATTGTGTCAGAGGAGCTATGGCGGCAAGCACAGGCGATGCGGATGCGCCACGCCGGAAAGCCATCGCGCGAGGCTCGACGGCCACGGCACCTATTGAGCGGACTGATACGCTGTGGGCAGTGTGGCGGCGCTTACACCATGAGGTCAAGCGATCGGCTTGGCTGCGTTGCCCATCGCGAAAGTGGAACTTGTAACAACAACCGGACCGTTCTTCGGACAGAACTAGAGAGCCGAGTGCTGGGCGGGATCAAGGAGCGTCTGCTGACGCCAAGCCTGTTCGAGGAGTTCGCGAGGCAGTTTCGCGAGACATCTGAGCAATTGCACCGAGAACGTGATCAGCGGAACACTACGATCGGGCGAAAGTTATGCGCGGTCCAGAGCAGCATAGATCGCATCGTCAATGCTATCGCGGAGGGTACGGCCTCTAAATCATTGAAAGCCAAGCTCGACCAACTCGAAACTGAGAGGGAGCGCGTCGAATCGGAACACCGGGCCATTGCCGCCGAGAGGCGGCCGCCTGAGCTGCATCCCAGCCTGCCAGAAATCTACCGGAGGCGGGTCAACGATCTAGAAGCAGCGCTCACACGAACTGAAATGGAACGGGCCGCAGCTAGCGAAATTCTGCGCTCCCTGATTATCGGCATCTCGGTTTATCCCGGAAGGGATCGCGGGGAAGTCAAGATCAAGGTTGAAGGTAGCGTTCCCGATATTCTGGAGTTCGCCGCTCGGCAACGCCGACACGAAAAAGGGGCGAAGGCAGAACAGAGACCGAACCGAAATGTAGTTCTGGTGGTGCCCAGGGGCGGGCTGGCACAATCGAAGAAAACCAATGACTTAAGCGTTCGTGGGACACCGGAATCTTCCCGCACGATCACTAGGCTTTCTGCCGCGAGTGTCCAACCACAAGAGGGCGCTGACCCCACCATTTTTTAATGGATCCGGGTCTGCGGACGAAATCAACGCTTCGGAGAAATTTCGGAATAAACAGCAAAGGGACGAACAGCGCCGACAAGTAAACGGTTTGATCCACGACACTTAGGCTGGCTGGGGGCGTGAGCGAGGGCGACTTCGGAATAGCAGAATCAAAATCCAAGTGGTTCGCGTTATTTGTCAAAACGCATTCCGAAAAAATGCGGGAATTCGATCTCGATCCGATCAAGAGGTTAGCGGACATTTCGGAATGCTGAAACGCACATCCTGCATCTCGCTGTGACGCGGCCTCCTGCCCTGCGAAGGCAGAGGTCGTGAGTTCGAATCTCGCCGGGCGCGCCCGAACAGATTCGAACTCCTGACCCCCAGATTCGTAGTAAGATTTTGTCGACCGACACTAAATGACACTGTACGACATGGACCGAAGCGGACCCCCGATTTTGTCTTGTTCTGCCCATGCTTCTGTGAAACCTTCTGACTCCAGACGCCGCTGAGCGACACGAAAAGCCAACCTGTGAGGTCCGCTGCAGGTCCGCGGACCCGACGCGGACCTAGGCGCGCAGAAAGGAATTCAATGAAGCTGACCGAGCGAAAAATCGAGACGCTAACCACCGGCGGTGGGCGGAAAGACCGGCTGGTTTTTGACGATTCGCAGCGTGGCCTTGCCGTGCGAGTGACGGCCAGCTGCAGCCGAAGCTATCTTTGCCAATACACGCTTAATGGCCAGAAATGGCGCGTGCCGTTGGGCTCGTGCTCGGCCCTCTCGCTGTCGAAGGCGCGCGAGGCTGCCGCCGCAATCATGGGCGATGTGGCGAAGGGCAAGAACCCGGCAGCCGAGCGGAAGGAAACGGCAGCAGCCGAGTTGGCAAAGCGCATGCGAGGCCGCCTCACGCTCGCAGTGCTCATCCAGGATTGGGCGCGGCTGCATCTTGCGCACCGCCGGCCGCGGTACGCGGCCGAGGCTGTACGCGCGCTCCGCCACGG
>DATFTB010000048.1:0-22481 GCA_035262325.1 Candidatus Acidiferrum sp.
CTGGGGGCTCTCGAGATCCAACACGCCGATCACCTTTCCTTTGTGGATCATCGGGATGGCGAGTTCGGAGCGGGTTTCGGGATTGGCCATCAAATAGCGCGGATCGGCTGTCACATCGGGCACCAGAACCGGTTCACGCGCCGTTGCCGCCGCCCCAACGATGCCTTCGCTTGCTGCCGCGCGCAGTTTTCCCTGGACTCGCTGGCCATGCTTAACATCGAGACGATGGCGAAAGACCTGCTGCTCCTCGTCATATAGCATGATGCTCAGAATCTGGTAGTCAATCACGCGCTTGACCAGTTCGGCAGCGCGGCGGAGCAAGGCCTCCACATCGAGGATCGAGCTGATCTCCCGGCTAACCTCGTTCAAGACCAGCAGGGTTTCAGCCTGAGTTCGCACCTGCTGGAACAGTCGCGCGTTTTCGATGGCAACGGCAAGGCGATTCGCCAGCACCGAGAGGATATTTTGCTGTTGCGGCGTGAAGTAGTTGAGGTGGCGGCTCTGGATGTCAAGCACGCCGACGCACTTCCCGCGGAACATCAGCGGCACGGCAAGTTCCGAACGGACGCTTTCGATCGCGTTTATGTAGCGGGGGTCCTGCGAGACGTCGCCTACAAGCACGGCGCGGCCGGTGCGTGCGGCCGTTCCCGTGATTCCCTGCCCTATCGGAACTTTTAAATTTTCCGCCAGGCCCGGCGGGTATCCGATGGCGAACCTGTGCGTCAGATAGGCGCCGTCCCGATCCACCATGAGAACGCCAAACATCTCGTAATCGACGTGACGTTTGATAAGCGCGGCGGCGTGAGCCAAGACCTCGTCTAGGTTGAGCGAGGCGTTCACCTCTGCGCCGATCTCCGCGAGTGTTGCGAGCACTTCGTTTGGGATTTCGGGGTTTTCGGTGGCCGCGTTTTGCAGGTTGGGATCAGTGGCTTTCATGAAGCTTTTCATTATAACAGGAGCTTCGCCTGGCTTTTGCCATCCCGTGCACGCGCGAGCGAAGTCGCTCGAAAGCCGCCACGAAGACCGGAACAGCGGCGCCCGGCCCTATGCGGATTTCGGCGCAGGGCGCTGACCGAGTTGCAGTACGCAGATGTCCGCAAGGTTCCGGTACCGTTCGTCGTAATCGAGCCCGTAGCCGACCACGAATTCGTTCGGGATCGTGAACCCGGTGTAGTCCGCCCGGACATCGGCGATACGGCGTTCGGCTTTGTCGAGCAGCACAACGACGCGCAGATGCTTTGGTTTTCGTTCCTCGAACAATCGCAAAAGGTATTTAAGCGTCAGTCCGGTATCAAGAATATCTTCAACCACGATGACGGTCCGGCCCTCGATGCTCACGTCCAGATCCTTAATGAGCTTGACCTCGCCGGTGGTGCTGGTTCCTTTGCCGTAGCTGGAGACGGCCATGAAGTCGAAGGAGACTTCCCCGCCCAACTCGCGAGCCAAATCCGCAAGAAACAGAACCGCACCTTTCAAGACGGCCACAAGATGCAAGGTGTCCTTCGGAAAGTCCTTGCGGATTTCGTGCGCGAGTTGGCGGACGCGCTGCTTGACGCGGGCGCGAGCGATAAGAATGCGTACCAGCTCGCCCGATCTGCTGCCGGGCTTGGAGCTCTGCGAGGTGCGCTTCCGCGATTTGGCCACTGCTTTCGCTCCTGTTTTGTTTGGCTACTCCACCCAATCGGCGATGAAGATATTCGTTTCATGCGGCACCTTGCCGTTGCGGTTGGAGGCCCAGGCGAGACGTCTGCCGTCGGAGGAGAACATGGGGAATCCGTCGAAATCGGGGTGATAGGTGATGCGCTGCTGCCCGGTGCCGTCTTCATTGATGACGTAGAGATCGAAATCACGCCCATTTTTCGGATCCGCCTGATTCGAAGCGAAAATGATGCGTTTGCCGTCGGGCAGCCAGTACGGTCCGAAGTTGGCGGCACCGTTGCGAGTGACCTGGTGCTTGTTGGAGCCGTCAGCGTTCATGACCCAGATTTCCAAGTTGCCTGGGCGGATGAGGCCAGCGGCGTAAAGGTCCTTGTAGTCTTTGATTTCTTCGGGTGTTTTCGGATGCTCGGCGCGGTAGACGATTTTCGATCCATCGTAAGACCAAAAAGGTCCGCCGTCGTAGCCGAGTTCATTGGTGAGTTGCCTCACGTTGGAGCCGTCAGCATCCATGGTGAAGATGTCGAGATCTCCGTTGCGCGTGGAAGTGAAAACGACGTGCTTGCCGTCCCGGGTGATCGTGGACTCGGCGTTGTATCCAGGCGCATGGCTTAGCTGTTTCAGATCCGAGCCGTCCGGCTTGGCGATGTAAATCTGGTAGGAGCTGTAAATCGGCCACACATAGCCGTGAGAGTAGTCCGGTTTCGGCGGGCAATCCGGACTCGTCGCGTGAGTGGATGAGAAAAGAATCCTATCTCCCGCGGGGAAAAAATAGCTGCAGGTGGTGCGTCCCTTGCCTGTGCTCACAAGTTTGGGTGTGGCGGGTTTGCCGTCGGGCGTGTCGACCGCCATGGTGTAGATCTGATCGCAAGGCGCATCGGCGCCCTGATGCTGGAAAATGAGCTGTTTGTCGTCGGCTGAGAAATAGGCTTCGGCGTTCTGGCCGCCAAAGGTAAGTTGCCGGACGTTTTTCAAATGCTTTTGTTCCTCGGGCAGGAGCAGCGGGTCGACCTGTCTTTCCCGGGCGTCGAGACGAATCCGGGGAGGCGCGTAAAGACCCAGGATTGACAGCATACTAGCGAAGACAGACGCAGTAATGGTTCCCTTGTTCACCAGTTCCCCTGTACGGCCGGCAGAATCCCCACGTGATCCGCCCGGCTACTTTCTCTGCTCGAGCTTCACATCGACCTTTAATTCTTTTCCGTCACGCAGGACGGTGACAGGAACGAGGTCGCCGACCTTGCTTCTGCGAAGTGCATCCGTGAAATCGTAAAGATTCTTGATGGGCTTGTCGCCAAACTGGACGAGAACGTCGCCCCCCTTTAAGCCAGCTTTGGCCGCCGGCGAGCCCGGCTTCACATCTGAGAATCTCACGCCGTTTTCCGCTTGGCCAAAATCGGGAACCGAGCCGAAGTAAGGGCCGTAACCGCTGCCCGTGCCGCTGGAAACCCCGGTGTGCGGATTGCTGTCCATAACCGCGGCGAAGGTGGGCTTGTCCGAGTCGGAGGCCAACTCTAGCGCGCAGCGGGCAACAACGTTCAGAAGGCCCGCAGCACCCTCTGAGTTGATTTTTTCCCAGGTGTCGGAGGGCTTGTGGTAGTCGGAGTGCAAGCCCGAAAAGAAGAAAAGAACGGGAATGTGCTTGCTGACAAATGAAGTGTGGTCACTTGAGCCGTAGCCGCCTTGGGAGAGTTCGAGCTTCAGGTGCGAATCGCCCCACGCTTGCTCGAGAACTCTTTGAAAGCTGGAGCCCGTGCCGACGCCGCCGACATAAATTTTGTCGTCCTTGACGCGCCCGATCATGTCCATGTTGATCATGGCCACGGCTTTGTCGAGCGGTTTGGTAGGATCCTTGACCCAGGCGGCCGATCCGAGCAAGCCGAGTTCCTCGCCGGCAAAGGACGCGAACAGGATTCCGCGGGGAAGTTGGCCCCTAAGCGGAGAAAGGACGCGAGCGAGTTCGAGCACTCCGGCTGTTCCGGAAGCATTGTCGTCGGCCCCTGGGTGGATCTCGCCAATCTGCGAAGGAGCCATCGAATCAAAATAGCCGCGGCCGAGATGATCGTAGTGAGCACCCAGAATGATGTACTCGTCGGTTTTCCCGGGCATGTAGGCAAGGACGTTATTGACAGTCGCATGGGTGTTCTCGATGTCCACGTCGAGAGAGAGCTTGAGGGAATCCGGGAGCGAGAAGGAAGCCGGTTCTGTCTTGGAATTGATGTCGGAATGGACCTCGGCGAGAGACTTACCAGCCGTTTTGAGCCAGGTATCGGCAACCGAGTTTTTCACTTGGGCAAAGAGGATGCCGACGTTTTCCGGGCCGTTTGAAGTGCCGAAGCGAGCGAGGAGGTCCTCCTCGCCGTCGCCCAGCTTGCCATTAACGAGGATGATGCCCCTGGCGCCATGATTGCGAGCGTTGATGGCCTTGATAACGAGCTGCGCATGCGCGGAGGGGCCTTGTTTTTGGGTCTTGGCACTGAAACCAGCGGGCTCAAAGCGCAAAACCAGGACGATTTTGTCTTTCACGTCGAGGCCGGCGTAATCGTCGTAGCCAAATTCTTCCGCCGTAACGCCGTAGCCAGCAAAGACGAGCGACGAGTTCACCGCTCCTGAGCCCGAGTAACTGAACGGCACGTAATCCTGATTCAGCTTGAGCTCCGTCTTTCCGTCCCCGTTTTGGACGAGAAGATGGTTCTTGCCTCGCAGCTTTGCGCCCGTGGTTACGGTGAATGGCTCGAGATAGCCGTGCGTACCAGCAGGCGCGAGGCCCAGGCTTTTGTAGCGGTCGACGATGAGATGCTCCGCACGAACGAGTCCTTTGGAACCTTCGCTGCGCCCTTCCATTTTCGGCTGCGTCAGGGCCTTGATGTCGTCGATGTAGCGATTCGAGTCGGCTGGAGAGACGGAGACGGTCGAGGTTGGCGCCGAAACGCCCAACGAGACAGCCAGGAACAACAGCACGGCGAAGGCAAGCCCGACCGGGGCGGCTGTTCGCATCGTCGAAGGGTTGTTTGCTCGCGCACAGTTGCGCTTGTATCTCAAGGTCATTTTTTCCATCCTATGTGCTGTGTTCTGTAGTGTCAATTCCAGTCACTCGGATTGCTTCAGGGGGGTCTCATGACCCAGGGAGACAAAGCCGCATCGCCGGAGCCGTGGTTGCGCGGCGCACTCACCGATGTGCCCGCGGTTCCGAGAGCGGTCTTGCATGCGCTCGAGTTAGCTCGCGAAGACATCCATAAATGGTGCGGAGGACTGACCGACGCTCAACTGAATACCAGGCCTTCGGGGATAGCGCCCGTCGCGTTTCATTTGCGGCATATTGCCGGAAGTCTCGATCGTCTGCTGAGTTACGCCGAAGGAGCGGCATTGACCGAAAGCCAGATGGCGGCCATCCACACCGAATTGCAATCGGGCGCAACTGGTGAAGAGCTGTTCGCGGAGCTGGATGCGGCGCTCGACCGCAGCGCGGCGCGCGTGCGTCGGTTGGCATCGGCCGATCTGGGTGACCGCCGCATCGTGGGCAAGAAGCAACTGCCGACCACCCTCGGAGGCTTGCTGGTTCACGTGGCAGATCACACGCAGAGGCATGTCGGGCAGGCCATCACCACGGCAAAACTCGTGGCCAGCCTGTGAGAGGTTCGGTCGGCGCGCTCGACCGGACCTCGGCTATACTGCAGGGGCGCCGAGCATGCCGCATCTGATCAAATCGACGTTACTGGTGCTTACAACGCTCTTCCCGATTGTGAATCCGCTGGGAGGCGCGCCCTTGTTTCTTTCGCTGACGCACTACTATTCGACGGATCAGCGCAAACTCTTGTCGTGGCGCATCGCAATCAACAGCATTGCGCTGATCGTGGGGTCGTACCTGATTGGCACCCACATCCTAGCGTTTTTCGGGATTTCGCTGCCGGTGGTGCAAGTGGGAGGCGGACTGGTATTGGCTTCGACGGGTTGGGCCATGTTGAAGCAGAAAGACGAGGACAGCACGAAGACAGATGTTCAGCGCACTGTCGATGTCCAGGATCTGTTTCGCAGGGCGTTTTATCCGCTGACCCTGCCTTTGACAGTGGGGCCAGGCTCAATTTCCGTGGCGATTACCCTCGGCGCGAACGAGCCACATCGCGACGACGTGCTCATTTTTTCGATTGCGGGCGCGGTAATCGGAGCGGTGCTGATCGCGGCCAGCGTATACCTGTGCTACGCCTTTGCCGACCGTTTGGAGCGGGTGCTGGGCGAGACCGGGATGAGCATCATCATGCGGTTGTCGTCGTTTTTGCTGGTCTGCATCGGGGTGCAGATTATCTGGAATGGACTTTCGGTCCTGCTGAAATCGGTATTAGCCGTTGCGCGGTAGGACGGGCGAATCAGACCGGGGGTTCATCTCCAGTTTGGCAATTCCCTCTTCCCAAGGAAGGCTTCTGCCGCCCAGGCACCTAAGTAAACCGATTGAGCCACGCCGTGACCGGAATAGGCGCCGAGAACGATTGCGTTAGGGCAGGAGGGGTGCCGTTCGAACACCGGTTTCCATCCCTCGGCGAGGCCAATCGGACCGCCCCAACGATGTGTGAACTTGACATCGTGGAGCGCCGGATGAAATTTGCGGATGCGCTCTTCCAAGCGGGTGAACAGGTCGGGAATCTCGCCCTTTTCGACGTTCAGAGTACGTAATCCGCGCCAGTCGTCGAAGAAAATCAAGCCGCTACCAAAAATCACAGCGTTGCCGAGCAGCCTTCCCCACAAATACGGCAGGTCAACCGTGTAGAAGGGCTTTCGCTCAGACAAGCCGACTTGCGCGAGTGTGGCATCGGCCAGGGACTCAGTCATGACGGCGGTGGTGAAGGCCGCCTGCGCGCGCCCGTGAAGAGAACTGAGTTCGAGGGCGAACGCATTCGTGGCGAAGAGGGTCTTTTTTGCGCGGGTGACACCTACGGACGTGGTCAACTGAATTTCATCCCCATACTTTGCTTCCTTCGCTTCCGCCGCTTCGAACAAAAGGGCTCCGGCACGTTCCGCGGCGCGTGCCAATCCGCTTAGGGTTTTTCCGGGATTAATGGTGCCGCCGGGCACTTCCCCGACCGCGGTCAGGTCTCCCGCATCCTTCCAGCGAATCGGCGTGTTCGGCAGCGCGCCCGAGCGGCCGATCTCATACGCGCCTGGCAGGACGAGGTCTGCTTCGACGTTCAACTCCCGCAGAATCTTTTGATAGCCGGCGAGGACGTCGCCGAGCCCTGGCAAATCGCCAACCGCGCTCTCGGCGAGAGCCACGCCTCCGGTGTAGCCACTCGATCCGTCACCGAGGGTTCCGGCCTCGAAGAGGGCTACCGTTTTCCCGGGCGAGATCTTTTTCAGCCAGGCAGCCGCCGCGAGACCGGTGAAACCGCCCCCAATTACGGCAACGTCGACGACCGGCGGCAGTTCGCGCCCTGCGGGCCGAAAGTCTATGAGCCAGGGGCGGTTGCCCCAATTCCTCCTGGTGTCCATCGGTTTTTTTCGCCTGTTCTCTACTCTACACCGCGCTTCGGGCTCCGGAGATTTGGTATGCTATCGCGGCCTGCGGAGGTTTGGCTCGCATGACGACGAAAGCACAGATGGACCGCCGCACATTTTTGAACAAGTCCGCCGCTCTGGCGGCCGGCGGAGCGGCGCTTCGAAGTTCCGCGACGTCTTACACACGCATCATCGGATCAAACAGCCGTATCTCTCTTGGCCACATCGGCATCGGCAGCCGCGGCAAAGAACTCGATCAAATCGCGGCCATGTTGCAGAAGGATTACAACGTGGAGATGACCGGAGTGTGCGACCTTTGGACGGTTAACCGCGAGGCTGCGCGGGAGGAAAACTCGAGGCTCTTCGGCCGCGCGCCACGGACCTATGCCACCCCAGACGAGATACTCGCGCAAAAAGACATCGACGCCGTACTTATCGCCACACCCGAGCATTCGCATTCCCCTCTGCTGAAGCTGGCAGTGGAAGCCGGGAAAGACGTATACGTCGAAAAGCCAATGGGGAATGTTCTGACCGACGTGAAGGCGGCGCGCGACGCGGTGCTTTCACGCAAGCAGATTGTGCAGGTTGGGACCCAGCACCGCAGCGAGCCGTATCCGAAATTGGCCCACGATTGCATCCAGAGCGGCGAACTGGGCGACATTACCAAGATCGAGATTGTCTGGAATTATCACGGACCGCGTTGGCGTGGGCGTCCGGAAGTGTCACAAATTCGCGTAACGGACACGGACTGGAAACGCTGGCTGATGACGAAGCCGGAGCGGCCGTTCGACCCCCGCCTTTATTTCGAATTCCGGCTTTACAAGGAATTTTCCGGCGGCATCGCCGACCAGTGGATGAGTCATGCAATCGATCTGGTGCACTGGTTCACGAAGCAGACCGCGCCAGGATCCGCCGTTGCGAGCGGGGGAGTTTTTGCCTGGCGCGACGGCCGCGAGAACCCCGACACATTTCAGGCGCTGTTTGAGTACCCGGGAGGATTTCTCGTGAGCTACGCCACGAGCTTCGGCAACGATTCACCGGGTTCGACTCGGTACATGGGAAAGAGGGCCACGCTCGTCAACATCGGGGACGAGGGCAGTCCGCGGTACCAGGTCGTGGAGGAAAAAGGCAATCACGAGGACGACAGCACCATTGATGAGCAACGCAAATCAAGATATCTGCTGCTGCCATACGAGAAGGCGACTCCTCCGATGGCGATTGATGATATGACCACCGGCCATATGGCGAACTGGTTCGAATGCTTACGGACGCGCGAGCAGCCACATTCACCGGTCGAAGCAGGGTTCTCGCAGTCCGTTGCCTCGATGATGGCCGTCGAAGCGTACTGGTCCGGGAAGAAGGTTTACTGGGACTCCAAGAAAGAAGAGATCGTCGATTACAACCGCAACGCGCAAGTGGCGCAGTAAATCTCGCCGCTAGAACAAGCCGAATACAGCAACACTTCTCGATGTGCCGACGTAGACCCTTCCGTTGGCAATCATGGGAGCGATGAATTTATTACTCGAAAACCGGTCACGGCCATTCGCGGCCTGACTGGAATTGTAGAATTCGTTGGAGAGATTGGTTGCATCGTAGGCGTGAAGGACGGCGGGGCTAACGTTTTCGACGACCCAGACAATGCCGTTGGCCGTGCCGCTCGCAGAAATGCTAGGGGTGGCGCCAGGATAAGCAAAGCTGTGCGCGGAATGCGAAGAAGGGCTCGTGGCGAGCAATCCATTGGTGACCGGGAACGCCTTGATGGTGTCGTTGACGGCGCCGTAGTAGACCGTACCGTTGAAGTAGCTAGGTTTCGAATAGACGCCGCCCGAGAGTTGACCCGTAATGAGCTGGTAGATGTTGTCGGCGCCGCCGTTGAATTTCCCCATGTTGTCACGGTCGAGAACATAGATGTTGGCGTCTTTTCCTGAGCCTATCGCTAGATGGCGTGTTTTTCCCGTGCCGTCGACAGTGTCAGGGAGCAGAAGCGGACCGCCGGAACCGAAGTCGACATCTCCGTTTGACTCGGAGACGGTATTGAGAGGGGTGAAATAGTCCAAAAGCGTGAGGGGTAGAGTGGAGGTGATCTTGACGTAGCAATTGCCGCAGTTGCTGTTCGAAGGAAAGCCCTGCGCATTGAGCGTAGTGTCAAAGTCGCCGTTGCCAAGGATGGTGTAGATATTGCCGCCCGCGTCGGCGGCCGGCGCGGCGCCCGCCATCCAAATGGCGCCGTCGCTCCCGTTCGGGACGAGGTTGAGGACACTGACCTGCGCTAGAGTATCCGCGCTGTAGGCCATAATCCAGCTTGTATACGGCCGAAAGTCGCAATGCGAAGACCACATGGTGTAGATGGTTCCGCCAATCTGCAGCAACCCGGGGCGCTCTTTGTATTGTTTTGGATCGAAGACCAGTTTGCCATTTGAGCTGTTCTCGCCGGTGCCGGGATAGGTGGCTTGAATTGTGGCCGGGCCACCGAACCGTTCCTTCCCGGTTGTCAGATCGAGAGCGTGAAGGCGCTGGTAGTAGTTGCCATTGCCGTCTTTCGACATGGCGATCAGGTAGATGGCATTGCGGGACCGATCAATCACCGGCGTGGAAGTGATGCCAATTTCCGGCGTAACCTGTGCGCAGCCGCGATCGTCACTGGTGGTTTCGGCGGACAAAAGGGCGGTTGTCTGCCAAAGAATCGTGCCACCAGTGGGGCTGATACTGTCGGCATCAAACGCGTAGATCGAATCGTGTTCGGTCACCGCATAGAGGACGTTCTTGTTGCCCTTCCCTGGAATGGCGAGACCGGAAAGGAGCAGCGGTTGTGCGTCCACAAGGCCATCAACGGGAAATTCGCCGAGCTTGCCGAAGGTCGCCTGTCTCACGTTGGCCGGCGTAAGGGTCATCTCGTTTACGTTTTGACCCGTGCGCAGGTTGTCGAAGTGATACGTGATGACGTCGATGCCGGAGGGAGTGGCGGAGGGATTTACGGTTAGGGTCGCAATGCTGCTCGGATCGGACCCCGAAGAATCGGACACGATTACGCGGAACTGTTCGCCGCTATCGGCGGTTGTAGTGACGGGAGTGTTATAGCTCGCTGCCGTCGCTCCCGAGAGGTTGGTGCCATTTTTTTGCCATTGATAAGAGAGCGGAGCGCTTCCCGAGGCGACTACCGTAAACGTGGCTGTCTGTCCGGCGGTGACGGTCTGGCTCGCGGGCTGCGTGGTAATGGAGAGGAGAGTAGGCTGGGGATGGCCACTGGACGTATTCGGAGAACTCGAGGAACCGCAGCCAGCCAAAGACAGGCCGAGGCACAAAGTCACCAACAGGTCGCATGCAGGAAACGCAAAGGGTGTCCGGGTCACGGAGCGCTCCAAGACCACAATCGGGTTTGCTGGGCTGGGCCCCGCGGGTCCCGCCTTAGAAAGGGTACCTCGCAAGCGGGCACGATTTCATCTAAGCAAAGGGGCAGTTCAGGGTCGGTCACCGGGACGAGCTCGAACGGGAGTAAGTGAAACGGACGAAGACAACTTAAGTGACTCACAGATACTTGATGAGCACGACGGCGTTGTGCGCTTCGTTGAAGACCAGTTCATCGACGAGCTGCGTTGACAGAAGCAGGCCGAGTCCGCCAGGCCGCAAGCCCCTTGCTTCCCTTTCCTGCATGTGAGCCATGGGATTGTCCTTTGGATTGTTAATGGCCGCGTGTTTGAGCTCCTCCAATTTGAAGCCCGGGCCGGGGTCATCGAGCCGGTACATCAGCAGCTTCTTCGTGCGGATATAGGAGACTCGGACTTTCAAGTTTGGATCGAGATGGCCGCCCCACTCGATGGCGTTGTTGAGAAGCTCGCGAAAGGCATAGCCCACCTTCTCCAAAACGTCAGCAGGCAAGCCTGTTTCCATATGGATCAAGAAACTCTGCACGCGGCTGACCACCGTACGCTCACAGGGGACCATTAATTCGACCCAATTCGCGTTTGCTGAGATGACTTCGATGGCCGGTACTTCAGGGCTCGTCGAAAGTGCGTTCTCTACGGTCGCAAGAAGCGTTGTGGCATCCAAGGGTTTGGTCAAAAACTGGTAGACACGTCCGCGCAAAGCATCGAGCAGCGTGTCTGATGTACGGTCGGAAGTCATCACAATGATCTTCGGGACGTATTTTTCCTCGTGCAAGCGCCCCAGCAGCCCGAGGCCATTCATCTTGGGCATCCAGATGTCTAGAAGCACGAGATCGAAGCGATCTTTCTGAAGGGCTTCTAGCGCTTCCACTCCATCCGATGCCGTAGCGACGGAATAGCCTGCTTTTTCGAGGAGACCACGGACCATCAGCCGGGTTGTGGCGTCGTCATCGGTGACCAGGATGCTGGCCATTAGGCTGCTCCCGAAGGATTGGTGGAGCTAGAGCGAATCAAGGCACATCCTTTGTTCGTCGTGTTCAGACCGACAAGGACCTTTTGTCCGCGTATCCTCTCAAATTTGTGAGCAATTTCGCAATCTCCTCCTTGGATATGGCGCCGAAGCGTCAACAACTACAGGATTGTCGAAGAGACTTCCTTCGAGCCGGACTGCTTACCTGGTCTCGAGAATTTCGCGGTTATTCGATGCCTGAATGGGCCGGGCGTTTAGAGGATAGATTTTGGCGAAGGCCTGAAGTTGCTCGGCCGAAAGCGATGATTGGTTTTTCAGGACATACCAGGTCACACCTTCCGAACAGGGCGGAGTCGTCAGCGAGCCGGCGAAGGTGAAATAGCCGTGGTCGGCAGGCAGTAGGTCGTTTGCGTTCAGCGATACACCGGACACGTCGACAGCCTTCTCTTTTTCTTTGGGAATATTCGTCCAGACGGTATTCAAGAAGGGGTTTGACGGGCCTTTTTTCAGGAGAACGGCAACAACGGCCAGATGACCGTCAGCGTCGGCATGGACCAAGTGCGCCACCATATCGAAGCCCTGGCCGTTGATGTGCTCCTCGCTTGGATGATGAAAATGGAATTGCTTGAGTACGTACGTTTTGTCGCCGACCGTGAGCGTGCTACCCGGGGCGTAGTTGACCTGAACGGTGTGTCCGTTGTCGATGATGTTGAGCGGAACCGCCTGGTAATCGAATTTCAGAGGCGGCAAGTCCGATTTCTTGGCGTTCTTGATGTCGATGGGAGACTGTGTCTGCCCGACCGCACAGGTGGCAAACGCAGGGTCGAGTTTGCCCCAAGCACTCGGCCCTTCCGGCCCCTTGTAGGTCCACTCGGTAGCTTTCTGGCCAAAGGTGCATGTCGGCGACAGAGCGACCCCGAGAACCCAGCCGAACGCCAGTGTCTTAGAGGAAAATCCAAGTCTCATCGAAGCCCTCCTTAGCCAGGTGCGAGCCGAACGACCGCGGGTCGCGGCGGAAGCGAAGACAGCAGGCCTAGTAAACGACAGGCGTCCCGCCGTTGCCAAGCGAAATCGCGGCGTGCAGACAAACGGCGAGGCGAAGGGACGGCTGGAGTTGACATGGAAGAAAAAAGAAAGTAAAAGAAACAAAA
This sequence comes from Candidatus Acidiferrum sp., assembly GCA_035262325.1. Classification (GTDB taxonomy): domain Bacteria; phylum Acidobacteriota; class Terriglobia; order Acidiferrales; family UBA7541; genus Acidiferrum. Next base: position 12,648 of record DATFTB010000048.1, read on the forward strand.
CGAAAGCTAAACCAATGAAGCGCCGCGACTTCATGAAAACGGGTGTGCTGGGCGCGGCGGCAGCGTACGTGCCGCCTCACAACTTTGACAAATACGAGTTTGGCTCGGGCCCCGTCATTCGCGATCGGTTGAACCAGGGGCCATTTCCTGCGGACCTCTACCCGAGTTGGACTGTGGTCATGGCCTTGACGCCTTCAAGCGAGGTCGTGCCGAACTACGGAATGGGACTCGTGACTTATCTCGGCGATGAAGTGGGCCTAGAGAGAGGTCCCAAAACAATCGAAAACGCGCTGGAAGACTTGGTGAGGTTCCCGCTCGGCGCCAAACTATATCTTCGGGTGAACTGGAAAGACGTCCAGCAACGCCCCGGCCGATTGGAGCCCAATGAAATCTGGAAGACTTCGTTTGCGCTTGCCAAACAGTATGGGAAGAAGATCGGCTTCCGTGTGATGATCAGCAACCCGGACATTTCGGGTTACGCCTTGCCGGATTTCGTGCGCGAAAAGGTGCCGATGGTCGCGTTGGGCGAATGGCAGAAGCGCGAGCGGGAAGAACCGCGGTGCGACGACAGCTTCTTCCAGTCCGCGTTTCGCGAACTTATCGAGCTGCTGGCTACAGAGTACGACGGTCACGCCGACGTCGAATACGTGGATACCTGCATGTACGGATTCTGGGGCGAAGGGCACACCTGGCCGCTCGAAAGGAATCCCTATCCCGATTACAGCACGGCGGAACGCACCTTCGTGGGCATGTACGAATACCAGGCGGCGCGCTGGAAGAAGACGCCACTGACCACAAACACCCAACCAGATTTCAGCAAGGTCGGCAACTCCGAGCTCGTTGATCGTACGATCCGCGGCGGCAACTGGCTGCGAACCGACACGATTTTCATCGAGAACGAGCAGATCGAGGCTCTCAGTAACCGGCCTCCTTGGACCGCAGCCGCGATCGAGGTGGGCATTTCCGACGGTTCCGCGCGCAGCCTGCGGCTCGAAGAAGGCGTCACCTATTCGGACAATGTCGTCTGGCACGCACACGACGTGGGCGCGAACTATTTTTCGCTGTGGAACTGGCACAGGATCTCGGCAGCGGGTCTCGAGCGATATTACGCCGCCTATCCCGGCGCGCTCGACAGTCTCGCCCGGTCGATAGGCTACCGCGTGAGGCCGTCGTGGATTTGGACATACGAGGAGCGAGGCGAGCCAGGTCTGATCATCGGCTTTACGAACGATGGTATCGCGGGTGTGCCTGGCGCGCTGCGCGTGAGTGTCGGCATGGAGTCCGGTCAAACACTATTCTCGGGCTCCCTTGATGCAGGTTATCCGTTGCCGGGGCGGGTAAGACAGGCCCAGTTTCCGCTACCGAAGGGAACCCGGTGGCAAGGCCTGCGTCTCAAAGCGGAAATTGAAGTGAAGGGTCAGATGCACCCTGTGCACTGGGCTTGCCGTCAGAAGTTGAACGCGGACGGCTCGCTGACTCTGCGCGCCACAAACGGCTTGAATGTTTCTGACGAAACAGGGGGACTCTGAGCATGAAGCTTCAAGTCATGCTCGGTGCGGCCGTGCTCATGAGCGGCCCGTTTGCTCGAGCCATCGGGCAGGATCCCCAACAAAACTGGACGAATTTTGTTCGAATTGGGGCTTACGGACTGCGGGCAGACAACGCAGACGCCATCGTCCGGAACGCGCAGGAGGCTCACGTTTACGGGATCGAAGTGGACAACGACATTCCGGGCCGCTACGAAAGCTTTCTTGATCCGTCGCCAAAACTGAAGGCCATTCACGAGCTGGCCGAAAAAGCACACCGCGCCAATAACAAGGCGTTTGTATACATCGCCGGGACGGAGTGCATCACCGCCAACGCCGATAAAGCGGCGCACTCCCTGATGAAGGATCATCCCGATTGGGTGCAGCGAAAGATCACCGGAGAACCCGCCTTGTTTACTTCCGGTGCGGCGTTCTGGATCAGGCCCGGCGATGAAGATGTGTGGATCAGTCCCTACGCGAAAGAGTGGCGCAAAATATACATGGAGCGCGTCCGGCAAATTGCCGCCACGGGAATTGACGGCATCTATGTCGACATTCCCTACTGGATGACGCATTTCGACGGTTGGGAGGATAGCTGGGCGAGCTTTGACGATTCCACGGTTGCCGCGTTTCATGGGCAGACGGGATTGGACGCAAAAAAGGATTTGCAGCTCGGAGACTTCCGGGAGGTTAATTTCCGGAAGTGGGTGGATTTTCGAATCGAAACGCTAACAGAGTTCATGCGGGAAATCCGAAACAACGCCCGCGGTGTGAACCCGAACATCAAAGTCATTCCCGAAATCTATCCCGGCATTGAAAAAGAGGCTACAGTCGTGGGCGCCGACGTCTACGAGATGTATGACGTTGTGGACGCAATCGCGCATGAATACGAATTTGGCAGCGGCGAACACATGGCGGCGTCGCGAACGCAACTCGACTGGTTCCTGTATCAAGCCGGCATGCTGACGTTTCGCGCGTTCGCCCAGGGCAAGGCCACCTGGATACTGAATTATTCCTGGGATGGCGACAAAGAAGTGGACCGGCGCGACGCGATGAAAAATCTGGCGATGTCGGTGGTAACTGCCGGTGCAAATTTCTGGGATGCGCCGGGACACGTGATGGCGGGATCGAACGATGAACCCACGCGCAAACAAATCTTCGAATGGATCCAGAAGAACGAGCAGACCCTATATCGGCCGCGAAAGCCGATGCACCCTGTGGGCGTGTATTTTTCGCCGAAGAGCCGAGACTACGATGAAAACGGATTTCTTCCCTGCTACCGGGGAACGCTGGTAGCTCTCTTAGAAGCGCACTACGAGTTCCAGGTGCTCACCCCAAGGACCCTTGCGGGATTTCAGGGCCAAGTTCTGGTGCTGCCGAACGTCAGCGTGCTGACCGAAGCCGAGAAAGCAGCCCTGAACTCCTTCGCTCTGCGGGGCGGCCGCCTCGTTGTGCTCGGAACTGACGTCACGGGCGTATCTCACTCGTCGAACACCGTGGCTCTGCCATCCGACCCGGTTAAGGGGTTTTTCTTCGCCCTCGAACAGGACTTTGCCGCGGCGTCAGCGAAGGCGCCGACTGATTTTCTAAGGGCCGCCAAGGTGCAGAGTGACATCGAACTCAAAGCGCCGCCAACCGTTGCGGCGAATTTCGCGCTCGTGAACGGAAAACCGCATGTCTTTCTGGCCAATTTCGGCGGACTGGCGCCGAGCAAAATAGCCATTCCCTCCCCGGCAAGCGGAATTCATGTGACAATACCGGCGGCAATGGGAAACAGCGCCACCTATCTTCCCTTCCTTGGCGAAGCTCAGGGCTTACGGGGACAGAAAAAAGGTACCGTGGTCGAATTCTCTCTGCCCGCCGTAGAACGCGGCGCAGTCGTGTGGATCGGAGAAGCTGAGTAACATGCCGCGACAGACGCTGGATCCGCGCACTGGCAATGCGAGCGACAGGCTTCGGTCGATCCTCGAGCAGAACCGCCAAGGGCAGCCCCTGGGCGTCTATTCGATCTGCTCGGCGAACCGCTATGTTCTAGATGCGGGAATGCTGCAGGCGAAGCGCGACGAGGGCATTCTGCTGATCGAGTCCACATCAAACCAAGTGAACCAGTTCGGCGGCTACATAGGCCAGACTCCCGCCGATTTTGTGCGCCACATTCGCGAGATGGCTCGCGACAACGAGTTCCCTCAAGACCGCATCGTGTTGGGTGGCGACCACCTTGGACCTCATGTCTGGCGCAACGAGCCATCGCGCGAGGCGATGCAAAAGGCTTGTACCCTGGTGGGCGACTACGTTCGGGCGCGATTCACTAAGATTCACCTCGACGCCAGCATGCGTTGTGCCGACGATGGTGGCGATCGCCACGAGCCACTTCCGGATGAACTCGTGAGTGCTCGCGCCGCTGAGCTTGCTGCGGCGGCGGAACGCGCTTATCAGGAACTGCCATCGGACGCTCCTCCACCTTTATACGTCATCGGCACCGAAGTGCCTGCTCCGGGAGGCGGGCGGGTAGAATCGCGCGCGCCCGCAGTCACAAGAACCGATGATTTGGCCCGAACGCTCGAACTGAGCAGGGAGGCATTCCGCGCGCACGGCCTCGAAGATGCATGGGAGCGGGTGATTGCCGTGGTGGTGCAACCGGGCGTTGAATTTGGTGATGCGGCTGTCCTCCCTTACGAGGCCGAGAATGCGTGGGCGCTTTCGCAATATGTGGTCAGGTACTGGAGTGGTGTCTATGAAGCGCATTCGACCGATTATCAAACGAAGGACGCGCTGAAGAGTATGGTCCGCGACCATTTTGCAATTCTCAAGGTGGGGCCCTGGCTGACCTTCGTTTTTCGCGAGGCGGTGTTCGCATTGGAAGAGATTGAAAAAGAATGGCTGTCTTCGCGAAGCGACGTACAACTCTCTGGCGTGCGGGCGGCTCTCGAACGCGCCATGGTGGACAATCCGGTTCACTGGAAGGGTTACTACCAGGGGAACGAAACCGAATTACGGTTCGCCAGAAAATACAGTTTTAGCGATCGGGCGCGCTACTACTGGCCGGAACCTTACCTAGCTGAGGCACTACGTCAACTCATCATGAATTTGGACCGCCACCGGCCACCGCTCTCTGTTCTGGGTCAGTACCTGCCGAATCAGGCCGAAGCAGTGCGCAACGGTGCATTGGTCAATCAGCCAGCGGACTTGATCCGCCACAAAATCCTGGAAGTCATCGACCAGTACGCTTACGCCTGTGGATGTGGGGACAGGTTCAGGCCTCAGACTGTGAGCCGAAATGCTGAGTGAGGAGCGGCGGCGGGCGATCCTGGAGTTGCTTCAGCAAGATGGCCGCGTGCTTGTGCGCGAGCTAGCTAGACAGTTCCGTACCTCGCTGATCACCATCCGAAAGGACCTCGAGTTTCTTCACCATCAGGGGCAACTCGAGCGGACTCACGGCGGCGCGTTGCCGACTAAAACCGGGGCCCTGAAGGACAGTTCGCTCGAAGAGAAGGAAAGGTTGCACCGGCAGGAAAAACTGCGGATCGCGGCGGCAGCGGCCCAGATGATCGGAAAGGGGCAGGTCATTATTCTGGACTCCGGCACAACGACAACGGCGATTGCCCGAGCCTGCCGACACTTCGAGAAACTGACGATCATTACGAATGCAACAAATATCGCGGCGGAGCTCGCCCATACGGCCGTCGATGTAATCCTGACGGGCGGAGTCCTGCGCAGGAACTCGTTCTCGCTTGTAGGACCATTGGCCGAAGAATCGCTGCGCAAACTCAGCGCGGACCTTCTTTTTCTCGCCGTGGATGGTTTCGACGTGCGCTACGGACTGACAACGCCGAATCTACAGGAAGCGCGCGTGAATCGCGCGATGGCGGAATCAGCTCGCCGAACGGTCGTCGTGTGCGACTCAAGCAAGTTCGGACGCAGAAGCCTTTCGCTGATCCTGCCCACTTCTGCGGTGCATGAAACGATTACGGATAGGAATATTCCGAAACATGACCTGAAGGCATTGCGGGAGGCGGACGTGGAAGTCACACTCGTCTAGGGAACAATCGCCGATTGCGGTACCGGAAAGAAGATTTATGAACAGTAATGACAAGAAGTGGACTCACCTCCACACCTGGAATGAAATCCTGTCGCAAGCCGAGGTATGGAAAGGTGTGCTGCAAATGCTGCGTCGGAGTGCGCCGGCAGAACGGATCATCGACACGAGTTCCGATCAGCAGGAATGGTTATTCGTCGGTTGCGGCACGAGCTTTTACCTGGCGGAGGCGGCTGCACTTTCGTGGACTCTCCTGACCAGCCTGCCCGCGCGAGCGATTCCTGCTTCCGAAATTCTGTTATTCCCAAGATTGCTCGCCGCCGACAGCCAAAAGCAAGCCGTGGTTATTTCACGCTCCGGACGAACTTCGGAGGCCGTACGCGCCGCCCGAGTGCTGAGAGAGGAACTCCGGATCGCGACGCTCGGCGTAACCTGCGCCAAGAGTTCGGAGCTCGAGCAGATCTGCTCTGAATCGATTGTGCTATCTGCCGCGGATGAGAACAGCACTGTAATGACGCGCTCCTTTACGAGCATGCTTTTGTGTCTCCAGTTCCTCGGGGCAAAGCGTGCTGGAAAGCTGCAATTCATTGAGCGCATGGAAACCATGGCGGAGGAACTGGCACCCCGGGTTCGAACCATCGCGGCGGAGGTAGAGGCTTTCGTGCACCGAACAGAGTTCGAGGACTATGTATTCCTCGGACAAGGCCCGTTCCACGGAATTGCGCGCGAGGCGGCTCTCAAGGTCATGGAGATGTCCTGCTCCTATAGCCAGGTCTTTCATACGCTCGAGTTCCGGCATGGCCCCAAAGCCATTGTGACTCCCGCGACGTGCCTGACCTTTTTTCTCAGCGAAACAGCGCAAAAAGAAGAAACAGAGGTTCTGTCCGAAATGAAAGAGCTCGGTGGCGCTACGGTCGCGATCTGCAACCGAGCGGGAGAAACGATCCAGCAAGCTTCGGACCTTGTCATTCAAATGGACACTGCGGGCGATGAGTTGGCACTGCTGGCCCCTTACACCGTTCCCTGTCAGCTGATGGGTTTTTTCACAGGTCTACGAAAAGGTTTGAACCCCGACGAACCGAAAAACCTGACGCGGGTTGTCATTCTTGATTGATTGAGAAGAAGCGGAGAACCGGAAGTGACTGCCTTTGATGTGAGCGTAATTGGCGAGTTGAATCTCGACATTATCTTCTATGGCCTGCCTCCCGAGCTGGTTCTGGAGCGCGAGCATCTGGCCAGGGATCTAAGCATTACGCTCGGCAGTTCTTCCGCGATTTTTGCTCATAATCTTGTCTGTCTCGGGAACAAGGTGGGGTTCAGTTCGACCGTCGGAAGCGATCCGTTCGGAGAGATATGCCTAAAGCGACTCGCAGAATGCGGCGTAGACCTTTCCCGCGTTCGAAAGCTGAGTGGAAAAACCACGGGCTTGAGCGTGATTCTGCCGCAGCGGAGACAGCGATACATCTTGACGTATCCCGGAACGATGTCGGAGATGAGTGAGCGCGATCTGGACCTGGATTATGTCTTCAGCGCCAGGCACCTGCATGTGTCGTCGTACTTTCTGCACAAGACTCTGCGTCCACAACTCATCAACATCTTCCGCAAGGCAAAGGAAGCCGGCTTGACCACCTCGCTCGATACCAACGATGATCCGGAGGACCGGTGGTCCTCGGAAATCCAGTTGTTGCTGAAATACACGGATATTTTGCTTCCCAACGAACGAGAAGCCTGCAAGCTGGCGCAAGTGAATGACCTCGAACGGGCAGCCGAAGCGCTGTCGCAAAAAGTTCCTGTGCTGGTCATCAAGCGCGGGTCGCAAGGCGCCATGGTGCGCCGCGCCAAAGAGAAATATGTGGGGTTTCCGCCGGTCGTGGACGTGGCCGATCCCGTCGGCGCCGGAGACAGCTTTGACGCGGGCTTCATTCACAAGTTTATCCGGGGATCGAAGATCGAAGATTGCTTGAAATTCGGGAACATCGCAGGAGCCCTGTCCGTGACACGGGCGGGCGGCACCGAGGCGTTCCGCGACGCGCGGCATCGCGAGGCGTTCCTTCGAACTCATTCGACCAGCGGCGCCCAGCGGGCGACGCCAACGAACCGGTGAAATCTCGCTACACTCCGTTTACTGGGCAACGGCCTCCAGCAGCAGGCTGTCCGTGAACCCCACTTTTAGTTTTGCGTTGGGGCCGTTGACGAACCCGAGGTCTTTGCCGTGGACGTAGTCGGAAACGCGATATCGCTTTTGAGACAGCCCGCGCAGCTCCACTTCTCCCTCCCAGTTCTTTGCCACGCTTGTGGGCTTTGCTGTTTTACCCGAGGGCTGGGGCGCATAGAAGGCGTAGTACATTTTTCCGTCTTTTTCGATGGCGTAAGCTTCGGGGACATCAAAGCCGTAAACGTACAGGTTCATAAAAGTGCCCTTGGAGAGCATTTTTTCGTTGTAAAGGCTGATCCACTCTTTCCAGTGGGCTTCTTTTTCCGGGTTCAGGTAGACGTTCTTGAACTTTGGGCCGTAATCGGGCCAGGTGAACTTCGTACCGAGGACGCCACCGGTGCCGAGTGTAGAAGCAAAGTCGGTGCCGACATCCTGCTCATTCTGCGTCGAGGCGTTCGAAATGCGCGTCAGCTCCACATGATCGCCGTACACGGCGGCTCGTTGACCGAGAAGCGCCTTGTACATCTTGATGCGCCGGCGTACCTGGACTGATCCGACAGGATCAGCCGTAACCGCCTGATCCATATAGCGAAACCACGCCAGGCTCGGCGGCGTGCCGCACGGGCAACTCTGCGTCACACTATCCGCCTTCAGCGCGCGCGTGGTCTCGAAAATCGTCTTGTAAACTTCGCCCATCGAATTCACGGAATCGTAAGGCGATTTGTGGTGATGGCTTGGGTTGTAACAGAGCGGCGTCGTGTAGATATTGTCGAGTTTGTGACCGTCGAAGTCCCAATCTCTGATGAATCGCTCGGTTAATTGCTTGTAATAGGCACGCACTTCCGGCAACGCGGGACACAACGCGGCCAGGTTGCGCGCCATCCTTGCGGGCTTGCCGCTGGCATCGAGAATTAGCCAGTCCGGATGATCCTTCGTTACTTTGGACACCACAAATCTGCGCCCGCCGTAGCCGTAGCGCCCGTCTTCAACCCCAAGGGGCAACCACCAGAGTTGCACCTTAATGCCCTGCTCGTGGAATCCCTTGACCATGTCCCGGATGGCCGTTCCGGCAAACGTCGGCTTCCGCGGCTGCCAGTCGCCGTAGTTATCGAACCACCCGTCGTCAAGGGTGGCCCAATGAATTCCAAGTTCTTTCAGCTTGGGAATCGTGTCGAGCATCTGTTTTGGGGTAACAGCAAATTCGTAGCCCCACCCGCACCAGCTTACGGCGTAGTTCTCATCATTGTTGACGGGTCGTGAGAGCCCCTCTTTTTCGATCACGTCGGACCACAGATGCAATGGTTCGTAGAAATCGCCTGAATAGACGGCGAGGAATGTGCGCGGTGTGGAATACACTTCGCCTGGCTTGAGGAGGCTTTCGGCAGGAATACTGACGTTCGTTTCGACCCGGCCCTTGCTCGCTGTCTGCACGGGAATCGAAAGCGCCAGTGGCAAAGTTTCGATGTGGCCGATTGCTTCTCCGACACGGTTTGACCAAAACGCGACGACGGGTATCCCGCCGCCGACATGGCCGAGATCATCCTTCACAGCAACGGGCGCGCCGAAGGGATTGTCTTCGGAGAACTCGGCTGGCATCGCGAAGATTTCATCTTTGCCCCATTCGAGACTCGATCCTTGAAAGGTCCAGAGCACGTGACTAGGGTTCGCAGGATCGTTGCCGGCCACAAAGCTATGATGCTGCAGTGTGACCGTATTGAGCTGCGCGTCAGTGCGGCCCGCATTGTGCACGCGCACAGATAAGAGGGCGAGATTCGGAAACGCGTCGTAGACTTCGAGGGTGAGTGTCTCTTCAAGATCAGTGCCAGAAAACTTCCCTGCCACATTTATGTGCTTGCCGAGGCGGCCGAGTTTCCCGACCGCTTCGCTTACTTCAGCCTTGGCCGTATCCAGCAGCAAAGCGGAATAAACCCCTTTTGAAAGAGAGATCGTCTGCCCTACCGCAGAGGCCTTGTCGTCGAGCGTAAATTTGTCCCCATCCTTTAGCAGCGCAGCGGAGAGAGCACCGGAGGGAATGAGCGTGAATTCGGCTGAGGGTGTATGCACGATGAGGCCTTCGCTCGACGCTTTCACCTCAACGACAGATTTCGCGACGGCCA
>DATFTB010000049.1:0-4217 GCA_035262325.1 Candidatus Acidiferrum sp.
GCAACGCGCGGCGGCGCTCGCACGCGCGCAGGATGCGGCACGGTCGGAGCGGTTTCGTGCACTGACGCTCGACATCGCTGGCTGGCTGGAGGCGGGGCAATGGAGGAGACCGCAAGACGACCTCGTCCGCGATCGTGGCGATGTCCCGGTCGAGATTTCCGCCGCCGAGCAGTTGACGCGCCGCTTCAAAAAGATCCGCAAGAAAGGCAAACCGCTCACCCGGCTCGACGCCCGCAGCCGTCATAAGCTGCGCATTCAAGCCAAGAAGGTGCGATACGCATCGGAGTTCTTCGCCGCCGTTTTCCCGGGCAAGAAGGCGTCGAAACGTCGGGAGAACTTCCTCTCGGGGCTGGAAAGCGTGCAGGATTGCTTGGGCGACCTCAACGACATCGCGGTTCATGAAGATCGCATCACGGCCATTGCCGGCGAGGGGCGGCGGAACCGGCGCCGGCGAGGCAGCCCGAAGCGCGCGTTCGCTGCGGGATTGCTGACGGGTCGCGAGGACGCCCGTCTCGATGCGGTTCTGCAACGTGCAACCGACGCGCATAAGGCCTTGACCAGGATCAAACCGTTTTGGCGCTAGATCCCGATGGTGGCGTTCGCAAGCCCTTGCGGGATGCTTTCGTGCGAACCTCGCAGTCAAAAGGAATTTTCGCCGATAGCGAAACAGCACGTTAGCGCCGCCACCGCTCAGGCTCTTGAGTTCGGCTCGGATGCGAGCGAAGTTCACCGAACTCGTTACCGAACACGCGAAGCGCGAGCACCCCGGTTGCTCATTACGCCACGGTCGGCACATACACACGATTTAGCGTGTGCTTTTCGACCCTCTTTGGGCACCTCGCATCGCCGGTCACGACGGCCAACCGTGACCGGCACTAGACCGTCCTTCCGCGCGAAGCTCGCCGGCCGCGGCGTTCTAGCCAGCCTTCCATTCCGCGGACTGCCGCCATCGCCGCCCAACCGGGCATTACCGAAGGCCAGACTCCAAATTGCCGCTGGATAAAAGTTGGAGGCAACGTCAGGCCGATGCCTCGACCGCACAGCGCTTCGGCAGGCTCCTTGGGCTTGCCATTTCCCGCAAGCTAGATCGAAATTGATAAGCGGCTCGTTTCGCTCCAAAAGAGTCGGCTCGATTTTCTTATCATCGTAAGAGAGCCACTTGGACCACGACTACAGCCTGCTTCTTAGCGAACTATGATGGTTCGGCTGACTAGCGCCAACACAATGCGTTAGTCGGTAAAAACCGGGTACATAGCCGGGGACTGCACTTGTCGCCTCCAGAATCGAAGAACTTTTCCCGCTAAAAATCGGCCGCCCTCATCCTCCGCGAGCGGCCGGAACGGTAGGGGGGAATCCTTCCGCTACCCCGGAACTTTTCGGGTATGGGGGACATGCTGGATTCACCATACCGCCATCTCGGGTGACACCAAGCCTTCCACAAACGCCGGAGGCTATCGTGAAGTACCGCTGTGATTATTGTGGCGGCCATCTGGGGCTGATTGCGGAGCGTGAATGGGTTCAAAACACTGGTCCGGAACCGTGGCGTGCCCCTGCACGTTGACTTGAACAAAGGCGTACGCGGAATGTCTGTCGTGAAGTCGCAAATGGAGGGTTTATCGCGCCAAGGCGAAAGAGTTCGCTCGTCTCACAGTCCATGCAAAATCGCTTCTGCATAGCCGCCAATACCCGCAACTTGTTGAGATGTATTGGGCGCTCGCGCTCGGTGAGGAACCTAATCGCGCCCAGCCTTCAAAAACGAAGGTCAAAAGGAGCACGACATGACCACCTATCCCATAGAGTTTCACAGACGTTTGGAGCAGAAGTGGGCAAGTCGCATCGAGCAGATTCTCACCGTCACGGGCGCCGCGCCCCCACCGCGAGATCCCAACAACGACGATGATGACGAAGACGAAGAGGACGAAAACCAGCCCGACGAGCCGGCGGTCGTCCGCGAACCCGACGAAGACTAGCCCGTACGGGACGGCTATCGCACCGGTTACACAAGCGCCCGTGCTCCAACGCGAAAGTCAGGACGCCGAGAGATAGACCTGCATTTCGCAGATTTAGGTCCCCCGCAGCGAGCGATATCGCGTGACGGGTTGGATATGAGCCCGATCGACACCGACCCAATCGAAAGGAGCGTGCGATGAAATTAACGCCCGCACAGGTCGAACGAACTCTGACCCAGTTCAAAGGCGAGGTCATTCCCGATCACCACCCAGTGGTTCCGCAGCTGAACGGCGTGTTCGGAGAACACACTTTCTTCCTCGACAGCCACGGACTCAACATCTTAGAGCCGGCCGAGGCGAGTGCGGCGGGTGTCCAGTCGGCTAAGGTGGTGAATCTCGCCAACTGGAGCGACGCCAATCCGAAGCGCCTGGAGGCTCACGAACCCGAACCGACCGACGTTGTCGTCATCGTTGGCTCCAGCCACTGATTAATACGTACGGGCCGATCTCCCGTGGCGTGACGACCCGCGCGGTGCGCTCTTCCACCATTGGCCAGAGTAGGGATTGCGGGTCTCGCTAGTGTCGAACGCAATGCCCGTTGCGTATCGCCGCAGGCAGCGGTCGATCGCCGAAGTCGACGATTGACCGCTGGATGACGGTTCCGGTCCCATCGACGATGAGGCGAAAACGTCGGCCCGATTGGCTCAACATGAAGAACGCGGATGCACCAGCCACGAGGCGGGAGGCCGAAGAAGGAAGCGCCGCGCGCCATTTGCTTCGGCATTGAAGCGATGGGCGCCCCATCCGTGGGCGGCTCGCGGATGTCGGGGCCGAAACCCAGGTCCCCGGCGGGACACGGCCGCAACCCGCCGGCCACTCTTCGTGCCCGACGTTCTGGAGGAACCTCTAGCGTACCGGTCCGTTTGCCGAAGCGGAGCCCTTGTAACATAGCCCTCCGTACACACCCACCAAATGAGGGTTCCCTTCTTTACACTCCACCAAAGGGATCGGACACTCCACCAAAAGGGATCCGCGATGTTTCCGTGTGAAGAGGCTAAAAGTGATCAAAGTTGCAGGGAGGGTGCTGAGTCTCGTCGCGCTGGCAGCCCTCGCGACGTCGGTGCATGGGGAGGATGACTTCCCGCTGGTCGGCACCTATACGGAAAATCAGGCCTGCAAGACGGATGGATCGGGCGGTGGCGTTTCACGCGTGAAGATCACGCTGCGCGACATCGACTCGGTGTTCGGCCTGTGCACTATTCTGAGCAAGAAGCGCGAGGGCGCCACCTTTGTGGTCCATGTCGAATGCAAGGGCCCGGGCGGCAGCCAGATGCTGAGCGACGTCAATTTCACGCCGCGCGAGGACAAGACCATCGACTTTTCGGATCAGGACCAGACCTACAAGGCCGTGCTTCATAGATGTTCTGATTGAGGGGCCGGCGGGCCCGCTGCTTCACCAAAGCCTCGATCCTTGGGGTATTGCCGTGATCCGGTTCCTGCCGGATGGCCAAGGGTTGAAGGGTTGCACGATGACCAAAATCAAAGCCCTCGCGCATAATTGTTCCAGATAAAACTTATCCCGGTATGTGGCGGGTAGTCCGACGTGGCCGTCGCAGAATTGGAAAGACATTTCTCCCCTTAGAGCAAGCAGTTCGTGGAAAGTCACGCGTCCTAGTCTGAGAACATCGGAATAAGACACTGAGGAAATATCACCTCGCGGAACGAGCCCACTTGTCTGGACCTTCGCGCAGTGATCCTAGCGCCGTGCCGACTATTTGAGCAATCTCCGGAACCACGATTGGTAGAGTCAGTTATCTGACATAGAGGTCGGTGCAGCGCATAATAGCGACACTCGTGAGCACGGAACCGGCCTCCAAATCGAAACACCCGACTAGTCTTCAAGGAGGCATCGCCATGGCCAAAGCTACGACAGATTTCGCTCGGCAAAGTACCGAACAAGCTGTGCAGGCAACCGACTGGATGCGCGCAATAGCGGAGCAGAACCTCAACCAAAGTAAGGCCGCTTTTGAGGGTTTCCTGACGATAGCCCGGAGCGCCGTTAGTGGCGTTGATCAGCAAGCGGCTTTTATGCGCGACTCCATGTTGTTTGCTGAAGAAATGCTCGAAAATACATTCGACTTCGCTCACAAGCTGGTTCGTATGAAGGAGCCACAGGAATTCCCTCGGATCCAAACCGAGTTTGTCAGTCGGCAAGCTCAGGTGCTGGCAGGCTCCGGGCAAAGGATTTTGCAGGACGTAAATGACGTG
>DATFTB010000050.1:0-6351 GCA_035262325.1 Candidatus Acidiferrum sp.
GTTTGGAGCTAATCGGCCTCTCTCCACAGGCGTTCTCGTTTGGCGTTCAGACGACGAGGTGAGTCGAAAAGCTGCAACAGCATTAGTCGAACAACTATCTTTGCGTGGTTTTGACGCAACGATTTCTCCAGAACAAAAAGGTTTACTTGCACTATACCCAACCTCCACTCGCGTGGTGCTCACTGTTGAGCACAAGCCGGAAGGAGCGCAAGGCGAATACAAATTGAAAGCACACAAGAAGAACAGCCAGTAGAGTAATCAACACGTCTCTGGCTGGTCTCTGAGATGTTGTTCACGATTGCTTCCACGGCCACTCGGCCAGAATCGCGCATATCTACACGCGGTGGACCACTCATATCTGGTGGATGTTGACATGCCCAACAGACTTCGGACGTTTCACTCGTACCGACACTTCTTCGCCCCGGACGACATCCGACTGCAAGTGCACTATGGGAAGGACGAAACCGCGCCGGTTCAGATGTGACCGTGCGTCCGGGAGTTTGCAAGCCGATCAAAGAAAGGGGGAATCGCATGCAAGGACAAGTGCTGGCCGTTAACTCATTTTATTATCCGGTTTTCATGCTGGGATCATTTTTTCTCGTTTTCATCCCGGCAATTCACCTTCTCCGTCGCCCTGGTCATAATCCAGTTTGGTGCCTTTTGGCTATCGCGGGCATTGACGTCATCCCATGGTGGTCGCTAGCTCCCGACTAACATCGACTGCGTCTCCGACGGGTCGAGAGTGCCAGAAACCTGCCTAGAGTTCCCAAAACTATCGCCGCCATGGCTCATCGCTTGGCCCGACTCGCGGGCACCGAGCGGAAAAAAGGAGGCAGGCCAGGTCTTCCTGCCTCCCTTCTTTCCCGTTACAGGGAATCCCGGATAGCCTGACGGAGGGCGGCTAGCCGGTCACTCCATCACTCACGGTGCGTGGCAGGCGCAAATCAGGAGAGGCCGACCCGCCACTCTGTTAGTAGGAGTAAATTGGGTGGATGATAGTTCACCGCCTGAGGGCTGTCGATCAGGTGATCACCGCATTTTTCATCCATATTTGCCCTACGCCAATGTCTGTGGTGCGCTTCTCAAAAGTATGTCGACTATCCTTTACGGGGTGCTCAAATGCGTCCGGGTACGGGCTTTTCATGACAGGAGCTGAATCGAGGACCCGCCGCCCCATTCTCCCAAAGCTTCGCACGCCCGGGGTCCGCGGCCATTTTGATTCGAGTACAATCCGCATAGCCGGAGGTCACCATGAAGAGAATCATTCTTTGGCGTTTTGCGTCTGCGGATTGCTGGCAGTTGGTCTAACTCGAGCGGCTGCTCCCCGGCAGCTGAGGGGACAACCGGAGGCCCCAACGTAGAACTTGTGATCGTCCGGCTCGGTCATCCGAGCCTTCCAGTGCAAGATAATCTCGCTGGTTATTCGGAATCCGACTCCCAATGACCCACATCCTTTGCCGCGGCCTTCTCGTCGACATGGACGGCGTCCTCGTCGACTCTACGCCTGCCGTCGCCCGTGTCTGGTCTCGCTGGGCCCACAGGCACAATAAGGACCCCGAACAGGTTGTCGAATTCGCTCATGGCCGCACCAGCCTTGCTTCCATTCGCGAGCTCTTGCCTCACGCTGAGCCAGCCATTCATCTGGCTGAGAATCAGTGGATGGAGCGTGCCGAAATCGAAGATGTCGCCGACGTCATCGCGCTCCCCGGCGCCAAGGAACTCCTGGCCGCAGTTCCTTCCGACAGGCTCGCCGTCGTCACCTCCGCCACCCGCCCCCTCGCCGAAGTACGGCTGCGCGTGACTCATCTCTGGGAGCACATCGCCCACCTCGTCACGGCCTCCGACATCCAGCGTGGTAAACCCGAACCCGAGCCTTATCTTAAGGGTGCCGCCGCCATCCGTCTCGCGCCGCAGGATTGTGTCGTCATCGAGGATGCCCCCTCCGGCACGCGCTCCGGCAAAGCCGCCGGGTGCCGCGTGCTCGCCCTTCGCACCACTACCGACGACGCCCCCCTTCTAGCCGCACAAGCCGACTGGATCGCCAACGACTGCTCGTCACTCCACCTCTCGCCCAGTTCTCCTCACGGCAAACTCCTCTTCGAATTCACCGACGACCCCCAAAACCGTCGGCTCCCCAAAATGCGCTAGCCGGTCGGAGTGCTGCGGTCCTGCTGCCATCCCGTCGCTCCGGATGCCACGACGCCCACGAGTCGCCACTCGCCGACCCTTAACTCCTTCACCCCGGACGATTTTCGATTTTCTACTTGCAGCTTTCGTGTATCATGGCCCGTAACAAAATGCTTTTCCCGAGACCACACATTGTCCGCTGCCCCTGACTCGCTTGCCGCCGACGCGCCTCTCCGCGCCACTCACCCGCACCAAGAACGCGGTAAGCTCCTGCAAATCCTGGGGGTAGGCTTTGGTATCGCGGTCGCCGTCGGCAACACCATTTCCGCAGGCATCGTTCGCACGCCCGGCGATATCGCCGCGCGCCTTCCCAATCACTGGCTGTTTTTCAGCGTGTGGTTTGGCGGAGCCTTCTACGCCCTAATGAGCGCCTTCCAGCTCGCCGAACTGGGTTCCGCCATTCCCAAAAGTGGCGGCCAGTACAATTTCTCCCGGCGCGCCATCGGCGACTATGCCGGCTTCATCGTTGGCTGGAGCGACTGGCTCTCCACCTGCGGCACCACGGGCGCCGTCGGCATCGTCATCGGCGAATACATGGCTCACATGTTTCCGCCCTTCGACGGCTCCTTCCAACTCACCGGTTCATTCCGTGAGATTCTTGCGCGTCTCTCGCCGGACCTCCCGAACATCCCGAAACTCAAAGTCACCGCCGTCTCTGTCATCATCCTCTTTGCCGTCCTCCAGTGGAAAAGCATCAGCATGGGTAGCAAGGTTCAGAACTTCACGACGGTTCTCAAGGGCCTCGTTTTTTTCATTATGGTCGTCGCTTGTTTCGCGTTCGGCGGTCATCTTCGCCGGACGGCGGAAGCCGCTCCCCTCGCCCAAGCGGCCGTGCCCCTCGGCGCGGCGCTCGTCACCGCTCTGCTCTTGGGTATACAAGCGACCATCTTCACCTACGACGGCTGGGATGGTGTCATCTACTTCGGCGACGAAGTCAAGAATCCCGGCCGCCTCGTTCCCCGCGCCATCTTCGCGAGCCTGTTCTCCATTGTCTTGATCTATCTCCTCGTTAACGCCGCAGTGCTGTACGTCCTTCCCATGAACGAGGTTGCCGGCAACAACTTCTCTCTGGGTCTCGCCGCCGAGCGCGTCTTTGGGCATCATGGCGATTTCATTTTCCGCGCCATCATGGTGCTAGCGCTATTCAGCAGCTTGAATGCGCTTCACCTCATGGGCGCACGCGTGATCTACGCCATGAGCCGCGATGCTCTCTTCTTTCGCGCGGTCTCCCGCGTCAACAAAGGCGGTACGCCAACTCTAGGCCTCCTACTCAGTGCCATCGTCGGGGTTGCCTTCGCCATCTTCAGTTTCGAACGCGTCATCGCCATGCTCGCCTTCTTTTTCGTTACCAATTACCTGCTCTCCTTCGTCTCGCTGTTCCTCCTCCGCGCACGCGAGCCCGCGCTCGCCCGTCCCTACCGCGCCTGGGGCTTCCCGTGGACCACGGCGATCGCCCTCTTGGGCTCGATCGCCTTTCTCTTCGAAGCCATCCGCGAAGACCGCACCAACAGTGTCCTCACCTTGATCGCCCTGGCGTGCAGCTATCCCGTCTATCGCGTCCTGAAACTAGTTTCCAACAGGCAGACTCCACGAGATGCCGTCTGACCGGTCCAGCGCCACACATTTGGTTCGCAAACTCAATATCGCGACGGCGAAAATGGCGGCGCCGAACGGAACGTGACGGTTTGCCTCTTCGTGCAACCACTTTGGCCGATAGTTCTGTCTCCACTCAACAAAAAGAGGCGAATTCTCATCCGCCCCTTTCTCGGTTTCCCATTTTCCAATTTTTAACTGACTTTCTCCGCCACCGCCTTGGCCTGCAAAAACAGCAGCAGATAATCCTTTCCACCGGTTTTCGAATCCGTCCCGCTCATGTTGAACCCACCGAACGGATGCGCTCCCACCATCGCTCCCGTGCACTTCCGATTCAGATATAGGTTCCCCACATAGAAGTCCGCTTCGGCCCGCCGAATCTTGTCCGGGTTTTTCGAATACAGCGAGCCCGTCAATCCGAATTCGGTATTGTTGGCGATCTCCATGGCGTGCTCAAAATTCTTCGCCTTGATCACCGCCAGGACCGGACCAAACACTTCTTCCTGGGCCAGCCGCGCCTTCGGTTCTACGTCTGCAATGATCGTCGGCTCGACGAAATACCCGTCTCCCGCCGCACGTCCGCCCCCGGCCACCAAACGACCTTCCTTCCTTCCGATCTCGATGTACTCTTGGATCGTCTTCATCGCCGATTCGTTGATTACCGGACCCATAAAGTTGTTCGGGTCGTCGCTCGGTCCCACCTTGATTTTGCTTGTTCGCTCCACCAGTTTGTTAACGAACGTGTCGTACACCTTCTCGCTCACAATTACCCGCGAACACGCCGAGCATTTCTGCCCCTGATACCCGAACGCGGCCTGCACCGTCCCTTCCACCGCCGAGTCGATGTCGGCCTCTTCGTCCACCACGATCCCGTCCTTGCCACCCATCTCAAGCACCGTCCGCTTGATCCAGATCTGCCCGGTTGACGGCTTCGCGGCCAGTTCCGCAATCCGCAATCCCACTTCCTTCGATCCCGTGAACCCGATGTATCGCGTCTTCGGGTGCTGCACGATCGTGTCCCCAACCGCGCCACCCGAGCCTGTCACAAACTGCACCGCCTCCTTCGGCACTCCCGCTTCAAACAAGATATCGACGAACTTCGCCGCAATCGTCGGCGAATCAGACGCCGGCTTCAGCACCACCGTGTTTCCGGTCACCAGCGACGCTACCACCAGCCCCGCCATGATCGCCATCGGGAAATTCCACGGCGGAATGATCGCACCCACTCCCAGCGGGATATACACCAGGTAATTCCGCTCCCCGCGCATCGGCGTCAACTTCTGCGGCTCACCCAACCGGAGCATTTCCCGCCCATAGAACTCACAAAAATCAATCGTCTCCGCGATGTCCGCGTCCGCTTCCACCCATGTCTTCCCTACTTCGTAGCACACCAGCGCTTCTAGTTCGAACTTCCTCTCGCGCACGATTTGCGCAGCTTTGAACAGGCACTTCACCCTCTCCTGCACCGGCACCCTCTTCCAAACGTCGAAAAACTTGCTCGCCGACTCAATTGCTTCGACCGCCTGTTCCTTCGAAGCGTCCTGAAAAACTCCGACCACCTGGGACGGCCGCGACGGGTTCGTCGACTTCCTCTTCCGCTCCGTCACCACTTTCTTTCCGCCGATCCACATCGGGTACTCGTGCCCAAACTCCGAGGCGACTTTCTTCAGCGCCTCTTCCATCTTTTTCCGGTTCTCGGCATTCGAAAAATCGATGAATGGCTCGTTCGTGAATTCCGGTACCGTGATTTTCGCTTCGGCTGTCGCCATGGCAACTTCCTCCTTAAGCAGGTAACGCTTAATTATAGGTCTGCATTCTGCAACCCTACAAGGCGCCCGAGTCCCCTTCCGCCGCGTCGTAACCGTGTTGCCTTCTTGGAAAATCCCCTTGCGCAACCCTCTTCTTTCCGGTTTACAATCTCCTCTCAAGGCTAGTGATTCTGTCCAATGCGCTAGCCCGGCAAGGTTGCCCACGCAAGATGAAGTTCTGTTGGCGTCCAACCCGGCAGGGCCCTGTGCGAACCCGCATCCTGTGGTTCGCCGTTGCACTGTTTTCGGCCAACTTTCTCTATGCTCCTCGCTCAGGCGCTCAAGACCAACCAGAAGAACAGGACCAGGCTGCAGCCGCGCATCAGGAAAAGGCTCGCAAGTCTAGCGAAGCCAGACCGCAATCCCACGTCTACACCAACGGCGATTTGCGCAAACCTCAAATCCTCACCGAGCAGGATCGCGCTCGCGTCGAAGCGCGCAAGAAATCTCCCCAGCCTCCAGAAACCCCCGAACCTGAGCCTTCACTGGATGCCAACGGCGACTCGTCGGCACAATCGCCCGGCGAAGTAGCGCGCCGTTACCGCCGTGAAAAGGCTGCCGACGCCGCCGAGGAAGCGAGCCGTCCGAAACCCCCTGCGGCTTTCCCGATGGATCTCTCTCAACCGATCTTCGCTACTCCGGCGCCGGTTGGCCCTCCTCCTTCCGCGTCTCGCGTTCCGCTCGCACCAATCGAACCTCCCGCGCCTACTTCCAAACCCCGGCTTGGCCGCGCAACCCTGAAGCGCGATCCGTTTTCGCGTCC
>DATFTB010000051.1:0-10565 GCA_035262325.1 Candidatus Acidiferrum sp.
CCCAGAAAAATGTTTCCAATTCCGGCGATGAGGATTTTCTTGGACGTTGTCTCGGGCCCCGGCCGATCTTGCGCGTGGCCGGCCAGCTCGAGTTCGGCGGCAGCAAAGAAAAAGCGGTGACCGGGCTGGCGCATCAGTCCAACGTCGCGACCGGGATCGTCATCGACGACAACGCATACGTGGAGTTTTCCCTCGTAATCCTGCTCGATGGACTCGATGGTAGCGGTTCTTCCCGTGAGCGCGAGGTCCAAGACGTCACCGCCTTCGCGGGGATTCAGGCGTACACGATCGCCCCGCCGCAGACGGGAGCCTTGAATCTCAACCGAGTCAACGGCCGTCTTGTCCTCCAGAAGCTGCCATTCCCATTCGTTCAAGCGAGCCCTCCTTTCCGCGAGCGGAGGCTGCCGAGAGCTCCGTGAAGCTTCATGCGTTGCTCTGCGGGAAGATTTTCGGTGCGTTCGAGGATCTGGCGTGCGCGTTCGTCGGAGAAGCGCATTTCTCGCTTTTCCTCGTCGGTCATGGTCAGGATACGGAGGGAAAGGATTTCATCGATTTCCGCGCCGTCGAAGAGATCACCCGGACTTTCCGGCGCGACTTGGGGGTAGTCGTAGAGAATGATGGGAGAGGCCAGCAGCGTGTGGCAGTCGCCTTGCTCGCCGACCAGGACGGGCCAGAGTCCTTGGTTCCGGCAGGTCTCGACGACAGACCGAAGTGCGGCGGGAGGATCCAGAAGAGAGATGAATTCTCCCTGGGCGCTCTCGAGAATCGCGTGCGTGGAGACAAGCGAACGGAGAAGGGCGCCGTCGCGATTGAGACTTCGTGCGCTTGGAAGAGGTGAAACATTCGAAATTTCGAGCGTCACCTTAAAGAGCTCGTCTCCGAGGGGCTCGGCCCCTAATCGCAGCTCGCCTTCGAGTGCTTCCTGGCGGCGAAGGAGGGCGCCTACGAATCCACATTCCGCGCCGCCGAGCGGGTCAATCGATTCTCCGCCCAAGAATTGAAATGACCGCTTGAGCGGCGCGGAAACGAGTTGAAAGAAGGGAGCCCGAACGGCGAACTCACGTTCGACGGCGTCCTGCCAGGTCTCGAACAGCTGACCATCAATTTCGAGCGAAGGCACCAGGCGGTGCTCCGGGATCCGGCCCGCGGGAAGGGTTCGCACGGGCGCGAGGAATTTCACGACATCGCGTGTGGCGAGATGCAGGAATCGGAGTCGAGCGTCCAGGCTCGTGTTCAAGCCGCCGCGGACCAGGCACTCCAAACGGAGAGACGAGACCTCTCCGGTGGGTTCGGCTTCGCAATACGCACGCGGGGCCAACACGCCAAAGTTGAAGCGCCGACGGTTTTTTACGGCCGAAGGACGGTACGGGTACAGCATATAGCCCTCATAGAGGACTGCTTTCGCGATGCGGTCAACCAGAGCGGCGGTCATGAGCGCACCGTTTCCCGGACGGAGGCAAGCGCGCGTTCGATCGCTTGGTCCCAGGTCGGAATGCCTTCGCGGACCTTAAATTCGTAGAGGCGGTCGAAGGTGTCACGCCCTATCGCGAGCCACGCGGAATTGGGATAGTGCTCGTCCATGAGTGCTTTCCAGACTTTGAGGGGCAGGCGGAACCGCGCCTCCTTGTCCCAGGAGATCGGGGAGACCTGCAGCGCGCCATCCTGGTCCTGATAGAAGACGGTGCCGCTGAACTGGAAACAGAGGGGAAGATCGCCGGAAGAGAGGCCGTAGAAATACTTTGTGGCGGCAACATTGAAGTCAAACGTGCAAGGAACGTGCAGATCGACGATGGTCCCGCCGGTGAAGCGAGGAACCATCACGCTCGCTTGCATCCAAAGCAAGCTGCGAAGGGTTTGACCCCAGCGGTCGGGAGTGCCGAAAAGGTCGCCGAGGCGGGCCTGCTCCTCCGAGGAATACGTGCGGCGCGTGACTTCGAGTTGAATCTGGGCGCGCAAGGCCGCGGCATGAATGAGTTCTTCGGCCGGAGTGTTGGATATCCGCAGCTTGAAGGTCAGCAGGGGCGCTGCGGCGAACCGCACGTGCTCGGCGCTTTCCACGCTGAGGTGCAATTCAGCCACAGCTCACCTCCGAGGATCCCGCGGATTGCTTCTTCAGGCCCGAAAAAAAGGCGGTAACCTCGCGCCAGACCTCCGTGCCGCCCGAAAGCCCTCGCCAGTGAGCACGGATCAGACCCACCAGTTCGTAGCATTTGTCGATCGGAGCGAGATAATACTCGTCGCCATTTGCGCCGCGACCTGTGCCCACACGATTGGCAAGCAGTGCGACGACGTCGGCTTTGATGCCACGAAGCACGGGATTGGCCTCGACGATGTCCTCCCAGGTGTCGAGCGGCAGAAGAGACTCGATGGCGCCGGCCGGGCTCGGATAACAAGCAATCACCCTGGCTCGAGGGCTGCTGTGGAAGAAGAAAGCCAATTCGATGGGAATGCGCAGGCTGTCCCACTGCGCGTCTGTTAGCCGAAAGTCCTCGAGGAAACGCGCGGAGCGGGGAACCCGCTTGTACTTCGCGCGGAACTGCGCTTCGAAAAGAATGGCGCAGGCATCGCAAGCGCAAAGGAGCTTGTGGCTGTCCGGCTCGACCAGGTGTTCGTGACCTGCGTAGAGCTCACGGCTGCAAAGTTCGCAGCGCTCCGCGGGCGAACGCTTGCGCGCGAACTGGCGCAGGCGAAGAAGCGCGTTATCCGATTGCGAATGCACTCGGGAATTCATGTCAGTCGCCGCTCCGCTGATGGTTTCGAACGGAAAGCGCCGCGCCGGCCCTGCCGGTCTCTAGATCGGCCAAGGCCACAAAAGCCAGACCCGCGCTTGGCAGGCTAGTATCCTTTATGACGATGGATGGTGCGTCGGGAGCGGCTTCCTCGACGGCGGCCTCAAGCGCCGACTTCAGCGATGCGACCGTCGAACCGCAGCCACCCGATTTGGCGTGAAATTCGAGTGTTACCGCTCCTTCGCCGTCGATCGAGACCAGTTTGGCGTCCGCGCCATGTGTTTCGAGGAAGACGCGGACGGTCGCGAGCGCTTCGGCGACCCGGGCGCCGAGGTCCTGGGGATGCAGGCCATACAGGAGAAGGACACTGCGCACGAGTTCATCCCGGCCGAGCCGAACAAGAATAGCTCGGCCGGGATCGCCGGCGTCAACGACAATCTCGAGCAAGCGCTCGAGCCCCGCCCCATGAAGCTCCATGAGCGATTGAACCAAGTCCCGTGCGGCGGCTCCGACCGCCGGATCGGCAGCATTCTCGAGCTTGCTGACCAGAGCCTCGATGGACTCGGCCCGTTGCCGAAACTCATCCTGACTGGTCATGGGGCCGCTCCCTCAAATGGAACCGAAGCAATCTCACCGCTCGTGGCCGAACATCGGCGAGTGCCGCGTCTCGAGGACCTTGCCGTTGCCAAGGTACATGTGAACACCACAGGGCAAGCAAGGGTCAAAACTGCGCACGGCGCGCATGATATCGATGCCTTTGAATTTGTCGGGTCCGTTCTCTTCGAAGATTGGCGTGTTCTGGACGGCGTCTTCATACGGACCAGGTGTGCCATAGATGTCGCGCGGATTGGCGTTCCACGGCGTTGGCGGGTAGGGATGGTAATTGGCGATCTTGCCATCGCGAATCACCACGTGGTGTGAGAGAACGCCGCGCACGGCTTCGTGGAAGCCGCAGCCGATGGCGTCCTGCGGCACCGTAAACTCGCTCCAGGTTCTGGTGCGGCCGGCGTGCAGTTCGCTCATGGCCTGTTCGAGGAAATAGAGACCGCAGCAAGCCGCGTAAACCTGGAAATAAGTCCGCGCGCGGTCCCGCTCGATGGCGTTGCTCCACTTCGGAATCTTCCATTCGAACTCGACCTCCGGAAGGGAAGTGGTCTTTGGGAGGTACATCTTGACGCTGCGGCCGGTGGCCTTGATATAGCCGATATCGACGAGGCCGGCGAGCGCCGTGGCCCAGAGACGAGCGATGGGTCCGCCACCGGTGTCGAGGGCGAGATGGTCGCCGGTGCGTTTGTCGAACCAGCGGGGAGACATGACCCAGGTGTACTTGCCGCTGAAGTCGCGCTTTTGGGGGTGGGGGATGGTGGTTTGGTTCCACGGGTGGTTCTGGTCCACGGGATTGCCGAGGGGATCGCTCGGGACAAATTTTTCCGAATTCTCCCAGCTGTCGTAGAAAGAGCTGCCCAGGAGGATGCGGATGTTGAGATTGATGTCCACGAGGTCGGTGGTGACCAGCTTGTCGTCCACGACCACGCCTGGCGTGACGTACATCGCGCGACCCCATTCGGTCATTTTCTGGTAGCTGTAATCGCACACCGCGGGATTGTTGAACGATCCCCAGCAGCCCAGCAGAACGCGACGACGGCCGACTTCCTCGTAGCCGGGCAGCGCTTCATAGAAGAAATTGAAGAGGTCGTCGTGGAGGGGCACAACCTTCTTCATGAACTCGACGTACTTCATCAGGCGCACGAGGTAATCGGTGAACAGCTGAATCGTCGGGACCGTGCCAACTCCTCCGGGATAGAGCGTCGAGGGATGCACGTGGCGGCCTTCCATCAAGCAGAACATTTCGCGGGTCATGCGGCTCATCTGAAGCGCCTCGCGATAGAACGAGCCGGTGAAGGGATTGAGGGCGCGCATGATGTCCGCGATGGTGCGGAAGCCGTGAAGATTTGCGCCCGCGGCGGACGTTTTCTCCGCTTTGGCGAAGACCGAGGGATTGGTTTCCTTGACCATCTGCTCGCAGAAATCCACACCCACGAGGTTGTCCTGGAAGATGTTGTGGTCGAACATGTACTCGGCGGCCTCGCCGAGATTGACGATCCACTCACCGAGAGCGGGAGGGCGCACACCAAAGGCCATGTTCTGCGCGTAGGTGGCACAAGTGGCGTGGTTGTCGCCGCAGATTCCGCAGATGCGGCTGGTGATGAAATGTGCGTCGCGCGGATCCTTACCCTTCATGAAAATGCTGTAGCCGCGGAAAATCGAGGAAGTGCTGTGACATTCCGCGACCTGCCGGTTTTCAAAGTCAATCTTGGTGAAAATCCCCAGGCTGCCAACGATGCGGGTGATCGGATCCCAGTTCATCTCCACCAATTTCCTCGAACCAGTCGGGGTACCTTTCGTCGGTGCAGTAGTTGTTGCCATGATTCGCGCTCCTTTTCGGGTTAGTACGCCCTGGGCCGATAGCCGGTGGTGAGTTCAGGCCGCGGATGGCGCCACTTGGGTTCCTGGTTGATGGTGGCGTTGGTGAAGGCGCGGAGAGAACGAATCGCTTTTCCGTAGGCGCTGACGGTCCCGGAAGAGAGTTTTGCGCCCGGCGGCTCGTCCATGAAGGGCATGAACTTGTCGGGGAAGCCTGGCATGGTGCAGCCGATACAGATGCCGCCAACGTTGGGGCAACCGCCGACGCCGGCCATCCAGCCGCGCTTTGGCACGTTGCAGTTGACGACCGGGCCCCAGCAGCCGAGCTTCACGATGCACTTTGCGGAGCCGTAGACCTCGGCAAAGTCGCCTTCCTCGTAGTAGCCCGCACGGTCGCATCCGTCGTGCACGGTTTTGCCGAACAGCCAGGTGGGACGGAGTTGGTCGTCGAGCGGGATCATGGGCGCGAGGCCCGCGACCTGATAGAGAAGGTAAAGAACCGTCTCCATGAAGTTGTCCGGCTGCACGGGGCAACCGGGCACATTCACGATCGGGAGGCCCGCTTTCGACCGCCAATCCCAGCCAAGATAGTCGGCGAGTCCCATACAACCCGTCGGGTTGCCGGACATGGCGTGGATGCCGCCATAGGTGGCGCAAGTCCCGCAGGCCACGACGGCAAGAGCTTTTGGCGCGAGGCGGTCAATCCACTCGTTCGTGGTGATGGGCTGATGGGTCTTCGAATCCGTTCCGAGAGCGGCCCAATATCCTTCTTTCTTGATCTTTTCGTTTGGGACGGAGCCCTCTACCACCAGGACGAACGGATCGAGCCTGCCGGCTTCAGCCTCGTACCAATACTTCAGAAAGTCGTCGCCCACTTCGTAGGCCAGCACGGGATTGTGAAGGTGGACCTTGGGTAGCCCGGGAATGGCGCCGAGGAGAACATCTTCAATGCTGGGCTGCGTGGCCGCGGTGACGGAGACCGAGTCTCCATCGCAGCCGAGCCCGGCGGTTATCCAAAGAATGTGGACTTCAGGTACAGGAGAAGGTCTTTGCGTCTTTCGGCCGTAAGGGACTGCATCGGGTGACATTACGTGTCCCTCCTTTCGCGAAGTGGCGTTGCCTCGGAAAAGCTGGACAGCACCGACAGGCAGAAAATTGTCACTGCCGTGAAAAAGCCGCCATCCAAAATTTCGATGCTCAGAATGAAACCCGCCGCGTGGTGGTTCAATCGGGAACGGACGGAAATTCGTATCGGGGAAGGCACCCTCGGACGCATCGGGGAATCCCCGACGAAGAAAAGTCACAACGGGAAGGAAGTTTACGGGAGAGACGGAAGACAAGGGAATGGAATTTCGAAAAAACAAGCTCGCGACAAGGTACAAAACGTACCCGCAGGATCAGTAGCCGCCCCCGACGTTCACGGTGCGCTCAATGGCATGCTGGACGAGTTCGCGCGCGTTGCGCAAGCCTAGCTTTTCCTTGATGTGGGCTTGGTAGGACTCGACCGTCTTTATGCTTACGTGCAACTCGTCGGCGATTTGCCTCGTGCCGTGCCCGGCTCCGATCAGGCGGAAAACTTCCAGCTCGCGATCGCTTAGCTTCGAGAGCGGGTCGTTTTTCGAGGAGGTCGCGCCGTACACGTATTGCTCCAGCATGCGGTTCGTCAGGCGTTCGCTCAGATAGACCTTGCCCTGCAGAATGCGGCGGATCGCTATGAGCACCTTTTCCGTCGCTTCCTGCTTCATGATGTAGCCGTTGGCGCCCGCTCGGAGGGAGCGTTCGGCGTAACTCGATTCATCATGCATCGAAAGGATCAGTACCGGCAGGATTGGATCCTTTAAGCGAATCGATTTGAGCAGGTCGAGTCCGTCGGGGCCGTCGAGAGAAATGTCCACGACGACCACATCGGGTGAGGCCCCGGGAATAGACTGGAGGGCGGAAGGGGCGCTATCGGCCTCGCCACAAACGATCATGTCCGGCTCGCGGTTGATGAGCAGGGCCAGTCCCTGCCTCACGATGGGGTGATCGTCCACGAGGAACACTTTCGATTTTCGGGAGTGCGCTTCGAGTGGCGTCTTCGAGAGCATGTTGGTCAATCCTTCCTTCGAGACCCAGCCGAGCCGGGCAGGGGGAAGGTACAGGAAACGATGGTTCCCCCGGACGGGTTGGCGCGAATCTCGAGGGAACCGCCGATCATTCTGGCGCGATAGTTCATGATATTCAATCCCATTCCGCCGCGATTAGGGGCCGGCTCGGGGAAACCGGTGCCGTTGTCGCGGACAGAGAGAACCCCGTCGTCACCGCGGACCCATAGGGCGATAACGAGCTCCTTCGCTTTTCCGTGCTTGAGTGCGTTGTTCAGTGCTTCGCGCGCGATGTGGTAGAGGTGGGTGGAAACGTTGACGTCGTCAATAAGAACAGGGACCTCGCAATCAAAGCGGCAGTCGACCCGAAACAGGTCTTGCATCTCTTCGCCGCAGCCCCTCAGCGCGGTCATGAGACCTTCGGAATCGGAAACAACCGGAAGGAGGCCACGGGCCAGCTCCTTGGTCTTGCGGATGGCCTCGTTCACGAGGAGCACGATCTTTCCCGCATCGCTCGACTCCGCGAGTGCGGATTCGGAGAGCTTGCGCTCGAGGACTTTGCTCATGAACGCGATGCCCGTCAAATGCTGGCCCAATCCGTCGTGCAAATCCTGGGCGATGCGGTTGCGCTCACGCTCACTGGTGACCAGGATGGCCTTCTCCAGGCGCTTGCGCTCACTGATGTCGCGAATCGCGCTGGAGACGAGGACACCTTCCTCGGTTTCAAGAGGGCTCAGACTGATTTCAACGGGAAACTCGTGGCCGTCCTTATGCAGGCCGTAGAGTTCGAGATCGGCGCCCATGGGACGCAAGCGAGGCTCAGCGTGAAAATGCTCGCGGTGGCCCGCATGCTTGCTGCGGAGACGTTCGGGGACCAGCTTTTCAATTTTTTCACCGAGTAGCTCCTCGCGGCCGTAGCCGAAGAGCTTTTCCACCTGGGCATTGACGAGAACGATTTTGCCTTCCTGGTTGACGACCACGACGGCATCGGGCGCGGCTTCGAGCAGGCCCTGGAAGCGCTTCTGCGCGCGTTTTTGCTCCGTGACGTCGATTCCGGAAGCGATGATGTAGGTAGGAAGTTGCTTGGCGTCGGGAAGGACCGTGGCGGACCAGGCGATGATCCGCTGCGTGCCGTCCGGACGCACCCAGGAGCTCTCGAATTCCGTGCGCGACTGGCTTTCGAAAATCCGTGCAAACAGCGTTTTGAAAGACTCGATCTCCCTTGGAACGAAAAAGAGGTCCCAAACATGTTTCCCGCGGGCTTCTTCCGAAGAGAAGCCGGTCAACTGCTCGCAAGCACGATTGAAGCGCACGATCCTGCCAGCGGGGTCGAGGACCACGACGAGCGCGCCCGCGGTATCGAGAATGGCGGAGAGGACGTTGCGTTCGTGGTGCAACGCGCCTTCCGTCTCCTTCAAGTCCGTGATGTCGACACCGACGCCGTGAATAAACCAGGGGCTGCCGTCCTCGCGGCGAATCATCTTGGCTTCGCAGTGGAACCAGCGAACGCGCCCGTCGCGGGCGATCACCCGGTAAGCCGACCGCAGCGGCTTGCCCGACAGAAACATGTCGGCGGCCTCGACACTCCACCTCGTTTTGTCGTCGGGATGGATGCGTTGATACCACCGCACCGGGTCCTCGAGCCATTCCCTCTGCGAGAACCCGAGCGCTTCCTCGATCTGCGGGCTGACATAGGCTTCGCCGATGCCTTGATCGAGATAGGCCATGAAAATGACCGCGGGGATCTGCTCGAGTAGCGCACGGTATTTCGCCTCCATGTTGGCCAGCGGGGCTTCGGAAGATGCCGGACCCCCGCGGCTTTTCGCAGCATGGGACTCGGGCGGTGTGGAGAGAGACTGCTCGAGGAATACGTGAGCGAGTTCGCGAAGGGCGCGCTCAGCGTCGGCGAGAGTGTCGGCCCGCGTTTCTCCGGACCGAGCGGTGAGGTGCGCGTCAAGCTTTGCTTCGAAACGGGATGCCAAACCGCACCTTCCGACCCGAGAATTTAGAGGCTCAAGTTCGCGAATAAGGTTGTGCTAGCCGCGGCGCCGCCACGGAGGTTCCTTGTTCAGCGAAACTTGCGTGAAACGGCGCAGGGCGTGGATCGCGCGGCCATAAGTCATGACGGCGTTCGAAGAAAGCAGGGAGCCCGGCGGCTGGTTCATGAAGGGCATGAATTTGTCTGGAAAGCCGGGCATGGTGCAGCCGATGCAAATTCCCCCGACGTTCGGGCAACCGCCCAGGCCGCCCATCCACCCTCGCTTGCCGACGTTACACTGCACGACCGGTCCCCAACAGCCGAGTTTCACGATGCAGGTTGGTGCGCCGTACTCAGCGGCAAATTGCGCCTGTTCGTAATAGCCGCCGCGGTCGCAGCCCTCGTGAACCGTCTGGCCAAAGAGCCAGGCGGGTCGCAAGGCTTCGTCGAGAGGAATCCTGGGCGCGCGCCCGGCGGCCATATGGAGGAGGTACAAAAGCACCTCGGTAAAGTTGTCCGGTTGCACGGGGCAGCCGGGAACGCAGACAATCGGAATCCCGGCTCGAGATTTCCATTCCCAACCGAGATAGTCGGGCAGCCCCATCGCGCCCGTGGGATTTCCCTCCATGGCGTGGATGCCACCGTAGGTTGCGCAGGTTCCGGCTGCCACGACGGCCCAGGCCCTCGGAGCCAATCGATCGATCCAGTCGCAGGTCAAGATTGGCTGGCCGGTTTTTTCGTCGGTGCCGAACGTGGCCCAGTATCCCTCCGGTTTGTTGTGCTCGTTCGGAATCGACCCTTCGACGACAAATATGAACGGAGCGAGTTTTCCTGCGGCCGCGTCGCGAAAGAATCGGACAAATTCGTCGCCGTTTTCGTAGGCGAGAAAGGGATTGTGAAAATGAACTTTGGGAATCCAAGGGAATGCGCCGAGAACGATGTCCTCGATGCTCGGTTGCGTAGCGCCTGTCACAGCAATCGTGTCGCCGTCGCATCCGAGCCCAGCGGTGAGCCACAAGACGTGCATCTCGGCGATTGGTTCAGGCCGACCTGGCAGATCACCGGGGGCAGGAGCGAATTGCGTCATCAATCTCTCTCGAGCGATGCAAGGTAGGAGCGCGGGGGCCGGTATCTCTCGAACGTGGAGCAGGCGCTACCTTGGGTACTCCGTTGGGCGTCCGGTGCGTATTCTACCTGAAATCCAGCGCGGGCGGCGGCTCGGCAGCCTACCACGAGCTCAAACTCGTCGAACATCGCCAACGGGGGCTGCCTGGGGTTATCTTTCGCTGGAATATTACGGATTCGGGAGGTAATATGCAGCCACCGCCCGCCCAGCGGTCTCGCGACCGC
>DATFTB010000052.1:0-3380 GCA_035262325.1 Candidatus Acidiferrum sp.
CCGGAGGCGAGGAAGCGAGCCGCGACCGGATTGTCCGAACTTGCCGGGCTGTACGCGCAGACCGATCCGAGGCTGCTTGTCGATGCATTGAGACACGTAGGGCTGCGGTTGAGTGTGGAACAGGATCAAGACCTGCAATCGCTGGCGAGCGCGGCGTTTGTGCGGCTCAGCCAGGAAGCGGCCTCGCACAGATCTTTCCCGGCAATGGGGCAGGCGCTCGATGCGCTGGCAAGTGTGGAATCGCAAAGACCGGGCACGGCGACGTTGCTAGAGCCCAAAATGGGCATTAAAGAACGAGTGCCGGAGTTTGTGGACGAGGCGCTGCGCACGCGGCAAATTCCGGTGGGGCTCATTGGCGTTTTGAAACAACTGCCGCAGACGGCCATGGAACAATTGGCAGGAAAGTTCAATCGCTGCGAGTATCGCGAGGATCTAGAGAATGTGGCCAACCTGGCGCAAGACCTGGGCGAGGAGGCGCAGCAATATCTGAGGAGCACGGTGCGCGGCGGGCACCAGGCCGAAGCGGTCGAGATGGTGGGGATGCTGGCACGGCTGGATCCGCAGGCAGCGCAAAGATTCCTGCCGGGACGGATCAAAGATTTTCCGCGCGCGGGACAGGACCGTATCGTGAGACTGATTTCCGCTTCCGGCGCCCCGGAGCGTTGCCGGATCCTGCTGAACGTATTAGATCATGTCGATCCCTTGCTAATGCCACTGGTGGTGGACGAGATTGGCGTAACGCGAGATCGCGAGGCACTTGGACGGCTTCTGACTCTGGTGGACGGAGACTTGCCGGCCGGTGGCGGTCAGTTCCTTCGGGTGAAAGCGATCGAGGCGCTGGTGCGACTGCAAGCCCCGGGATCTGTGGGCGCGATGAAGCGAATTCTGGAGTCGCGGAAACTGTTCGGATGGGCGCACGCGCAAGAGCTGCGGATTGCGGCGCTGCAGGTGCTCGAGAAACTGGAGCCGGAGTGGGTAAAAGACTATTTGCCAGGGAGCGGAATCGAGCCTGACGACGTGGCGCTGGCGCCCCTCGACGTCGCGCGGGAAACGAAATTCGTCAGGTGGCGCCGGCACAGGCGGGTGTGGCTGCAAAAAGCAGTGCCTGCGGTTAGCACTAACTTGAAGCAGAATTGCCGTCTGGAGATCAAGTCCGCCAGTCTCACGGGAGGCCTGGCGACGGTTGATATGCACTTCGCTCCGGGCACGACGGTCGAACTGCGCATGCAGGTCGGGTTGCGCAACATTCAAGCCACCGCACTCATGCGAGAGTGCCGGGGGCAGCATTCGGCCTTTGAAATTGTGGACATGGGACTCGAAGAGAGGACTAAACTGCGCAAACTGCTGCTCGAGAATATTGGAAAGAGTCGCGACGCCGGAGCGCCGCGCGATAACGGTGTTTACCAGCGACGCAGCTAAAGGAGTCGACGGGAATTATCGAGTTGGCGACACAGGGTGCTCTGCCAAGGTGCGCGCGGTTTCGAGTTCTGAGTGCCCGAGCAAAACGTGGGACGCGCCGTTGCGATGCAGAAGCAGTTCCTCTACGCAAAGGAAGGGGTCTGAACCTCAACACTCCAAGAGTTTTGGCGAAGAAGTGTATCGAGGAAGCAGAGCTATAGGGACAAAAAGTCAGAAAATCCGCTATTTTCGAGACGGGCAAGGATAACGCTAAACGGGTTGAGTGGCTTCCAGGCTTGCGACCGGCCCTCCTTCACCGTCTATTTGAGGACGTTTGTACTAGTTACCCCTGCCAAGCGTTCTATTGTTTCATCCTTTGAAATCTTCAAGATACAGGTATGGAGTCGTCACAGGTCACGGCCCTCGCTAGCCCCTCTTAGAAGCTCGGTTTTCTGAGGACCAAACCCTGCGCGCCACGGCCCACCCCTGGGATGCAAGTTGCAACGTGGAGGATCCCACAGGCATGGGAGCGCTGACCGTAAGCAAACCTTTCTCGTTTGGTTCGATCCGGCCGGGAATTCGCGAGCCCGCCGCAAGCCCAGACGTCTGTCCCGAGTGACGAAGTATCGTTCACTGCGCGACCGGCGGGAGCAGAGTCACGGTTTCACGCTTGTCGAACTGCTGATCACTGTGGTGATTGTTCTGACCATTTGCGCAATCGCGGTCCCCAATCTGATGGCCGCCATTGACCAAGCGAGGATCGCCCGTGCGGTCGGCGACATTCACGCAATCGAAGACGATGTCGCGAGTTATCAAGCCATCTACGGCGTGTTACCCGACGCCTTGTCGCAGATGGGTGATGGAAATATACTCGATCCCTGGGGCAATCCGTACCAGTATCTGAACCACTCCACCATGAAGGGCAACGGCCAGGCTCGCAAAGACCGCTTCCTCGTCCCCTTGAACTCAGACTATGACCTGTACAGCATGGGCAAAGATGGCGCGAGCTCGCCTCCGATCACGGCCAAGCCCAGCCAGGACGACGTAATCCGGGCAAGCAACGGAAGCTACGTGGGCCTGGCTGCGAATTTCTGAGCCCTGTCCGAAGGCCGGTCCGATACCTTCCCAGTGGCGTCCTGACGCACGTTCAGAGCTACTGCATCGTTTTGTCACCTCGTCGTCCCCTTGATTGGTCCGATTCGGCGAAGCGGCTGCGGGCTACAAACCGTGGTGTCTGTCACCGTGGGCAGCGAAGGTTCAAATGTTCTCGTTGAGCCAGATCGTCAATTTCTCGCTTCTGCTCGACAAGGCCAGAAGCGCCTGTAACCGAGGTCCAAGCTTGACGAGCGGTTCTTGGGAACCCACTGTCCCGATCACCTGCTGCAAATGTTCGAACGAGGTTTGCAAGTTCCCGTCTTTGGTCGACGATTGGCCCTCCAATCGATCCGCTATCCCGTCCAGGGTCTCGGCCGATTGGTTGTCGAACTCCTGCTGTGCCCGCAGAACCTCCTGGGGTAATTCGAATCCTCGCGTTTGAGCGCGGTATTTCCAGAGCGCCATTCGTGTCAAGAAAAGCGTTCGCAGCTGCGACTGCGCCGCCTGGATGCGTTTGCGCCATCTCAGGTCTTGTTCCCGCGAAGGCCCGAATTCGAGCAGGGCAGCATCGGCCATGGCCCGCACGCTGTCGAAGTTTTCGGTGATGGTTTCACGAAGGGAAAAGGGTGGCTTGGCCCCTCTCGGGTCGCTCGAAAGCGGCTCTCTGACCACCTGCGCCATCAATCGAAAATTAAGAACGAAGGCCTTCTTCATTTCAACCGCGGCGGGAGCGCTCCAAAGCTGATCGAATACAAGCCACATCATGAATAAGCCCAGCAGGACGCCAACCACGCGGTCCCGCGCTACCGCAAGCGAGGTCACGATCGCAAACTCCTGCAGGTTGATGAGATAAAACGCAAGAGCCAGTTGCAATCCAAAGTACGACA
>DATFTB010000053.1:0-4380 GCA_035262325.1 Candidatus Acidiferrum sp.
TAGGGGCGATGGAGGTGACTGGGCGTCAGGATGTCTTCGGATGAAGCAGGAACAAGCGCGATGGAAGAGGCCAAGTCAGCCTAAAGGAATCCTTCGCCCAAAAATGTGCAGCCGCAGGACGATGATGGAAACCACCAGCAACATGGTGGGAACCCAAACCCACAGGAATTCGCTCGGCAAGACTGCGAGGCCACGGGCGCTGAAGAATCGCCCCACTCCAATTGGCGAAACCCGAATCGGAGTCCACGGAAAGAAGTAACGGTGGTTGTCGAAGGGCGAGAATAATGCGATCCCGAGACCGCCATCGGTCATGGCATCGAGCAATCCGTGGCTGGCAGTGGCAAGGAAGAGATACAGCCACAACGTGAGAGCGTGCATTCCAGTCACTCCATGCCGGAATCCCAGCACAACAATGACGAGCGCCAGTAGGGCGGCGAAGAACAGTGAGTGCGCGAAGCCTCGGTGCCCCCAAAAGTCCCCGTAGCGGATTCCGAAGCGGAACCCGATCACATCAAGGTCCGGCACAATCGAACACACCGCCCCAATCACCCAGATACCTTTCGGAATTTCGGGTCTGTAGAAACAGGCCCCAATGCCGAGGGCTGCTACCGCATGTGTGGGCAATGACGGCACTTTACGATTCCTCCCTGCATTTCCTCAACGCATCGACCTTGCATCAGTGCACGGTCGCCCCGCCGCAGCACTTCTTGTATTTCTTCCCCGATCCGCACGGACAAGGTTCGTTGCGCCCGACCTTGGGAGCCGTTCGCCGGGGTGGCGGCGCAAATTCGGTGCTGGCGTAAGCTTTCTGTTGCTCCCGGAAATACCGATACGCTCCCACAAGCCCCGCCGCCATGTGCACGATGATGTCTTCGCGCTTCTCCGGCGTGATCGGCTCGGGGCGCATCTCCGGGTCTTCATCGTGCTCGTGGTACAGAGCCATCATCGGGATCACGCATCCGCCGTACTTCTCGTCGTTGACAAGATCGGCCCAGCCGTTGTCGCACATGCGCATCCCGCGCATGAAGCCGCGAGCCCAGTCGTTGCCGTGCCTGACGCCGTCGTCGTCCTCAATCATGAGCGGCACGTAAACATCATCCTTGGCGAGCGTCCCGGCGATAGTGTTCCAGTGCCGCATTATCAGCGCCAAGACTTCGTTCGCCTCTTCAAGGCTCGCGAACTTGCAAGCGTCGGACGGATCACCGCCAACAACCTCCGGCAGGTATTCGCTCGGGACTACGGCCTCCGGCCCGGCGATCAGGGCGGCGAAGAACCCGTCGAGTTCCTCGACATTCATAGCCTTGCCGCCCCTGCAGCTTTTCAGGAAGTCCCCGAGGCGGTCGAGTTCGGCGTCGGTCAGGGGCTCGGACTTGGCAAAGACGGTCATTGCGATTTTCGAACTCCTTTGTTTGCTGCTCTACGATACTACCCCTTGTTGTCCGTCGCTCCGCAGGCTCGCCAGCAACCCCGAATACCGCCTCTGCGGTCGGTCATTATGCACCGCGATGGCCAGCGCCTTCTTCTGCCCGACCAGAACGACGAGCTTCTTTCCCCGCGTGATCCCCGTGTAGATTAGGTTGCGTTGGAGCAGCATGTAGTGCTGCGTGGCGAGCGGAATCACCACTGCCGGGAACTCCGAGCCTTGGGACTTGTGGATGGTGACCGCGTAGGCGAGCGAAACCTCGTCCAGTTCCCCAAAGTCGTACGTCACCCGGCGCTCGTCGAAGCGTATCGTCACCTCCTGATCGACGGTGTCGATGCTCTCGATGGTTCCGATGTCGCCGTTGAACACATCCTTGTCGTAGTCGTTCTCGGTCTGGATCACCTTGTCGCGCATCTGGAACCGCCAGCCGAACCGCTCGGCCACGGGTTCCCCTGCCTGCGCAGGGTTCAACACCTGCTGGAGCGCGGTGTTCAGTTCCCTAACCCCGAGCGACCCACGATTCATCGGGCAAAGAACTTGGACATCGCGGATAGGATCGAATCCGAAGCGTTGCGGTATCCGTTCCTTCACCAGCTTGACGAGCGTGGCGGCGATCTTCTCCGGCTCGTTCCGTTCGACGAAGTGGAAATCGGACTCCCGTTCCGCCCCGTGCACGTCCGGCATCTGTCCTCGCCGGATGCGGTGGGCATTCGTGATGATCCGGCTGTCTGCTGCCTGCCGGAAAACTTCCGTGAGGCGGACGGTCGGCACCACACCGCTCTCGATCAGATCGTGCAGCGCCGTGCCCGGTCCAACCGAAGGAAGCTGGTCCACGTCGCCAACCAAAATCAGCCCGGCTTGGCTCGGCACCGCCCGCAAAAGCGAATGCATCAGCGGAACGTCCACCATGGAAGTCTCATCGACGACTAGCAGCCCGCAAGAAAGCGGGTGTGCTTCATTCCTGTTGAAACGCCCGGTGGCGGGGTCGATTTCCAGCAAACGATGGATCGTCTTCGCCTCCATGCCCGTGGTCTCGGCCAGCCGCTTCGCCGCCCGTCCTGTGGGTGCGCATAGCAGGCATTTCACGTTCTTGGCTCGCAGGATCATCAGGATGGAGTTAACAAGGGTAGTTTTGCCCACGCCGGGGCCGCCCGTGATGACGACAACGCGGCTGGAGAGAACCGTCTTCAGCGCCTCGCGCTGGCTGGGCGCAAGCGTTTTGCCCGTCCGCTTTTCGCACCACGCGATTGCCTTCTCGAATTCAATTGGTGGATAGAGCGGCTGCCCTTCCGCCAACCGCCTGATCCTCATCGCAATCCCTTCTTCCGCTTTCCGGAGATGAGGCAGGAAGACCAGCGGCTCACCCTCGACCTCCTCCAGCAGCAGGGAGTCGCCTGAGAGCATCTGCGAAAGCGCCTGCTCGACGGTGGGCTCCGGAACTTCGAGCAGCTTCACGGCAGCGAATTTCAGTTTCCCGAGCGGCAAGGCGCAGTGTCCGTCCGAGGTCGCCTCCAGCAAGGCGTGGTCGATCCCCGCCTTGGTGCGGTTGATAGAGTCCCTCGGAATCCCGAGCTTCTGCGCGATCTGGTCGGCGGTTGCGAAGCCGATCCCGTGAATGTCCTTCGCCAGCGCGTATGGATTGCCGCGCACCTTCTCGATTGCCTGCTCGCCGTAGGTCTTGAAGATGCGCACCGCCCGGCTGGTGCCCACGCCGTGACTGTGCAGGAACAGCATGATCTCGCGGACTTGCTTCGCCTCTCTCCATGCTTGGGCGATCCGCTCACGGCGCTTGGGGCCGATCCCATGCACCAAATACAGTTCGGACGGCCGGGTTTCGATTACGGTGAGAACGTCGGCTCCGAACCGCCCAACCAGCTTCTTGGCAAGTATCGGGCCGATGCCCTTCACCAGTCCGCTGCCAAGGTAGCGCTCGATTCCCTCGGTGGTGGTCGGGGGCACGGTCTTCAGGATCGTGGCTTTGAATTGCAGGCCGTGTTGCTTGTCCCTCACCCACCAGCCCTCGGCTGTCAGCCATTCCCCCGCCGTCACTGATGGCAGTGAGCCCACGACTGTCACGTCATCCCGCTGCCCCTTCGCCTTCACCCGCAGGACGCAGAAACCGCTATCGTCGTTGTGGAAAGTGACGCGCTCGATCAAACCCGAGATTTGCTCGGTCGAGGGTTGGCGCTCGGGGGTCGCGGAATCCATGCGTGGGCTTCATTTTGCCATGGTGGGCGTTCTCGGGAGGCAAGCCAGAACGCGTCTTGCAGCACACCCAAGAAATGCCGCCGGAAACGGCAGAATCAACCACTGCGCCCCAGAGGCGATTACAGACGGTGATAATCCTCTTGGCATGGTTCGGGTGCAGTCTGACGCTGGGGCAAGAGTGAGACAACGTAGAGCAGTCTCACTGGAGATCCACCGTCGATGTCAATGTAAGTGTCGCCGCAGACCATCATTGCGAGCATAAACCAATTCACCGCTGCTGATATTGCATCGCTGAAAGCCAAACTTGCGCAATATCCTAGCGGGACCGAATTGCAGCTGAATATTTCTGGTTCGCCCCAGCAAGTGACTCTAGTGCACGGAGCCATTGAAGCTGTGGCTTCAGAGCATCGCTTCGAGATAGGTCAGCCCGAACCAACAAATTAAGAAACCGAGAACAGGTCTACCCTAGTCGCCTAGCGTTTAGTTATCAACTCGCCTCAGATCTAGGCCACGGAGAATTTCTTGGCGAGAATGGAGCGGCCTACGAGAATCGAACTCGCACTTAAACCTTGGCAAGGTTAGCGGTCAACTTCAAAAACGCAGGAAATGGCCGCTTTTTCAACGTTTTTGAGGTTCCTCAAATGGAAAATGGATGGAAAATGGAAGTTGGAAAATGCACACCGCATGGCCCACCGCGGGTATATCCGTAAACACTACGTCGTTACAGAGGACTAATCCTCGCTGAGGTT
>DATFTB010000054.1:0-3357 GCA_035262325.1 Candidatus Acidiferrum sp.
GTTCGACGACCGCGATCTTCTTGCGCTCCGGCGTGTAACCGACCTGGTTCGAGGCCACAACCGGGGAACGCTTCCAGCCCGGGACCACGTTCGGGTGAACGTGCCAGACGACAACTTCGCCGGTTTTGTCAGAAGGGAGCAGGCTGCGAACGACGAACCATCCGTTCTGCGCTTGGTTGCGGCCGTCGAACAGCAGCAGCGGGACGCCGTCCGAGGTAATGCTGACGCGCGTCAACGGATCTTCGGGCGAAAGCAGGATGCGCCCGCCGCGGGCGAGCGGCTCGGGCTCGACCGCACCGTCGGCTCGCTTTTCCATCGGCCCGCCGGGATGGCGCGGGAAAATGCCGAAGGAGCTGTCGAGAAGATACGACTTTCCGAAGTAAGCCGTGGGCAGGAATTCAAGATTGAAGCCGGCTTTGCCCTCGAGAGCGGCGGGAAGCGCATGGTCGAGCTCGACGGCCACGCGAAAGCCGCCTTCTTCCGGGCGCACGGCAATGCGGTAGGCCAGGTGTTGATCGGGGTATGCGAGCGAGGCAACCAACTCGTTCGGAGAAGGCCCCCGCTTGCGCTCCTGAAACTTGGGAATCGGGTCCCACTGCGCGGGAGTGGGGGAAAGACGCACGTCACCGTTGGTAGCAATGCGCTCTTCGTGCAGCACGAGTTCGACGCCGCTCATTTTTTCGTCGCCAAAAACGCCGTGATAGGAATTGTGAAACACAAACACGCTTAGGCCATGCGCCTCGAGCGCATCCTGCGGGGTGAGTTGCAATGCGCCAGAGCGGGAATCCGCTGCTTGTAACCAGGCAGCCAGAGACACAAGCGTGCATGCGGTTAGGCAAACTCCGAGCACAGTTTTCCTCATTGGGTTCCTTTGTTTGGCACGTGGGGTTGGGCGCGCTCGATGCCCTCGGCCACTCCCGAGCCGCGGAAACTCGGCGGAGGCCCAAGATAGCTGGGCTTCGCTCCGCCAAGATCGACGACCAGTTTTTCGAGGACAATTCCGGGATCCACCATCGAGAACTTCAAGGTGTGATAACCCGTTCCTCTCAATGCGTGCGTTGACCTGCTGAGGCGGATGTTGTCTTTGACGGACGTGGCCCAATCCTCGAATGAATTCTCGCGAAGGGCATCGATGATCTCGGCCGGCTGATCGTCAAAGGAGACGGCGTAGCGGAGCCCGCGGCCGGGAACAAAAGCGAGCGACGGCGCAAGAAAGGCGTCGACCGCAACCTTGCCGGGATCAAAAAGATACATGCGATATTCGAGGCAGGGAGCCTGCTCCGAAGAAGTGACACTCGCGGCCGTTACCGGAAAAATCGACATCGCCGACCCGGTCCGACCGTAGTCAGGAATTTTCTCCCAGCGAGCCGACGGCGCGTCCCTCTTCGCCGTGAAGTCTTCGGCTTCGATCGAGACATAACCGTCGGATTCGACGAACCCGCGAAGCGCATCGCGCTCGGGCTCCCGAGGATTGAGAACCGAAAGCTTCAGGTTCAGTGAGCCTCCCGTCGATGCGGAGATCTTGAGGAAACCGCTGTTGGTTCCGACGGGAACTTTGTCCCAGTCGATACTGACCCACACGCGTTCTTCCTTTCGAACCTCGCCCGACGATGGGCTCACGCGAATCCAGGGCTCCGTTGCCGCGGCCGAAAACCGAAACGGCGTGCGCCCGCGGTTGAAAACATCGAAGAAGCGGCGCTCGCGGACAAAGGACTCGAAGCGGGGCAGCACCGGCTCTTCGGCCGCGCCGGGCCAGGCGGAAGCGGATCCTTCAATCGCAACTCCCATTTCCGCCGCCTCGGGAATGTCCCGCTCGACCACTTGCGGCATGACGTTCGTCGGGGGATCGTGCCACGAGGTATACCCGATGTGGGTCTGATCCATCATGTGGTCCCATTTTCCGTGGGAGAGTTCGTGGTTGTAGGAAGAGGAGAGAGCCCGGTCGGCCTCGAATAGTTTGCGAGCTTCGGCGGCCAGATCGTTGGTGCTCGAGCGCCGCTGCCGGGCGTAGAGCCGGTTTTTCCCGACCGTGATATAGAGCTCGGTGACCTGGGCCGACGCCTCGAGCGGGAACAGCACCAGTTGAAAATAGGCGTCACGCTGATTCTCCGGGATTTCGGCATAGAGCCGTTCGGCTCGTTCGACGGCGGACCGAAACTCGGCGGAGACGCGGTCCGCCTCCCCGTAGTCGACAACACTGAACGTATCCGGCTCGAGGAGTTCGGGTTTGCGCCGGCCGTTGTACTTGCCGTACTGGCTGATGAGGCGAGCGATCTCGGACGCGTGCGCCGGGCCAAACTCGCGTGTTGCCCACTCTCTCGAGAAATCGCCAAGCTTTTCCTTCGGCCACGCCTCGGGATCCCAGGCAAAGGTAAGGAAAAACTCCATCGGGAATTCCATGGGCTTTAGATCGCCGACGTTGACGACCCAGATGCGATTCGCGCCGTAGTGGTAGGCGAGATTCATCTGTTCCCAGACCTTGGGAATGGGATTGGTATTGATCCACTTGTACGAGCGCGGGTCCCCAACATAGTCAAAGTGGTAGTAAATGCCCGCCCCGCCGCTGCGCCCGCGTTCTTCGTCGGTCGGGAGACGGCGGATGTTTCCCCAGTTGTCGTCCGACCAGAGCAGGGTGACGTCGTCTGGCACGCGCATGCCCTTCTCGTAGTATTCCTGCACTTCTTTGTAGAGCGCCCAGACTTGGGGAATCTTGTCGAGGTCAGGGTTCATTTTGCTGGCCAGAATTTTGCGCTGGTCGGCGACGATTTGTTCGAGAAGCCGAATGTTGCTCTCGGCCGACATGGGCAGGTCGCCGTCGCCGCGCATCGCGAGGGTGATAATGCTCTCGTAGTCCTTGTTGCGCTCGATGCCCTGGGACCAGAATTCGCGCAACTCCGCTCCGTTGGTCGAATAGTCCCAGGGGCCCTTTCCGTGCCGTTTCCACTCCTGCTGCGCACGCAGCATGGGCTCGTGATGCGACGTGCTCATCACGATTCCATATTCATCGGCAAGTTTCGGATTGAGGGGATCGTCTTCGTTGAAAGCGCTGTTCCACATGGCCGGCCATAGAAAATTGCCGCGCAGACGCAAGAGCAGCTCAAAGACCTTCACGTAGAACTCGTGATTGTAACCCCCGTACTTTTCTTTAACCCATCCGGTGAGCGAGGGAGCCTCGTCGTTCAGAAAAATTCCGCGGTACTTGACGGCGGGTTCGCCCTGGAAGTGCCGACCCGGGCGAACGAAAAGGGCTTTTTGTGGCGTGACCGGCACATCCGCCCACCAGTACCACGGGGAGACGCCGATCTGTTCGGAAATCTCGTAGATGCCGTAGATCGTTCCGCGCTTGTCGCTTCCCGC